>NZ_CP013197.1:639883-959825 GCF_001886855.1 Spiroplasma citri
GATGGTAAGTATCATTGGCACTTCAGTGAGCAGTGTTTTTGCTTGCATAAAAAAATATAATTTTGATAATAGTATTTGGGTTATTACTGACGGGGGAACTATAAATGATCTTGCTTTTAATCAAGCAGCATGAGAAGGAGCAAGTAAATATGTTTTTGCACAAAAAAAACAGACAACTCCGCCACAAGATTGAAAAAATTCAAACTGACGAGCAAGTTACTTTGAATCAGTTAGTCAAACTCCTGGTGATTATAAAAATGCTTATATTACATCTTCAATTGCCGGAGCAAAAACGTTAGTTTTGCCTGGTTTCAACCACGGCAATACTCTTGGTTGAGCAGCGGGACTAGTTGATAATATTATTTATATTGATGGAAGTAGTCAAAATGTCCATCTTAATATGGGCCAGAAGGCACCATTAGCAAAAAATATTATTGGAATTACTTATCAAGCTGAAGCTTCAGGTTTTTATGCGAGTTTAGCAACAAGTATTTATTTAAATGCGCACCAAAACGAATATAATGTGCAATTAAAAGTAGGAAGTTATGGCGGGATGGATAATCCAGTTGCTGTTTCAAATTATATGTGAGGTTTTTTAGTTGGAATTGATTTGTTTAATACCATTATTAATTCTTCAATAAATAGTAAATGAAATAATTTAAAACACAATATATTAAAACAAGTACAAAATATTAATCCAAAAATAACAACTTTGCAATCAATTGTTAAAGTTCAAAATGTTTTAAAGCAAAATGAATCATGATTTTCCCAATCATTTCAAGCTGGAGATGGCAAAATTATTAGTGATGAATTATTAGCACGTGGGGCTCGAATTATTTTTCCAGTTGCTGGCGCACAAGTTCAAGATACAATTAATCAAATTAAAGTTAACAAAGCGAATGCTAAAATAGTCGGTGTTGATACCGAACAATCGAAAATTTATGGCGAAGATTATGTTGTAACTAGTGCTTTAAAACAAATTGCTACTTCAACTTTTGATGCGTTAAAAAATATTTATTCATCAGAATGTGGTTATGATGCACAAAATAATATATGAGATAATACGAAACAGACAAATAATTGTTGAATTAATACTGACCAAACTTCCCTTGACCATCCATCATGAACGGGAATTGAAACAACAAAATGAGTTACACAAGATTTAGTTGATTTTTTACATAATACGACTGATAATCATAGTAAGGATACTTTGTTTGATAAGATGGTAAAAATATTACAGTACGCTTATAAAAGTGGAATTAATAATTATCCCCCAATTTCTGCACAAAATTTTACAAATACTTTACAAAATACATATGAAACACAAACAAAATTAAAAGCATATTTATTAGCAGCAATTGAAAAGGTGTTATAATTTTCTTAAGGTTTATTTATCAACTAATAAATTATTGGTAGTATATATTATTTTGAGGTTTTTAATAAAATTAAGTAATTAGAAACAAATTATGTCTCGCTTATGAATAAATGATAACAAAATTTATAAAAAATTCAACTTTTTTAAAAATTATATTTTTAATTAAATAAAATAATTTTATAAAATTATGAATTTTGACACACTAAAAAGTACTTTTTAAAGTTATTACCAATTTTAAAAAGTTTTTTATTTATAAAGATAAAAATTGATTTTGAGATTGATTTATTTTAAAAATATTAAATTCAACTTTTTCTTTATTTTTATTAATTTTAACTTCATTAATTCTGCTATTAAGTCTTAACATTGAAGCAATTAACATATTATTAAATGTTTCTTTACAATATATTTTTGCACCTCGCCCCTTAACAGCCTTAATATAATGTGAAACATCACCTTCAACATTACAACCAATATTATATTCTAATGCTTGATTTTCAATACCATCTTTATTATTTTTAATTAATTCAATAGTTTCTAATAAAAATTTCTTTTTGCTGTCAATAACATAGGGTAAATGACAAATTAAAAAATCTAATAATGTTTCATAATTTCCAGTAAAAAAATATATACTTGCTAATTTATAATTTAATCTATTAATTTTGTTTCTATTTCTATATGAAAATAAGTCTTTAAATCTTTTTACTAAATGAAATTTATCCAAACTATATGATACAGTGTTATTTTTATAGTTTGTTTTTATAGCTTTGTAAATTTTTTTAATTTGTTTTTCGCCATCACTTAATACTAATATTATAGTATTTTCATTAATATCATAAGTATCCATTAGTTTAAAAATTTTGTCAATAAAATTATTAAAACTAGATTTTTTATTTTTAGTAACATTTTTATCCATTATTTGAAAAACACCTTTTTTCTTTTTAATTACTTTTCTTGTTTTAGTTGATTTTTCTTCATCAATACCAATATGCATAGTTGAAAAAAATATTTTCTTTTCAATTCTTTTTTATTTTCTCGCATAGGAACAAAAGCACCATCAATTTGAAGCACCATCAATTTGAATATATAAAACATTATTGGGAATTTTAATTTTATTGTTATTTTTGTTGCTAATATAGTCAACTTTTTCTAAATCAGCTTTTTTAAAAATATTAGATATTATTTTTTCACTGATATTAGCATTTTCTGTTGTGTGCATAATATCTTTATATCGTTTTCCATCACCCATAAAAGAAATAAATTTATCTTTTAAATTTTTTTCAATTCTTTCATATTTTTTTAATCCTAATTCTTCATCTAAAGGATAACAATTTATATATTTTTTATTTTTTTCATTATATTTAACATATCTTCGTCTTTTTATAGGAATATTTCCATATTCTGTTTTGAATGTTTTTGGTAATTTTGATACTACCTAATACCCACGAAGATACTACTTTTGGAGATACAATTAACGTATGTAACTACTTATATGATAAATATGGTATTGATTTAGGACCCGACAATGAAAATGGCATTGTTTGACCTAAAAATGTTAAAGAAGGTGGAGAAATTGTTTTTCCTAGTGGTGTTCGTATTGCTTTTGCTGGTTATGCAAATGGTAATAAAATTATGGGTAAAGTTGGTAAAGGTAGTGGTATTATAACAGCGTGAACTGATGAAATGATACATGCCGAAGAAAAAGAAATCTTAACTGATAAAGAATTAGATAAAAGATATAATAATTTAAGAGTTTCAATGTTTCGTTCTAAAAGTTTAAAAGTATTTTATGAAAAATACACCGATGAAAATAATAATGAACAATATAATTTAGACAATCCTATTCCTATAAAAGAATTATCTTGGACATTTAAAGAATGAGATAATATAACAAAACAATATACAACAATAACAACATATTTTCATAAAACATATTCTAATCAATTTACTTTTAATCCTTTTAATAAATACCACGTATTTTATGAAAAATTTGTAACCCCATATTTACCTTTAAATGAAAGAATTAAAAATATTTTAAAAGAACATAACCAAATATACTCAGAAAATAAACAAGCATTTAACGGTTTAGGTGTTTTTAATTTACGATTAACAATGGGGGCTGTTTGAAGTAAAATACCTAATATCACTAAAAAACTTGTTTTAACCAACAAAGAAGAACGACCAGACTTATTTGAACTTGAATATTACGGATTTGAATATAACGACAATGACCCCAGTATTTATGTTTTACGAAATTATCGTAAATATATTAAAGAATATAATTTAAAAGATTTTTATAATTCTAATACAAAACAGTATCAATTTGATAGTTATTCAATTGGTGTTGATTATGCTAATGGAAGCGAAGACCATACCGTATTTTTATTTAGTGGATATAAAATTAATGAAAATAACGAGTATGATAAATATTTAATTGAAGAAAATGTTATTACACCAAAAAATGCAATGAATTTAAATGAATTAGTAGAGCATTACGGACAATGAATAATTAATACATTTGATAAATTTGATGGTTTTGAATATGCCACATTTCATTATGATATTAATACCCACGACTTTATGCAAAAATTACAAGAAGATATTTACCCTTATTTAGGTTACAAAATTAAAATGTTTAAAGCCAAAAAACATCAAACATCACTTAATAAAGAAGCGGGAATAATTAATCGTGTGACATGAATACGAAAAATGTTTGTTCAAGGCAAGATATATGGCGTATTAGATAATTTCCCATTTTTAGATAAATGTATTAGTGAATTAAGATTTAGCCATACCAAAACAAATATACCAGATAGTAAAATGTACCACGACCCATATGATGCTTTGTTTTATAGTTCTTATCCATATCGCTTTAAAATGGGATTATAGGTAATAGATTTTTGGCCGAGCGGTTGACTTTCTTAAATTATTGTGATAAAATGACCTACAAGTTAAAAAATTTTTGAAGTTCTTTCAAACAAATTTGGGAACCTTTATAAAATTCTTCGCTTAACGCTTAGAATTTTTCCCAAGTACTTTGAAAAGCGCGGCAAAAGTTTTTTAAACTTTAAGTTATTTTTCACAAAATTCTAGAAAGTCTCCGCGAGGCCAGATTGACCCTCTGCATATAATAAATTAAATAACTTCCTTTCAAAAAAATTAAATAACGCTTTGTATATATACAAGTATGTTAAAACAATTATATAAAAAAGTTTAACGAAAGGAATTATTATAATGAAAAAGATATTAAGTATTTTAGGAACAATGACTCTAATTGGAACAAGTGCAACAAGTTTACCTGCTTGTAATACACCACAATATAACGAAGATGAATTACAACAACTAAAACAAGAAAACCAAATAAATACTGCTAACCAAGAAATTAAAAACAATTTAGAATGAATAGCACCCCAAGAAAAACCATTTAATAAGGTTGATAATAAATATTATTTTGTAATATGGTATGATGATATAAATAATAGTTGAAAAATTATTAAATTTTTAAATAATAATATATATAAAAAAATATATGAAGATAATAATTTTGTAATTCGTAAATCTTCAAAAGGTGATATTGGTGCTGGTATTGTTCTTAATAAAATAAAAGGCGGGCAAGAAACAGGATATAAAATTTGACCGGATAATGATTATTTTAAGGGAGTTTATCTTTGAAATAATGATAGTAAACCAAATACACGGTTTATATCACCTAAAACAGGACAAATTACAGATTGAAATTTAAAACAACAAAATAATATTAAAATCATTGATAAAATTAAAGTAACTGCTAAAAACAAAGATATTTCAGAAAATAAAATTTATCAATTAGAAGCAAATTATTTTAATTGATTATCAATAACAAACGAAATAGAAACAAACAATATTCCTTCTTTAATTCCTGCTGAAATTAAATTGTCCGATGGAGAATATGGTAAGTATTTAACTAATTTAATTGTTTCTAATAACAAAATAGAAGATTATTTAAATTATTTTTCGCAATGATATAGATTATTTTATTCTAAGGAGGTTTGAATGAGTATTGTTAAAAAATTAGTTGTAGATAAGATAATATTAAAGTAACTTTTTATAGCCATCAAAAACTATTTAATTTAAATCAAATTGAAATATCTGGTATTTGAGGATATGGAAACTATGATATTACAATTTATACAGAAAAAGAACAAATTAATATTAATAATTTTTAATTATTCATTAACTTTTACATTACCATCAGTATCAATAATTAAATCAGGTTCTTTTGTATCTAAATTTCAACGATAAACTGATTTAAAATAATCATTATCCGGTCAAATTTTATATCCTGTTTCTTGCCCGCCTTTTATTTTATTAAGAACAATACCAGCACCAATATCACCTTTTGAAGATTTACGAATTACAAAATTATTATCTTCATATATTTTTTTATATATATTATTATTTAAAAATTTAATAATTTTTCAACTATTATTTATATCATCATACCATATTACAAAATAATATTTATTATCAACCTTATTAAATGGTTTTTCTTGGGGTGCTATTCATTCTAAATTGTTTTTAATTTCTTGGTTAGCAGTATTTATTTTGTTTTCTTCTTTTATTTTTGTTAATTCTTCTTCGCTATATTGTGGTGTATTACAAGCAGCTAAACTTGTTGCACTTGTTCCAATTAGAGTCATTGTTCCTAAAATACTTAATATCTTTTTCATTATAATAATTCCTTTCGTTAAACTTTTTTATATAATTGTTTTAACATACTTGTATATATATACAAAGCGTTATTTAATTTTTTTGAAAGGAAGTTATTTAATTTATTATATGCAGAGGGTCAATCTGGCCTCGCGGAGACTTTCTAGAATTTTGTGAAAAATAACTTAAAGTTTAAAAAACTTTTGCCGCGCTTTTCAAAGTACTTGGGAAAAATTCTAAGCGTTAAGCGAAGAATTTTATAAAGGTTCCCAAATTTGTTTGAAAGAACTTCAAAAATTTTTTAACTTGTAGGTCATTTTATCACAATAATTTAAGAAAGTCAACCGCTCGGCCAAAAATCTATTACCTATAATCCCATTTTAAAGCGATATGGATAAGAACTATAAAACAAAGCATCATATGGGTCGTGGTACATTTTACTATCTGGTATATTTGTTTTGGTATGGCTAAATCTTAATTCACTAATACATTTATCTAAAAATGGGAAATTATCTAATACGCCATATATCTTGCCTTGAACAAACATTTTTCGTATTCATGTCACACGATTAATTATTCCCGCTTCTTTATTAAGTGATGTTTGATTTTTTTTGGCTTTAAACATTTTAATTTTGTAACCTAAATAAGGGTAAATATCTTCTTGTAATTTTTGCATAAAGTCGTGGGTATTAATATCATAATGAAATGTGGCATATTCAAAACCATCAAATTTATCAAATGTATTAATTATTCATTGTCCGTAATGCTCTACTAATTCATTTAAATTCATTGCATTTTTTGGTGTAATAACATTTTCTTCAATTAAATATTTATCATACTCGTTATTTTCATTAATTTTATATCCACTAAATAAAAATACGGTATGGTCTTCGCTTCCATTAGCATAATCAACACCAATTGAATAACTATCAAATTGATACTGTTTTGTATTAGAATTATAAAAATCTTTTAAATTATATTCTTTAATATATTTACGATAATTTCGTAAAACATAAATACTGGGGTCATTGTCGTTATATTCAAATCCGTAGTATTCAAGTTCAAATAAATCTGGTCGTTCTTCTTTGTTGGTTAAAACAAGTTTTTTATTAATATTAGGTATTTTATTTCAAACAGCCCCCATTGTTAATTGTAAATTAAAAACACCTAAACCATTAAATGCTTGTTTATTTTCTGAGTATATTTGGTTATGTTATTTTAAAATAGTTTTAATTCTTTCATTTAAGGGTAAATACGGTGTTACAAATTTTTCATAAAATACGTGGTATTTATCAAAAGGATTAAAAGTAAATTGATTAGAATATGTTTTATGAAAATATGTTGTTATTGTTGTGTATTGTTTTGTTATACTATTTCATTCTTTAAATGCCCAAGATAATTCTTTTATAGGAATAGGATTGTCTAAATTATATTGTTCATTATTATTTTCATCGGTGTATTTTTCGTAAGACACTTTTAAACTTTTAGAACGAAACATTGAAACTCTTAAATTATTATATCTTTTATCTAATATAATGCCGCTAACTTTACCAACTTTACCCATAATTTTATTACCATTAGCATAACCAGCAAAAGCAATACGAACACCACTAGGAAAAACAATTTCTCCACCTTCTTTAACACTTTTAGGCCAAACAATACCATTATCATTATCTGGTCCTAAATCAATGTTATATTTATCATATAAATAATTACATACGTTAATTGTATCTCCAAAAGTAGTATCTTCGTGGGTATTAGCATATCTTCGTAAAATATTAGATGAAGCATCAGTAAAATTACAAGCATAAAATAATTTTTCTGCCATATGATTTCATGTTTTATTAGTACCACGACCAGCAGAAACAAACTTAAAAAAACTTGGTGAAGTAAAATAACGGGCATAACTATCCCCGACAAAGTCTTTAAATACTTCTCAGTCAAAACCAAAATTATAGTCACTAAAATTTAAGTCATATTTTTTATTTAAATGTTCATAACTAGTAATTCGTTTTTTATTATTAATTTTAGTAAAGTCTTGCATTTTTTAGATATCCTCGCTTTCAAATTATGATAAAATAATAAAACTTATCAAATATCAAATTAAGTATTATTAATATCATATTAAAAATATTTTTTAAAGATAGGGAAATAATAAGATGGAGTTAAAACAAAATTTGTTAGGAAATTATAAAGAAAATAAAACAATCGAGACACAAAATGAAGTTAAAAATTTATTAATTAATAGAGATAATGAGATATTTGAATTATATCAACAAGGACAAATATTACAAGGATATAAGGTAGTATCAAAATTACCAAAAACAATTAAAACAGAATATGGAAATATTCCTATAAAAAGACGAAGATATGTTAAATATGATGAAAAAAATAAAAAATATATAAATCGTTATCCTTTAGATGAAGAATTAGGATTAAAAAAATATGAAAGAATTGAAAAAAATTTAAAAGATAAATATATTTCTTTTATGGGTGATGGAAAGCGATATAAAGATATTATGCACACAACAGAAAATGCTAATATCAGTGAAAAAATAATATCTAATATTTTTAAAAAAGCTGATTTAGAAAAAGTTGACTATATTAGCAACAAAAATAACAATAAAATTAAAATTCCCAATAATGTTTTATATATTCAAATTGATGGTGCTTTTGTTCCTATGCGAGAAAATAAAAAAAGAATTGAAAAGAAAATATTTTTTTTCAACTATGCATATTGGTATTGATGGCGAAAAATCAACTGAAACAAGAAAAGTAATTAAAAAGAAAAAAGGTGTTTTTCAAATAATGGATAAAAATACTAATAAAAATGAAAAATCTAGTTTTAATAATTTTATTGACAAAATTTTTAAACTAATGGATACTTATGATATTAATTAAAATAGTATAATATTAGTATTAAGTGATGGCGAAAAACAAATTAAAAAAATTTACAAAGCTATAAAAACAAAATATAAAAATAATACTGTATCATATAGTTTGGATAAATTTCATTTAGTAAAAAGATTTAAAGGCTTATTTTCATATAGAAATAGAAACAAAATTCATAGATTAAAATATAAATTAGCAAAAATATATTTTTTTACTGGAAATTATGAAGCATTATTAGATTTTTTAATTTGTCATTTACCCTATGTTATTGACAGCAAAAAGAAATTTTTATTAGAAACTATTGAATTAATTAAAAATAATAAAGATGGGATTGAAAACCAAGCATTAGAATATAATATTGGCTGTCATGTTGAAGGTGATGTATCGCATTATATTAAGGCTGTCAAGGGGCGAGGTGCAAAAATATATTGTAAAGAAACATTTAATAATATGTTAATTGCTTCAATGTTAAGACTTAATAGCAGAATTAATGAAGTTAAAATTAATAAAAATAAAGAAAAAATTGAATTTAATATTTTTAAATTAAATCAATCTCAAAAGCAATTTTTATCTTTATAAATAAAAAACTTTTTAAAATTAGTAATAACTTTAAAAAGTACTTTTTAGTGTGTCAAAATTCATAATTTTATAAAATTATTTATTCAATTAAAAATATAATTTTTAAAAAAGTTGAATTTTTTATAAATTTTGTTATCATTTATTCATAAGCGAGACATAATTTGTTTCTAATTACTTAATTTTATTAAAAACCTCAAAATAATATATACTACCTAATAATGTAATAAATGATAAACTCCGACAGTGTTTAAATTGAATAAGTTCAAAAGAAATGTTTTTGCAGAATATATAAACAATAAATATTTAAAAATGTATATTAAATTATAAAATATGTCATTAAAATAATAAAATATGTATTTATTAATTAAAATTAATAAATTATTTTTTAGTTTGTTTAAATATTGATAAAATAATTAATTTTTTTAAATTTATGGTTGATTTTTGTAATTTTTATTATATTATTTAATTAACAAAGATTTGTTGCACTTCATTTTACATAATTCATTTTTATAAAATATGTTATTATTTAATTAATAGATTTGTTGCATTTGCATTTACAATTTACAAAATAATATATTATTATTTGTAATTACACAATACCAAACGTGAAATTCTTGGTAAAGGAGATAAATAGGAATGAAAAAATTGTTCAGTGTCTTTGCTGCAATTAGCATCTTAGCTGCTCCGGTAACATACATAATTGGATGTAATCCAATCCCTGATTTACCTTATATTTCAGATAATCAAATTTCAGAAAATACTAAAAAAACTATTAATAAGCTTGTTTTGGGTGAAAATAGTAAGGTTGCTACATTATTCGATTATAATCTTGATACATGAGTAAAACCAACCTTTTTTCCAAAAGAAAATATTATGAATATTAATATTGAGAACAAAGATATTTTAAAACAAATGCAACGAACTATGTCGCAATTACAAAAAATTCATAGCGAAGAAAATTTATCAAAAGATAGTTTAGAATATATGAAAAAAAGTTTACTATCATCAAAAGATTTAAGAAGTCAGCCTTGACCAACCGTTGTTGAGAAATATAATTGATATTTAGATCAAAAAAGTAAAAATAAAACAGTAACGGATTTAGAAACTTTAGTATCTTATTATGATAATCCAATTTCAGAAAAATCAGATTTATATAACAAAAAACGTTGATTATATGTTGACCAACTTCGCAGCGAAAATGTAAAAGATTGATTTAAAGATGCGCATTCATGAACCTTAAATCCTAATAGTAAGAATTATGATGAGGAGACAAAATTTGATCAAGGAATTTTTTATCATGTTTTACTTAATGCTTACTTACAAAAAGTGCAAACAAATTATGATGTTCAATTAAAAAATATTTGAAAGGAATATAGCACTGAAGATGATAAGGAAAATATTCAAAATATTATTAGTCCTGATATTGCAGGAATTACTTTAACTTTTACGGTCTGAGATCCTGAAAAATGAACTAAACATTTTGTTGATGCACATCCTGTTGTTAATAGTAATGAGAATCTTTTTGAAAATTTACCAATTTTACCAATTGAACAAAAAATTGGAGTTAAATTAGTTGTTGCAAATATTTATGGAACAGTTTCTAGTTATTTAATTGGAAGTTTTGTAATTTCTAATTTATTAGGAATTGAATAAACTAGATTTGTTATTTTTGCTAAAAAGAAATAAAATGTGATAAAATGTAATCGTCCGCAAGGACATTTTTCTATGTTTATTATAACGTTAAGGTGTGTTTGGGGTTATTAACCGCTATATAAATCAGTAACTCTATACCCAAGCACTTAAAGCGGTTCAGGGTTATCTTAAAAATAAATGAAAGGCTAACAGTTGAATGTTAGTTTTTTAATTTGAAAAAAATAAATTATCCGATAAAATTTATAAAGAGATGAGTGAGGTTTTGATGGTAGCGAAAAAAAGTTATTTTAATTGTTGTACCAACAGGAAGTGGTAAAACTGCTTTATCAATTAAAATCGCTCAGCGTTTTAATGGCGAATGTATTAATGCTGATGCAACCTAAATTTTTAATGGGTTAAATCTTGCAACAAATAAAGTAACACCATCTGAACAAGCTGGAATTCCATACCATTTATTATCAACAATTGATTTAAATGATAATTATTCCATTAAGATGTACCAACAGCAGGGACGAAAAATATTAGCCCAATTATGAAGTAAAAATAAAATTCCAATTGTTGTTGTTGGTAGTGGGTTATATATTAATGCACTATTAAAGAATTACCAATTTTCTGATCAGGGTTGTGATTTATTAAAAACAAAGGAATATGAACATGTCTCAAATTATGCTTTATGAGAAAAATTAGCAACAAATTGATTCACAAGAGAGTACTAAAATTCATCCTAATAACCGAAAACGAGTTTGGCGGGCATTAGAATATTATTTACAAACAGGAATATTAAAATCAAGTAATGATCATCACCGAAATGAATGATATATTGAACCATATATTATTGGGTTATTACCAGATAAAGCAGAACTGCATCAATATTTATTTGATCGGGTGTTACGGTTAACAGAGCAAGGTTTATTTGCTGAAGTTGAAGCAGCATATAAATATTGTAATTATGATTTAACAAAGCAAAGTATGAAAATTATTGGTTGTTCAGAAATTATTCGTTATTTAAAAGGTGAGCTTTCATATGAAGCAACATTAGCAGCAATGGTTCAAGCTAATAAAGTTTATGCTAAAAAACAAATCACATGGTTTAAACACCAATTAACAAATGTGCATTGATATTCATTTTCCTATTCACAGTTTGATAATCTTTGCCAGAAAATTATTGTTGAATTAAAAAATAGTAACTATTTAAAATTATAATTTATTTTTAAAAACATTCCTTAAAAAACAATATTAATTGTTTTTTTCTTTTTTAAGGATTAAATAACTCCTAAAATATTTAAATTTTGTTATAATGTAATGTGTCCAAATATAAAAACTATTTAAGAATTAAAGAAAAAAATTTAAAGTAAGTTTCTTTACTTATCAAAATAAATTTATATAACTTAATTAATAAATTTTTTAAATATAAGGAGGATTAGTGCAAAAAATTATTATAAGATACTAAAAGTATCTTCTACTACTAATTTTGAAAAAATAAAAAATACAGAAACTAAATTTTATGAAATTCCATTAGCATATAACATTTTATCAAATCCAACCAAAAGAAAAGAATATGATAAAAATAACTTTTTATCTCCTGTTGATGCTTCACCATTTACTGATTTTACAATTTTTAATAATAAGTTATAAAAAATTAGAGATTATTAAGTTAAGAAACGCAAAGATAACATTTTAGGTTTAAATTATTTTGTTCAAAATGTTAATGAGTTCAGATGGTATGAAATTTCAAAAACAATTGTTCTGTTGGTTTTAACAGTGTTGAACAGGGGAGGGTGTCAAATTAATTCTTAAATAGTTTATTAAGTGCACTGAATGATGATGATACAACGAGAAAAGGGTATATAATGAAATTTATTGATGTCGCAACAATTAAATTATTTGCAGGAAAAGGCGGTGATGGTGCCGTTGCTTTTCATCGTGAGTTATATGTTCCAAAAGGAGGCCCTTCGGGCGGTGATGGTGGTAATGGTGGAAGCATTATTTTTGTTGGCGATGAAGGGATGAATACATTACTTGATTTAAAATATCAAAGAGAAATTAAAGCAGTTGATGGTGAAAATGGAAGCATTAAAAATATGCATGGTAAAAATGCTGCTAATAAGTATATTAAAGTTCCGTTAGGTACTTTAATTTATAATAATAAAACAAATGAAATTATTGGCGATATTACTACTCATCAGCAAGAAATTGTCTTAGTAAAAGGTGGCCAAGGTGGTCGTGGCAACGCTCGTTTTGCTAATTCTAAAAATAAAGCGCCAACTATCTTTGAAGCTGGTGATTTAGGCGAAACATTAGAGATTCGTTGTGAATTAAAAGTTTTAGCTGATGTTGGTTTAGTCGGTTTACCTAATGCTGGTAAATCAACTTTATTAGCAAAAATTTCAAAAGCTAAACCGCAAATAGCTGATTATCCATTTACAACATTAACCCCGCAATTAGGAGTTGTACAAGATCAAAACCATCATAGTTTTGTTGTTGCGGATTTACCAGGATTAATTGCTGGCGCAGCAGCAGGTAAGGGGCTAGGCCATGATTTCTTACGGCATATTGAACGTTGTAAATTGATTGTTCATGTCTTAGATATGTCAGGAAATTATGGAACAGAAGATGTTTATCAAAATTATTTAAATGTTAAAACAGAATTAAAAAAATACAATTATAAATTGGAACTACGACCAGAAATTATTGTAGCAAATAAAATGGATCTTGATATTGCAGCAAAAAATTTAATTAAATTTAAAACCCAAATTCCAACTGCCGAAATTATTGAAGTTAGTGGTTTAATGAATCAAAATTTATCATTGTTAATAAATCACATTGGAACAGTTCTGACAAAAATTAAGGATAATAAAGCATTATGGCAATTAGACGAACCAGTATCAACGGAAGAAGATTATAAAGTATATAAATATACCACGCCAATTGAAGAAGAGGTGGAAGTTGTTAATCTTGGCAATGGTGTTTGAAAAGTATCGGGAGCAGCGATTTATCAAGCTTATCATAAAACACCAATTAAAACTTATGATAATTTATTATTATTTAATAAAAAATTACAAGATTTAAAAGTTTTTGAAAAGTTACGAGCAAAAGGAGCAAAAGCAGGAGATATTGTTCGCATTTTTGATTACGAATTAGAATGGGATGGATAATAATGAAAGAATTAAACCAATATTTAAGTTATTTAGTAAAATGAATTAAATCAGAAGTGACAAAAGTCCACTGCCAAGGGGTTATTGTCGGTTTATCAGGTGGAATTGATTCGGCTGTTGTTAGTTTATTAGCAAAACAAGCTTTTCCTGAGCAACATTTAACAGTTATAATGCCTTGTCATTCTGACTATTTTGATCAAGAATGTGCACAGTTGTTAGTTAATAATCATCAATTAAAAAATAATCTTGTTGATTTAACAGGAACATATGATAATTTAATTGCAACATTAGCTTTGCCACCTCATCAATTAGCATTCGCTAATATAAAGCCACGGTTACGAATGACAACCTTATATGCTTTAGCACAAAGTCACAATTATATGGTTTTAGGAACGGATAATGCTGATGAATGACATGTCGGATATTTTACTAAATATGGTGATGGTGCTGCTGATTTAGTCCCTATTATTCATTTACTAAAATCGGAAGTTCAGCAAGCAGCACAATTATTAGGTGTGCCAACAGCAATTATTTCACGCCCACCAACAGCGGGATTATGAGCTAGTCAAACTGATGAAAAAGAATTAGGGTTTACTTATCAACAATTAGATTATTATTTACAAGGAAAATCAGTTCCAACAGAGATTGCACAACGAATTAAACAATTAAATCAAAGTTCTGAACATAAACGACATTTACCTAAAGCACCACCAAATATTTTTAGTTCGTTAATTTCTGTTAGTAAAGATTAAAATTGTTTTGCAATTAGTTTTGTAAAACTTTTTTAACTAGCATTAATGTGTTTATATTTTTGATATGTGATAAGATCAATTATATATAAAAAAATAAAAAGGAGCAATCTATATGAAAAAATGACTTAGCATAATAATAGTAACAATCGGATTAACCGCAACAAGCACAACAACATTAATCAGTTGTAAAAAAACTTAAAATTAAAACTTAAATCATCATTATTAATATTATTTAACTCTAAACTACCAGAAATAATTAAATTTGCTTCATCAACAGTTAAAATCATCCGATAAATTGCTTTTTTAATATTTTTAACATCCAATTCATCAACCATCTCAAAATCAAAAATTATCCGCTTTGCACCAACCTTATTCGGATTTTCATAATCCGCACTACCACCTTGCTGAACTCTAATATTTTCTTGCAAAACAGAATATAAAGATAAATCAATAAATTCTTTTACGCGAGTTTGTTGATAACTATTTCAGTCAGTAATTTCACCAGTGTTTTTGTCAATAGTTGGTAATTGTGGTTCACCAACGCCATCTCAACGATATAGTGAATTAATATAAACATATCAACGATTATTAATTCTATGTCCTCTATGTTCTCCAACTTTTCAAATTAGCTCATTTGAAAAATTAAATTTTATAATAGAAAAATTATCACTTTGCATTTGTTTAGCAATTAAAATATATCATTTATTATTTTTTTCATTATTTTCTTTTACAAAATTATCTCTATCAATTAATTTTCAATTATCTACTTTTAACTTAACTCTTGGATAATGATTTTCTTTATAGCGGTCAACATTTTCCACAATTTCTTTCGATACATTAAACATCTTATATTTTACAGCAAAGGCATAAATAAAATCAGTTAAATCATCCAAAAAATCCTCCCTTTTAACATCATAAAATTTTTCAACCATATACCTATTTTTTAAACTATGTCATTGTTGATAATAACCCAAAAATACTTCATCTGGTTTATCATAAACAACTCCGGTGGAATAACTATCTTGTAAAAAATCTAAATACCATTTATCATTAAACGATAATTTTTTTGATGTTTTTAAAGTTGGATTAATAAAATAATTTGTTTCCGACCAATTTTCAAAAAAACTACTGCGTAAAAACATAGTATTAATAAAATCAATTTCATTAATACCTTTATTATTACTATATATTCTCTTGTTTAAGCGTATAATTCTCCTCATTTAAGGGTCTAAACGCCGTTAAAGTAATAAATGGAATAACCAAACCCAAAAAAAGTTAAAATAAATATGGCAAATAAAGATAACGATTTTTTCATAAACTCAACTCCTAACTATAAAATGTTTTTGAAACAATAAACCCAATAATATATAAACTTGATATTGTTAACATTAACGGATGACTAAATAAAATTGCCATTCTACCAAATAATCAAATCAACCAATTATCAGAATTATATAAATCCATAATAATATTTTTTGCCGATGTAAATTGATTAATAATAACAGTAATAAAACCAGTTCCAAATATCGCAATCGCCGCCACCAATAAAACTAATTTAATCATTACTTTTTATCTCCTTTAAATTTAGTAATTCTAATATTTTTTGTTTGATATCTAATACTTTGTCGTTTAAGTTCTTTTTTAACTTGCTGCTTATTACTATTCTGATAAACATTTTTACCAACATTAATACCTTTTCGTACAGTTGACGAATATACTTGCGAAACACCATTATTAACTGTCGAACCTAAATTATTATATTGTATTGCTGTCCCGTGAATTGCATAAATAGATAATTTAATAACCATAAAAAAGATTAAAAAATAAGCAATCGATGTATTTGCCATAGGTAATTTTGTATTTCAAATTACATCAAAAACAAAACTAAAAATCTTATCTCAATTACTATTATTATTTTCAACTAATAAATTAATCATCATTACCATTTCCTTTCTCTTTTTTAGGTTTTAAATTTTTTTTCAAAATATCAATATCAAACAATTCTAATCGTTCTTTAACACTTAACTTTGTAATTTCTGACCAATAATATTCTTTTTTATTAACAATTTCGTCATTCTTTAAATCACGCACAAACTTTAACCATTGACTATCATACTTATTAGCGAATTCAAGGGGAATAATTATTTTAAAAAACCAAATTCCTAACCCAACATCTGACTTATGTTTTGCTCTTTTACCTTCTGCTGTTCGTTCTACTGATTTTGTTTTTCAAATTTAATAATTCGTTATATCTTGGAAAATCTCAATTCGCATAATAAAGAAACGATTAAAAAAATTAAATCCTTTTTTATCAACGGGTTTTTTCAATGAAATTGGAATAATAACCCCACTTGCTAACTGGCGAATATTATTTCAAATTATACCCTCACGCTGAGCAGTAAACAATGCACGATTACCAAAATGTCTCGCTAAAACAATTCACGGTATTTTACCACTATGAACTTTTTTCTCATCATGAGGACTAGTTCCATCAATATACAAATAACTTTCATCAAATAAAATAACACTATCATCTGGGGGACCGGTTTTGTTCTATCGGTAAAATCTAAATTTTTAAATGTTAAAACTTTAACTTTATCATCTTCTAACGGATAATTACTATAAATTTCATCTGTCAATAATTTCATAGTTTGCGACAAATAAGTTAAAAGTAATGTTTTACCAGTTCCTAACTTACCAATAATTACCGATAACGGATTATCTCAAACAAAATTTACTAACCGAAAAGCATTTAACTGATAAAAAATATTTTTTCACAATCATCACACAAAATATACACATTGCAAAGCAAATAATATTCAAAATACTAAACCAACACAATGCAAAGAAATTATTCAAAGTAATAAATCAATTAAACTAAACAAAAACATTGAACCAATAATATAACAATAGTTTTTAAAGAAAAATATAAACTTTTTCATTATTTAAAATACCCAACTATTTTAAAAACCATTCACAAGAAAAACCAAGTTAAAAACAAAATCACAATTCAAACACCAACCATCAAAGTTAAATATTCATTTTACGTTAAATTTCACATTGTAATACTTTAAACATTCGTTTTATCTATAAACAAAGATATATGAATAAAAAACTCTTTTAATTTAATTCAATCATTTTGCATTTTTAAAAACTCCACATTTTTTGAATAAGTTTAAAAAACATTCCAAAAAACAAAACAATAAATAACACAAAGGATATAACATATAAAAAATCAGGGGCATTTGAACCAATAATATAACTAACAAATTAAACTAAATAATCATATAAACTCATTTAATTTAAGTCTTTCAAATCATTAATTAATTCTTGTTCTTTTTCAGCACTTCAATTTGTTAAATTATTATTGTTATTATTTGTTTTTACTTTTTTAGTTTCACTTGAAAATAATGCTTCTTTCATTTTAGTAAAATAATTTTGTTTATATTGATTATATAAATTGATTAATTCTGTTCCAGTTAAACTCTTTCAAATATTACGCTTTAAATTTTCATCATATTTTACAATAGGGTAAGAATTATCATAAATCAAACCGATTGCTACTTGTTCCGAATGTTTTTCACTCGGATAAATAAACTTATTACTCAATCAAAAACCAATATGACGATTATGATTAGGTAAATTAATAAAACTTGCTTTATCTGTTGTAAAAGGGATAAATTCCTTACTAATAAAATAATTTTCTATATTCTGATTTTTCTTAACAAAATTACTCAATTTTATCATCTACACTTCTTAGCATTTTACCTTCTCCTAATTTTCCAACTATATTTTCTAACGGTAATAATTGTTTCTTAAATACTGTAACTTTAAATTCCTTAACTTCTGATATATGCTCCATAATTACAAATGGTAAAAGTACAACAAAAAGCATTAAACAGAAAAAATACCCTAAAATACCAATAATATCTCCTACATTTAAAGACCAAATTATAAAAACACTACAAAAACCAAAAAAAATTAATATATCAAAATAAATAGAACCAAAAACAAAGTTTGTAATAATAAAATCTCTCTTTAATTCTTTATATTCCTTAGTTGTTTTAAATTTCATATCCATAATATAGTCTCCTAACTAAATATTTGTTTAATAAACAATGTTATAAATAATTCTAATATATTGTTTATTTAATGTTTAATAAACATTGTTAAATATAAAAATAATAAAAATTGGCACACTGAAAAATACTATTTAATTTTTAACAATAGTTATTAAAATATAAAATCATAAGTTTATAATTAAGTTGATATTATTATGGTTTTCTGTCTGTATAAATTATTTTAAATAGAAAGAAGAAATAAAATATCGAAGAAATAATAAATTCATTTTTCTATTTAATAAATTCATTTTTTACAAATGTGATACCATCTATTTTTTGATTATCATGAATGGTATCACCAATTAAAACAATTATTTCACTAATAATAATTTTAATAATTAATAATTTTAATAATAACTTTTAAATTTATTATTTGAATTTTTAATAAATTAATAAATTTATAAATATTTTTATACAGAGAGAAAACCATAATAATACCTTAAATATAATTAAGTTGATATTTTTACACTACATACTGCCTACAAGTTTTTAAAAAATAAGTGTATTTATAAAAAATATTTATAGAAATTTATTTCCCAAATCTATTACTAGTATGACCCTTAATAGAAATATTCTTATTTTTATTAAATCCTACTAAAAAAATATTTTTCATAACAGACTCAATATTATTAATAATAAACAATATAGATTTATCATTTATATGTATAATAGGGTTTTTCATCTTGTTAACATTATCAATAATAACCAAAATAATTAAATTTATTTAAAAATAAATTTGTAGACAGTGTATAGTGCAAAAATAAACAACAAAATTATTTATTCAATTCACATAAAAACTAGTGTGCCTTAGCTAAGATATATAATCGATTATAATAAATATTTAAGAAAACCATTATCTCAGGTAAAATATTTGTTATACCTTCTTTAATTTTTCATAATGCACTAGATAAACCAGTTCAAATACCAGTTATACCCTCAGTCATAGTTTTAGGTGTAGGTGTTGTTAAAAAATTAAACGCTGTTGTTAAATACATACATAACATTATTTATTACTCTCCTTTCTTTCAATTTCTTTTTTATCTTTTTTCTTTCCTCTAATTTGACGAATTTTTTGGTAAATTAATAAACCAAAATAAAGAAAAATTGCTAATACAATAACAACACTAAATATTGTCGTTAATCAAGTTCGCATATTACATCTCATCTCTAAAAACTAAAAAATTGAAATTTGCAAACTCGCTCCGCTCGTTGTCGCTCCGCTCCATTAAAAACACTATTGAATAAATTATCCGCTAATAAATTACGCGGATAATTTATTCTTTTACTTTGTAATTTCAATATCTTTTGCAATCTTATTAACAGTATTAATAACAATATCTTTCCCATACTTTTTCACTAGGGACCGCAAAATAAAATATTGCTTTGTTTGCATAATTTTAACTCCTCAATTAAAAATATTAAAAAAATTTACTTTCCAAAACTGTAAAAACCAAAAATACAAAATGTATGTGGTTTCTACATTTTTTATTTTAGCCTATCCTAATTAAAGACCCAAAATGTTATAATATATACAAGTAAAAATTAGGGCAAGTATGAGGGGCATATAAATATGAATATTATTAATAAACTTGGTAGTATCAACCCATATCAATTTTTTTCTGACATTAATGAGCAATTAATTAAAGATGGACTTATTGAAATTAAAAATCATCTATTAAAACGTGATGAGGAAATTTTTCTTAGTGATGAAACTAGAAAATTAGGTTTTAAGCCAAAAGGTTTTAAAAAAAAGATGTTTTATTACGTTACTTGGAGATATTCAGATTAAAATTAGGCGTTATAAATTTTGAGATGCAAATGCATATAATATAAAACAAAAAATTATGGAAAATGACGATTTAAATGTCTTTTACTAGAGGATTTAAAATTTGAAAAATATCAAAAAATTACACATGATTTAAAAGAATTAATATTAACTAATGTAGCTGATGGGAAAAGAATTAAAGATATTAATGATATGATTCCAGTTAAAAGTCTTTCATATTCTTCAATAGCTAGATTAATTAATAAATTGAATCTTAATTTAGAAAATGCAAGTAATAATTTTAGCAATAAAACATCATCAAAATATATTTATATTGTTCTAGATGATACTTTTTTATCTTTGAAAGAAAAAAAATAAGAAGAAGAAATTTCGAATTCGAACAGCATTTTTTCATCAAGGTCATATATCAGAAGATGAAAGAGTCGGAAAATCAATTTTATTGAATAAAAAAGCTTATTGTAAATTATTAAGAACTGCTACAAATATTAATACATTAGAATATAGTGAAGAACTTTTCAAAGAAATGTCAAAATATTATAATATTACACCTGATACTCAATTTATTGTATGTGGAGATGGTGCTGATTGGATAAAAAATACTTCTCATTTTTTTAAATGCAAAATATGTTTTAAATAAGTTTCATGCAATTAGAAAAATTGGAACAGTATTTAATTTAAAAAGTAAATATGACAAATTGCAGTTTAAGATTTGTAAAGGTCTTTTTAAAAATGGAGAATATACAAAATTAGTCACTCATTTAGAATACTTTAAAAATAAGTCTAATTTAATTAATAAACAAAATAATTTATTAAATGTAATTAAATACTTGAAAAAACGCAAAGATGGTGTCATTGCGTATAAATATGATTGATGTTTAAGTGCATGTGCGGAAGCATTAATATCGCATACAATAAAAGCACAATTAGGCCATGGGAATAAGATATATTCGTATGATTCATTTAGGAACATTTTAGCTTTACGTGTAGCAAAAATTAATGGATTAAACTTAGTTAAAGAAATGTTTAATGAAGAGCTTGAAAATAAAGATATTTCATTGAAAAATATAAAAATGGCTAAGTGAAATAATAATGCTAATAATTCATTATATGAACCTAAAAAGGGAGGGATTCCTGTAATGAATTATCGTACTACTGGTATTAGTAAAGTATTAAAAGAAATAACAGCAGTAAGATAGTAGTTAAAAAATCAGTAATTTTATTAAAAAAAGAATATTTTTAAAATATTCTCATTTTAGTATTCCCTTTTTTAAAGAAATATGTTTTAATAAATGTGTAAATAAGATACTTTTAAATTAAGCGGTTTAATGATTAACTATTTTTAAAAATAGTCTAAAATTATTGTTGAACTGGTACCTAAAATAATATTCGAACACTAGATTTGTTATTTTTGCTAAAAAGAAATAAAATGTGATAAAATGTAATTGTCCGCAAGGACAGTTTTCTACGTTTATTATAACGTTAAGGTGTGTTTGGGGTTATTAACCGCTATATAAATCAGTAACTCTACACCCAAGCACTTAAAGCGGTTCAGGGTTATCTTAAAAATAAATGAAAGGCTAACAGTTGAATGTTAGTTTTTTAATTTGAAAAAAATAAATTATCCGATAAAATTTATAAAGAGATGAGTGAGGTTTTGATGGTGGCGAAAAAAGTTATTTTAATTGTTGGACCAACAGGAAGTGGTAAAACTGCTTTATCAATTAAAATCGCTCAGCGTTTTAATGGCGAATGTATTAATGCTGATGCAACCCAAATTTTTAATGGGTTAAATCTTGCAACAAATAAAGTAACACCATCTGAACAAGTTGGAATTCCACACCATTTATTATCAACAATTGATTTAAATGATAATTATTCCATTAAGATGTACCAACAGCAGGGACGAAAAATATTAGCCCAATTATGAAATAAAAATAAAATTCCAATTGTTGTTGGTGGTAGTGGGTTATATATTAATGCACTATTAAAGAATTACCAATTTTCTGATCAGGGTCGTGATTTATTAAAAACAAAAGAATATGAACATGTTTCAAATTATGCTTTATGAGAAAAATTAGCAACAATTGATCCACAAGAGAGTACTAAAATTCATCCTAATAACCGAAAACGAGTTTGGCGGGCATTAGAATATTATTTACAAACAGGAATATTAAAATCAAGTAATGATCATCACCGAAATGAATGATATATTGAACCATATATTATTGGGTTATTACCAGATAAAGCAGAACTGCATCAATATTTATTTGATCGGGTGTTACGGTTAACAGAGCAAGGTTTATTTGCTGAAATTGAAGCAGCATATAAATATTGTAATTATGATTTAACAAAGCAAAGTATGAAAATTATTGGTTGTTCAGAAATTATTCGTTATTTAAAAGGTGAGCTTTCATATGAAGCAACATTAGCAGCAATGGTTCAAGCTAATAAATTTTATGCTAAAAAACAAATCACATGGTTTAAACACCAATTAACAAATGTGCATTGATATTCATTTTCCTATTCACAGTTTGATAATCTTTGCCAGAAAATTATTGTTGAATTAAAAAATAGTAACTATTTAAAATTATAATTTATTTTTAAAAACATTCCTTAAAAAACAATATTAATTGTTTTTTTCTTTTTTAAGGATTAGATAACTCCTAAAATATTGGTATCGTACACGATGCCTTAATTTAATATTATTACTAATAAATTGCATTATTTTTAAAAATGATGTTTCTTTTCATATAATATTTCTAAACCATTAATATTTGGAATTTCATTATTATTTTCTTTAATTGCTTTTTTAATTGCTTCTTCATCAATAGTTTTAATAATAAATTTTTCTGGCACTTTTTCAATATCAATAATATTTATTTTTAAATCTCATCTTGTTTTTAAACCTTTAACTTTTATGTCTTCTTTATTCAAAATTTCAGAAATTAAATTATTTTCTTTATTATTATTTAATTCTTTTAATTGATTTTCAGCCGCATTCATTCAATTAATTTGTTTAGTCAATATTTCAATTTGAATAACATCTGTTTCTAATTTTTCAAAAGATTTAATAATATATCTTCATAAACTATCAATTGTTTTAAATTCTGATCGATTATTAACAATTGGAGTTATTATTTTTTTAATTGTAGATTTTAATAATATTTTTAATTCAGTACCATAATCTGCATCACTTTTGTTATTAACTTGAAAATTGTTAATATTTTTAATTAAATTATTCAAATTTTTTAAATCATTATCAATATTTTTTAAAAATAGTAAATTATTTGCCACACACTTTTTTAATGTTGAGATAATAAATTCATCTTTATTTTTAAAATCATCTAAATCTTTATTTGTTTTAATAATTTGATTTATTTGATTTTCGCTTTTTATTACATCCATTATTTTTCCTCCTTACTAGGTAATTTGTCATATTTTGAATTATCTTTTAAAACATATCTTAAAGGTCTTGGAAAACACCCAATTGGAACTGGATCAATAAATCTTTTTTCAAAATCTCCTTTAAACAATTGTGATTGTTGTACTTCTAGAGAATTAAGACAAAATTTTAAAGCTAAATTGCATTATGTATGTGCTAATTGCCTTATTTCATATTGCTAGTGAGGAGGAAAAATAATGAATATAACAGAATAAATTAAAGTTTAACAAACTACAAGAAGAAAATGAAAAACTTAAAAAAGAACTTGCTGAAAAAGATAAAGAAATTAATAAAATATTAATGATTTGTAATAACTATGGTGAAGAATTTGAGCCAAAATGTGAAAATATCGATGAAATTATTAAAAGTCACATTGAGAACTTAGAAGAAATAATTGATTGTCTAAATAACATTATTAATAAAAAAAATAACCAATTACATTCGCTAACAATAAAATTAATTTCTTTTTGTGTATATCTTTCATCTGAAAAAGACCAATAATAACCATCATAAGGAATATTTAATCCGTCTTCTTGACAATCTTTACAATACTTTCTTTTTCCCATTATTTATCCTCCCCAATAACAGTTAATTGGTCTAATTGTTGTCGTGTTATTTTAATATTTTTTAAACCAGCATAACGTAAATCAACATCTTGTAATTTAGAATAACATAAATCAGCACAACCTAAATTAACACATCGTAAATCTAATTTTTCACTTTCTAAATATTTACTGATTTTATTTTGTTCAACATCAATTCCTGTTAAATCTTTAAACATATCTTGTAATGTTTTCATTTTCTAATTCCTCCTTATTTTTAATATTTTTAATTCCTTGATAACTATTAAAGTAATATTTATGATTTCTAATTTTAAATTTATTAATTGTTTCTAATGGTTTATTTTTGATATCATAATCTGAGAAATCAAAATAACCAGCACAATAATTACAATGTGAAATAAACTTACTCATTATTAAATTTCCTCCAAATTCTTTTCTGCAATTAAAGTATCAATATAGTCGTAAGCACTTTCTTCTGAATGACATTCTTCTAATGCTTCATTTAATAAATATTCTTCTGTGTAAACTTTGCCATCTTCATCTTTTCACATATTATTTATTCTCCTTTATTTGTAATTCTTTGTATATTTCGCATTTTAAAAAACTTTCTTTATTAATTTGATTAAAAATTTTTTCTAATTCAGCATAAATCATTTGCTTCATAGTATTTTGCCCATATCCATCAAATTCACCATCATTTATTGAAATTAATAATTTAGCAATGTTTCTTTTTATTTTTTCTATATTATTTACCTTTTTCATTCAATATCTTTTAAATCAATAATTGCCGTTGATAAGCCATAATTATTATTTTCAATTTTTTCTCGTACTTTTGCTTCTTCTAATGTATAAAACGCATGTGTAGTATAATATTCATTTTTAATAATTAATAAGTATTTTTTAGTCATAATTTAATTCCTCCTAATTTTGTTTACCTAATGCTCAATGTTCATCAATAATTTCATCTTGTGAAACCGGATAACTTCTAAGCATTAATTCATTTATTTTGTTGATAATTTTTTTATTTAACTTTTTCATCTTTACCTCCTTAAAAATTTCCTTGGTTAATTTTTTTTATTATTTTGATACTTAATAAATAAAAAGTTGGTAAGCATATTGTGTTTACAATTAAAACTCCGATTATTATTTGTTCTATATTTAAAATTCCAAGATTTAATCAAAAAAGTATAAAATCAATTGGAAAATAAATTATTAAATTTATTAATAATTTATTAATAATAGTAGGATAATTTTTCAGAAATTATGACATTTTATTAAATAAATAATCCTTAATAAAATTGCTAATAAACCAGTTCCTAAATTTCAACATAATGATCCTAGCGTAAAACCCCATAATGATAAATCAACTAATAAATGACCAACAAAACCAATAAATAAACATCAATATCAATTTAAAATAAAAGTACTAATAAAAACTGGAATTAAAAATAATGGAATTGATAATCAATTAAAATAATTTGTATTCTCATTACTTGGGATAATACAACCATCATCGCAATTAAAACTGCTATATAATTTATGTTTTTAATTAATAAAAAATAATTATTGTTTTTTCATTTTTTTATATTTAGCATAACTAAGTCCTATTTTTTTAGCTTGCCGTTTATCTTTTTGTTTTTGTTTATATTCTTCATCAATTAAATTAATGTTGTTTAATAATTCTGTTTTTTGTAAGTCAGACAAACCACAATTAGATAATGCAATTAAATAAAATTTTTGTTTTTCTTGTTCTAATTCTATTTTTTCTAACTTAGCCAAAATTGAAGCAATATTCATTTTTTCTTTCCTTTCTCTTAAAATTCAAATTTAAACTGAATATCTTTTAATCTTTTTTTAATTATTTTGTAATATTCATTATTTATTTCAGAACCCAATCACTTTCGTTTTAATTGTTCACAAGCATAGGCGGTTGTACCACTTCCCATAAAACAATCTAAAATTAAATCATTTTCTTTACTATATTTACTAATTAATCGATTAAATATATATAATGGTTTTTCTGTTGGGTGTCCCGTTATTTTTTTCCGATTGAATAATTAAAAATTGTTTTTTTTACTTTCATAATCATTTTTATAATTCGGAATTCGATGTTTTTTAGAATAAATTATCATACAATATTCTTTATCTTGATAAATATGATTATTAGTTGGCATTGGATTTGTTTTGTTTCAAAGGATAAAATCATAAAGCATATCTTTTTTACGAACTCAATCTAAATAATCTATAATAATTTGTTGTCTATTCATTCAAATTAACATAAATTTAGTTTTTGAAATTCGATAAAACTCATCTAAATAAGTATTTATATAAAATGAATTATGCAAATTATTATCATAAAGAGCATTAATATACTTATTTATACTTTTTGATATTCTATTTTCATTTATTTGTTCGTTTTCTCTTTTTGATAAATTATATAAATAGGGCGGATCAGTTAATATTAAATCAACGCTATCGTTTTCTAATGTCTTTATAAATTCCAAAGCATCTCCATTTATTAATTTTCCTAAATTTGTTTTAAACATTTTTTCACCCTTTTCTCTTTCGCTTCACTTTAAGAGTGATCGCAGGCACTATACTATTGTGTTTTAAAATATACAGTGAGCTTTATATGTTATGTCTATTTAATATATAATCTTAAAACTTTGTATATTATTTAAAACTTTTTTGGGAATATTTTAATTTAAACTTTTTAAGTCTTTAATTAATTGTTCTTTTTTTCAACACTTAAATTTGTGAAATTATTTTTATTTGTTTTTACTTTTTTAGGTTCACTTGAAAATAATGCTTTTTTCATATTAGTAGAGTAATTTTGTTTATATTGATTATATAAATTAATTAATTCCGTTCCAGTTAAACTCTTTCAAATATTACGCTTTAAATTTTCATCATATTTTACAATAGAATAATAATTATCATAAATCAAACCGATTGCTACTTGATTACAATTTTTTTCACTCGGATAAATAAACTTATTACTCAATCAAAAACCAATATGACGATTATGATTAGGTAAATTTATAAATGAAGCTTTATCTGTTCTAAAAACTATAAATTCTCTTCGAATAAAGTGATTTTCTACGTTAATATTCTTCTTATAACTTGGTTTCTGATACATTACTCAAATCAACTCGCTTTCGGTTGCACTGCATTGAACAAACATTTAACTTAAAATACAAACTACCAACAATTTTTTTATTCAAAATAGAATGACAAATTTGACATTTACGTTTAATAAAAAATATTCAAATTCCTAACATAATTAATCACACTCCTTTTTTTAATAAACATTGTTATATTTAATGTTTATATATTGTTTATTTAATGTTTAATAAACATTGTTATTAACATTATTAAAAATATAAAATAGTAAAAATTGGCACACTGAAAAATACTATTAACAAGTTTAATAAAAGAAATATAAAATTAAAATTAATAAATTAAATAACATAACTAGTGTGCCATAGATGATTTATTCATCTTGTTATATTAGAATTATTTAATTTTACTAAAAAAGATTTTTAAATACCCAGTTTTTCAATCAGCATCTATCCTTGAATTTCCCAAATTATTATAAAGTCAAATTTTTTCTTTGTTTATATACTTAATTTGATTTAATAAAACTTTGTGATTTTCACAAGTTCATAAAATTTTATTTGTTTCAAATTCTTCGGTGATAAATGATGATAATTTATAACAATTAATAACATCACATATTTTTTGTTGTTTAATAATTTTCATTTTTATAAATCAAATTTAATATTGACTATAATAAATATCTTCAAATCATTCTGTTTTTCCGCGATGTTTAACTTTATGAACTCGCTTTGGCATTCCGCATTTACTGCATTTAATCATAATATTGATTTTTTCCATTTTTAATTTCTCCAATCTAATATTTAACGATTGATTTATTAATATAACTAAGTGAAACAAAACAAGGACAACACCTTTACTAAGTTAGTATATGAATTATTTATTAATTTCTTAATTTAATATTGTTTTTTTCAGAAAGGAAACAACTTTTTATTATTTTAAAAATTATAAATATATAAAGATGCTGTCCTTGTTTTGAATCAATTAGTTATTTTAGGTTTTTTCAAATAAAAAAACCATTTTAGTAAATGGTTTAATTATTCTTATTTAATTTCTTTATATTTTTATACCCTACTTTTTTTATGCAGTCATTCTGAGCGAATAAAATTTTAATTGCATATAAAAATAATGATTTTGATGAATTATTATTAAAATCAACGTTACCACATAATATTAATTATCAATACAGTAATCATATTTGCAAAAATATTTGTGATTTATATTTTGAATATTGTAATAAGTGTGCTGGTGGTGTTTTATCTTTGTTTTATAATTTAAAAAAAGGAATTCATGGAGAAGAATTAAAAAATAAAGCACCAAAAAATTTAAAAACATTTTTTCGTTGACTTAAAAAAGATGAAAGATGATTAAAAATAAAAAATAAAATTAAAGAAATTAAAAAACAACATCTAAGATATGAAGTTAAAGAAATAGGTTTATTACAGATGGGCGCTAAATATTTTGTACCAAGTAAATTTCCAGTTGATAAAAAGTATTATGTTTATGATTTTATTGATGAAAAAACAAGATTAGCATTAGGATATGTTTATGATAAATTAAGTATTGATAATGCTATTGCTGCTGTTAAAAAAAGCAATTAGTGATTTTAAAAATATATTTGGTGTTAAAATAACACGAATTAGAACTGATAACGGTTCTGAATTTATTAATAATTATCGGAATAATTAATTATCGGAATAATCAAAAAAATACTGTTAAAGAAACTAATTTTACTCAATTTTTAACAGATAAAAATATATAACGAGGATGGCATTAAAAATCAAACATTATGAAATAATATTGGTTGTCATATGGAGGGCGATGTTTCCCGTTATGGTAAGGGGATATTTTCTAAAAAAGGAATTTATAGCGAAAAAACTGTTAAAAATAAATTGAATACTAGTATGCTAAAATTAAGAAATAATATTAAGGATTTTAAACAATCAGAAAAACCACCAGAAAATAATAGTATTTTATATAATAATTTTAATAAAACTAAACAACAAAACTTACATCTTTATTAATTTTATTTTTAAGTTAAATAATTTTAATAAAAATGCATTTTTTGTTGTGATTAAATTTAAAAAATATAAAAATTTGTTGACAATAAAATTAAACATGGTATATTTGAGTTAAGTATGTAGATTATTTATTCCATAATTTCTTAAAATATAGTAAATACCCCAAAATAATTTATACAGACAAAAATGTTATGGTTAAGGAGGTAAAACAATGGCAAAAATGAAATATGCAACAATTAAAATTACTGTGACATTCCAAAAAGTAATGATTTGAATTTCTGGGTTATGATTATTTATCTTAGCAATCTTAAATTCTTTTCCAAGCGTTAATGTTAACATAAAACTTTTTGTTCACAATAATAATGGTGATAATGGTGCAATTATTTTGATTACCGCTTTCTTATTTATTTGTGTTGCAACCTTTATTCGTCATAAAATTGCTAAATTAGTTGCCGGAATTATTTTTATTACTATTGCAATTATTGGAATGATTGGCGCAATTATTACTTCAGCAAAAGAAGTTTCAACATGAGTAATTGTTGTTGGTGAATTAATTGCTCTAATTGGTGCGTTAATATGATTATTAGAAGGAATTAGAGCAATTCGTGTTAATAAAGCAAACGCAGTAAGTACAACAATTAGCAACAAGTAATCATTATAAAAATAAAAAATGTTTAACCAAATTTAGTTAAACATTTTTTATTTATAAGCATTATTCAAGATCAAGGTTTTCCTCTTCTGCATCATTCACTTCACTATAAAATTTCCCTAATGACTGATTTTTATTATGACGGTCTTCTTGTTTTCCTTTAATTTTTCGTAATTGTTCTTCAACTTTATATAAACTTTGATCAACTGCCTTATAAAAATCACTATTGCGAACTTCTGCTTTTAAAAAATTATTTCGCCCTCTAATATCAATTGCAGTATGAATTACAATATTATTTTCTTTCGTAAATTCAATATCAACATGAACAAGGTCATTTTCATTAACTTGTTTATATTTTAATAATTTATTAAAAGTATCAACTAAATGTTGATCCATTGCATCAGTAATAATAATATTTTTACTACGAATTTTGTATTCCATAAATATTCGCCTCATTTCTATATCATTATTATAACAAAACAAAAGATAATTCTATATTTAAACAAAAAAAGAAAAAAAGGTAAAATTAATAAAATTTTTAACCTTTATCATCCAATAAGAAAAAATCAATATACTCATTTGTTACTTCTTCTAATGTTATTTTTTCAATTAAAACTTTGCTAGCATTAATTTGACTAATTTTTTCATTATATTGTTTAACTAGTTCAACTAATGGCGCATTAACTTCTTTTAGTAATTCTTGTAATTCTAACATTTCTTTAGTTGAATAATTTTTTTGTTCTTTAATTGTTAAATATACACTTCGTGCATTTATTTCAACTGGATTAATAATCTTACTATATTTTTCTGATAAATTATATTGTAAAATCATTGTATCAATTCGAAACATAAATCGATTTAAAATTTCATCAATATATTTTTCCAATAAAGCATGTTGAATTAAATTTTTAAAATCATTCCTATTTTTAATTTTACTATAATTATGTTTTGACTTTTCTTGTAAATGCTGTATTGACTGCTTTTTTTGTTTTGCTAATTCATATAAATGACTAATTTCTTGATCAAGCTGAATTTTTAATTTTTTTAAAAGTTCTAAGTTTTCAAGGGTGAACTTTATTAGAAAATCAGTATTATCTTCAATCAGTTTATCATCCATGTTACTTGCTCCTTAAATTATTATTACTATTTCCACTAACTATGATTATACTTTAAAATGCCTTATAAAACAAGTATTACTAAGCTTCACAAAATTAAAAAGATTTAAAGGTGATATTTTAAAATACGACTTTAAATCTTTCCTATAACATTAATAATTAACCTTATAATTGGCTGTATAAATTATTTAAGAGTATTTAATATATTTTAAGAAATTATGGAATAAATAATCCACATACTTAACTTAAATATACCATGTTTAATTTTATTGTCAACAAATTTTTATATTTTTTAAATTTAATCACAACAAAAAATGCATTTTTATTAAAATTATTTAACTTAAAAATAAAATTAATAAAGATGTAAATTTTGTTGTTTAGTTTTATTAAAATTATTATATAAAATACTATTATTTTCTGGTGGTTTTTCTGATTGTTTAAAATCCTTAATATTATTTCTTAGCATAATGGGAAACATCACCCTCCATATGACAACCAATATTGTTTCATAATGTTGTATTTTTAATGCCATCCTCGTTATTTTTAATTAAATTAATTGTTTCTCTTAAAAACTTTTTAGAACTAGGAATAAATAACTTACTTTCTTTTAAACATTGACATTTTTTATATTATAACTTAGTTTTAAAAATATTAATGATAAATTAAATAATTCGTAAAATATCGTTTGGTTTAATATTTAAAAAATTAATCATCCCAGGAGCAAGACAATAGACAAAATAACATTGTGGAAAATAATGACTCATTTTTTGTGGCCCAAAATTTTGAATTGTGTGAATAACTTCAAAGTTTTTATTACAAAAAATGACATCAAGTTGATAAAAAATTCCAAAACTATTAAAACCACGTACTTTACGTAATAAATATCCATTTTTCATTGTAATATCATTTGGTTGAATTAAACTTGTGAATTTTTCCCGAAAAGTTTTAATTACATGAATATTAATGTCTTGTGGAATACTATTAACAATTAATGATTTACGATTTTTTAACAAATAATATTTTTTATTTCGTTTATGTTTTGTTCGATGAAATTTATAAATTACTTTTGAGAAAAATCCCATGCATAACACCTTTTCCTTTTTTTTCTTAACAATTATATAAAATTATATTATAATTACCAAGAGAAAAAGAGGTGTTATTTATGAAATTTGCATTGTTTTTAGCAACAGGCTTTGAAGAAGGTGAAGCAATTATTACAACCGGTGTGTTACGACGAGGAGGCATTAAGTTAGAATTAATTAGTATTACCAAAGCATTAGAAGTTGTCTCATCGCATGATGTTACGATTAAAGCTGATAAATTAATTGAAGATGTTAAATATGAAGATTATGATGGTTTTATTTTACCAGGTGGTCGAATTGGTGTTGATAATCTTGCAAAAAATGAGATGTTAAAAGATTGATTATTAAAAGCTAATAATGCTCAGAAAACAATTGCTGCAGTTTGTGCAGCGCCCCAAATTTTAGGGCATTTAGGAATTTTAGACAATAAAGAAGCAACAAGTTATCCTGGATGTACAGAAGGAATGGACAAGGCAATTTATAATAATGAAATTGCTGCTATTACTGATGGTCATATTATTACTGGTGCTTCAGTTGGTTCAACAATGAATTTTGCTTTAGCAATTGCTGATCGAGTTTTGGGAGCAGAAAAAGTAATGAAGCTTCAAAATGAATTAGTAATTCGTGATTAATTTAGTTCTATTAAACGTTTTCATAATAAATTGTAAAAGAGTAAAATTAATATACCTCAAATGAGCACATTAATTTTGTATAAATTATTTAGCAACTCTTAAAAGTAATTCTGATAAATTTTCTTAATCCTTTGTTCAGATAAAAAAGAGTTTAAAATTTTAGTTGAGGTAGATATGTTCGTTTGTTATATTTAAATAACAATACGGTTTTTTAACTATAATTTAAATGAATATTAAATTTATATTTTATTTTACTCAAAACTGAACTACAATAAGGAGGAAAGAAAATGAAAAAGTTACTAGCCTTTTTAGGAGCTATTTCATTAGTTGGATCAAATGCTGCTTTGATTACAGCATGTACTACTAAAAAAAGAAGATGCAAATCTTGAAAATATTAAGCGAGAGTTGTCACAATATGTTGAAACACCATTTTTTGCTTCATCATCAAATGTAACAAGCGAACAGTTAACAGCAGAGTTAAGTAGTCCTGTTACTTTAGGAAGTTATAAATTAACCGTTACAAATGATACAACATTTGTGCAACCAAAAATTATTGATAATAATCATTCAGATGAAAAAATAGCACAAGTTAATACTTTAAATATTTTACAAGAGCAAGATACTAAAAAAGGTTTAGATGTTGTTAATGGAACTGCTAGTGTTAGTATTTTCAAAAAAAGACAAAGAACAATTCAATGTTAAAATTCAATGAGTTACAAATGAGTTAATTCTTTTAAAAAATACTGTCAATAAAATTGACAATACAAGTGGGAAATTACAAAATATTAATTTACCATTACCACCATTAATACAAGGGGTAAATATAACTTTTGCTGATTTATATACTTTTATTAGTTTGTTACCTTTACCAGAGCATGAAATTATGGACATTGATTTACCTAAAATTAATGAACCAGATTTTCTTAAAAAATTTGATACAGTATTAAATCGTATTGTTGAGAATGTTAAGAATACTCTAAAATTTGATATTAGTGGTTATCTTAATAAAGATATTTCTTTTGACCAAACACTTGTTGGAAAAGGAACAGTTAAAGACCTTTTACATAATATGGCTCCTGATTTAATTGCTTTATTGCAATGATTTATTAGAGAAGGAAAAGAAAAAATTGAATCAACGCATAATACAGTCTTACCATTAATACAATATTTATTCTCACCAGTTAATGAACAATTATAAAGAAAATATTAAAGGTACTTTTGGTGAAACAGAATATTTTTATCAAAATACTAATACAAATTTAGATAGTTTAGCATTTCATGCTTTAACTGGTTATCGAAATCATTACAAAAAAACGGATAGTAAATATCGATTCTCATTAGATGTTCCTTTGTTTGGCGGTGAAATTAACCAAAGCAAAATTAAAACTTTACTTAAGCTAAAACCAACGTTATTAATTGGGAGCATCTTAGATATTTTTGCTTCAAAAGGTGACGAAGGAATTGATGCTGTTAACACAAATCTTGTTCAACCAAGTACATGAGAAAGAATTAATAGTTTACTTGCTGGTTTTCTTCCTAAAATTAATTTTTTCTTAGGTCCACAATTGATGATTTATGCTGGTTCTAATACTTTACGTGATTTTGGAGTAAGTAATACGGAATTAAGAAGTAATGATGTTACAATGAGCGCTGGAATGGTTAAATTACAATTTAAAAAAGATGGTAAGTGAGAAAATTTCAGAGCAATTATTGGGAAAGATAAGACTCCTAACTTAACCCAAATTTTAACTGCTGTAGACTTTAAATTGAGTTTTACTAATGTTAAGTTTAAAGTTACAGCAAAAACTAATGCCAAAATTGTTTATGAAACGAATGGTCAATCTCATTTTGACTTGTGATTCTCAGATGAGCATGAGTAATAATTTGAAAATCTTATAATGAAAAAGTTTTCAATTAAAAATTGAAAACTTTTTTAATTCTTTTTTTTTGTTTATAATTAACTTAGAATAATGTGTAAAAAACAAAAGGAGTTAGATTATTAATGAAAAAAATATTATTAATGTTAACTAGTTTGGGAATTATAATGCCACCTAGTTTTAATTTAATTGCTTGTAATCCGCCACAACAATATGAAAAAAATATTTTACAAACATTTCAAATTAATACTAATCAGACAGGACCTGAAATTCTTAATAATCTTCATACTTTTATGCAAATTCGATATAATCTAAAACAAGATCCAAGCGCAGTTAAAATTGCTAAATATGAAATTTGATATAATAATAAAAATATTAATAATGACAAGACAACAACTGTTACTCGTGATAAAATTATTAATATTATTATTAAATTAGCGCTCCCTGATAAAACAATTCAATTTGATCAACAAAATTTAGTACAAGAAAGTTTTATTTTAGGTGGTACTTACAAAGTTAATATTAAAGTAACCGATGTTAATAAACAGGATATTAAAACAGTAGTTGTTAATGATTTAAAATTAGCAGCACATGAAGAAAAAACATATGCCGCTTTAAACAATGAGGTGGAAATTGTAGAAGCAGTTCGGAATGCTATTAATCAGCGCTTGTCAATTACTGCTTCGAATAATGACTTTATTTTAACAAATGACCAAGTTCCTCAAGATAAACAAGTTCCTAATATGGTTGTTACTTTTACCGTCACTGCTACAGCAAGTAGTAGTTTAATTCAAGGCTCATTTACTTTTAGTAATACTTTATTAGCACGCGAAGATATTTCTAGTGTGGAAATTAACAAAATGTTAATTATTCCAAATCCAAGATTAACATATCAAGCGTTAAACCAAAATCCAGAAATATTAGATGCTATTATTGGCACAATTAATAATAAATTACAAATTACAATTACAACAAACGATTTTGTTGTTACAAATGATCAAGAAGTTGAGAAAAAACAGGCGCCAAGTCAAAAAGTACATTTTACAGTTAAAGCAACAGAAAGTAGTAATTTAATTAAAGGAAGTTCTAATTTTATTGTTGATTTACAAAAATTAGATATAAGTTTAGTTACGATAACAAAAATTGGTTTGATTGCAAATCCGGATGCTAATTATCAAGAATTAAACAAAAATGCTAATTTAATAAGCGAAGTAATAAAAACAATTCAAACAATATTTTCAATTATTGTGAAAAATGATGATTTTAAAATTACTAATAATCATGACAAAAGTACTGATAAACAAAAACCGGGAGAAATTGTTGAATTTACGGTGCTGGCTAATGAAAATAGTCAATTAATTACTAGCAAGTTTACTTTTAAAATAACTTTACTATCAAAAGAAATTTCATATTAAAAATTATTGCAATAGAAGAGGAAACTAAAATGATTGAAAAGTTAAGAAATAATGATTGAAAAATAGTAAGTCGAAAAATTATTAATGATCAATTGCAAGAATATTACCATAATAATATTTCCTTTCAACCTCCAAGGAAACGGTTACAATTAATTATTCGTTGAATGATGTTTTTAGGACCCTTTTTAGTATTATGGGAATTTTTATTGTGATTTTATTTGTAGTAAAAAATATTAAAATAACTTTAATATGAATTCCTATTTTAATGTTCTTAATTGGAATTGTGCTAATTATCATAGTTTGTTATTATATTGTTAAATGAACATGATTATTAAAATTATCCGATAAAATTATGGATAAAATTGATTTAGTAACAATTTATAATTTAGCATTAGGCGAATATTTTACTTCTGAATTAACATTATTAGGGATTACTAAAATATTTAAACCATTACCAACAGACTTAATTAATTTTAATAATAACACTAAAATTGTTTTTTTTAATTTAACTTATTCTAGTGGCAATATTTCTTTTGAAACAATTACTCATAAGGTTCCAACTAAAATTAACAATAAGATTGATAAGGAAGAATTTTATCGTATTCCAATTTTGACAGTCCAGCCACATAACAAATTAACAGCGCAATTTACAATCCAACCGCGAGGGGTAACAACCAAGTTTTTTAATCCATTAAATTATATTAATTTACAAGATAATTTATTTGAAGAAAAATTTTTAGTTGGTGGTACATCTGAACGGGCAATTAAAGCAATTTTAACGCCACAAGTTCGAAAAAATTTATTTATTTTAGCACGAAAAGCACCAACCATTCCAGCAATTGATGCTGATGAAGGGGTTTTAACATTATTATTTCAATCTTATTTAGTTAAAAGTTGAAATGATAAAACAATGGCCTTAACAACAGTAGAATTTTCCGGAAAGTTTGATAATATTATTCAAGATATTCTTTCAAAAATTGAAACTGATATTATTTGATTAAAAGAATGTTTTACATGATTAAATCAATTTGACATTATAACTATTCAGTAAATAATTTTATAATTACTTATTTTGTTAATAATTACCAGAAGAGAGATGAAAATAAATGGGAGAAAAGTTTTTTACAAATCAAAATCAGCAAAAATTATTAGTTGAATTAAATAATGAAATGTGTACTGCTGATGAAGTGTGCTTTGTCTTTCCTTTTATTTCAAAGGCAATCATTAATAAAATTGAAACATCAATTAATCATTGTTGAATGCAAAAAATTCCAATTCGAATTATTACGACAACTTTTGATGATTTAGCAGAATACAATAATTTATTAGAATTGACCCGGTTAGTGACAACTTATGATAATATCCAAATCAAAGTTGAAGATAATCTAGAAAAACGAAGTGAACGAATTCATATTAAAGCTTCGCTTTTTAAGCGATTCCATGGTATTTCAACTGTCATTCTTGGTTCTTCAAATTTAACTTATAAAGGAATGGTTACTGGGCGAGAATGAAACATTAAATTAACAGCAAAAAATAATCCTAATTTAGTTACGGAAATAATTGCTGAATTTGAACATTTATGAAATGAAGTTTTAGTTGATTTTAATGATGAAATAGCACGTAATTATTTATTAGAACGAATTAGTCAAAATCAATCACTGCGAATTACAACAATGTTTAATCATACTGCAAATGAAATTTTAACCATTCGGAAATATTTATATGATTTTCAAAAAGTAATTGTGGCAAAATTACAATATCGTCGGCGCTGTGGCAAGAAAGCACATTTAGTAATTATGGCAACGGGAACTGGAAAAACTGTTGTTGCTGCGTTTGATTATTTACACCAATTACAAGAAAATAATCATCAAACTTTGAAGTTGTTATTTTTGGCTCATCAAAAAGAAATTTTAGACCAAGCATTGCAAACTTTTCGTAATGTCCTAATGGATCAAACTTTTGGGGAAGTAATGTATGAGGGCAAAGTAACACAGAATCAAACGCATGTCTTTGCAACAATTCAAACTATGGCAACTCGCTTGCCACAGTTTGCTGCAGATCATTTTGATGTGGTCATTTTTGATGAAGCACATCATATTGCTGCTGCTACCTTTGACCAAGTTTTTAATTATTTTCAACCACAACAAATACTTGGATTAACAGCAACACCAGAACGAGAAGATGGTAAGTCAATCAAAAAATATTTTCTTGATGAATATGCGGAAGAATTACGACTATGAGATGCAGTTAATCAACGTTTATTATGCCCATTTGATTATTATTGTATTGATGACAATACTGTTGATTTAACTGGGGTTGATTTAAACGCTGATAATGAACTTTTTAAAAAGTTAAATACTAAGGCTCGAAATGAATTATTATTAAAAATGATTGATAAGTATATTGGTTTATATGCAAAACCAGTCGCATTAATTTTTTGTGTTACGACTGAACATGCTAAATTAGTAGCAACATTTTTACGAACAAAACATTTACGTGCAGATTACTTAACTTCTGAAAATCGTGATCACCGAACACGGATTTTACATGAATTTAAAACAGGACGAATTAATTATTTATGTATTGTTAATATGTTTAATGAAGGAATTGATGTTCCTGAAATTAATACTATTATTTTATTACGACCAACAAATTCAAAGACAGTTTATTTACAACAACTTGGGCGAGGTCTTCGTAAAACAGAATTAAAAAGTCGATTAGAAGTTTATGATTTAATTAGTAATATTGATAGTAAATATGATATTACTGTTGGTATTAAAAACTTATATGATCCAAAATTAACGTCAATAAAGGGATTATTAGCTAATGAAGGTTTGCCCTATAATTGTACAATTACTTTAGAACAACGTTCACAAAAAATTATTTTAAATAACTTACGAAAATGATATGATAATCGGGCTCGAATTAAAACCCATATTCGTGAATATTATCAAAAATATCATGAAGCAGGATTAAAACATTTACTATATGATTATGATTTATCCTTATATCAATTTTATAATTATGTTAATGATTTTTATGTTAAAATTGGCCGAAATATCACGCATTATCGTCAAAATGAAAATAATACTAATCGAAATAAAAATATTTTAAAACAATTTTTATTTTTAGATAGTTATCCAATTATTAATTATTTTATTTTACGTTTAAGTCAAACGCTTGCTGCTGATGCTATTAACCTTGAATACGATAATTTATTAATAACATCATTATTATATGAAGTAACAAGTATGAATGTTTTTACGCAATTATTTCCAAATTATTTAACCATTCCTGATTTAGTAACTTATTTTATTGAACAACATCAAGTTATTGTGGCTGAATTATTGTTGCTTTTACAATATAAATTAGAACATGAAACATTAAAAATGTATTCTGCTACCACAACACCATTGTTACAAGGGTCTACTTATACTGTAAAACAAGTCTTATCAGTTATTGGCCGAACTAATTTTTTATTATCACGAGGTGAGTTACGAATTATTGCTTTTCAGGCCGGATATTTAACATTTGATCAAACAAAACAAGTTATTTTAGCGGATGAGGATGGGACTCGTTATGGGAAATTAACAAAATATTTACCTGATCAAGAGATATTTTATTGGTCAATTCCAGGAGTAATGACAATAGCTAGTAAATTAGTGCGAGATCTGCAAAATAGTACAATTACAAAATACTTGTTTTTACAAAATAAAATTAATTTAAAATGACCAAATTTAGGATTAAAATTATATTCCTTTGTTGGTTTTGGGCAGTATAACACAATGCTAACAGACAAATATCTTACTGCAAAATTTTTTGTTCAAGATGAACAAGAATAGGTCTTCATTGAACCCTATTATTATTTATAATTTAATGCTAAAAAATATTAATCCATCTTACTAGTTAGGTAAAAATGTATTATAATTAAAGAATAATATTATTTTTATTAAAGGAGCCTATATAAAATGAAAAGTTTTAGTCTTGAATACATTCGGAGTTTAACGAGGTTAGCAACATTTAATAATGCGGAACAGTTATATCAAACGAAAAAAATAACGTTATTAAAAATTGATGAACAGCAAACTTCCGATGATGAAAAAGAATTAATGATTTATTGTCAAGTAGCAACAAAACATAGTGGGGATTATTATGATGTTAATGTTGTTTTTGCTTTAAGTAATAATTTAACTTTTTTAACACGGCAAAATTGTAGTTGTATTGACTATAATTTTCAACATCAAATTTGTCAGCATATTATTGCTGTTTTGCTTTTTGCTTTTTATGAATCAAACAATAATTTACTTACATGACGATTATTTTTTACAGCAACTGATCAACTATTAACAACATTTATTAATAAAAATAAACAAACCTATGCCTTAAAAGAACGAATTATTACTTGTGAATGTAATTTAATTATTGATTCTACTTTGCAACAACCACCAGCCGTACAACTAAAGTTAGGATATGAAGGTGAGCAATTATTTGTTATTAAAAATATTTATCATTTTTTGATTTTTTTAACAAAACATGCCCTTGACTCAGATTATATAAAAGGTTACAAAATTTCACAAAAATTTATTTTTTATCCCAATAAAAGTACGCTTTCACCATTTGCTGAAAAAGTAATTAAGTTTTTGCAACAAGAGTTTATTAATGTTAGTAGTTTTTTACAAACACAGAAAATGGATTTTTATGGGGTATCAATTACAAAAAGTTTTGGGTTTTCATCATCACAAACTGATCAATTTTTAAGTCACATTAAAGGTGAAACAATTAAGCTAATAATTGATGGTGAAGAATATTCTGATGTTAAAATTAGTGTTGAGCAATATCAACCATCTTTATCTATTCAACAAAAAGATAATATTATTCAAATTATTAATAAAAAAGAAAATCCAATTATTTTAACATCATCTCAACAAAGTCTATTTGATGCTAAGCAAATTTTTTTATTAAATCATAAAGATACTTTTTTATTAGGTCCAATTTATCAAACAATGGTACTAACAAAACACAATAAAATTATATTTACTCCCCAACAAACTAATGATGTTATTAAAGAAATTGTTGCATTATTAGATTATCCAGATAATACGATTCAAATTGACCCTATAATTTTAAACTCATTAGAAAAAACACCATTAGTTATTGAAAGCTATTTTGATTTTAAAAACAAAGAAATTATGTTACGCCCTCTTTTTCGCTATGGAGCAATAACATTTGATTTACTAAATAAATCAAATAATGACAATAAAATTGTTTTACGAAATGTTTATCATGAGCAAGAATATTTAACATTTTGTAAGCAACTTGGTTTTGTTCAAAAAGGGCATTATTTTATACTAAATGAATTAGAACATGTTTTAAAATTATTATCAAAAGATATTTTAACATTAGAAAAACTTTCACAAATTTTTTATACTGATAATTTTAAAAATGTTCGTTTAATTGATTTTAAAGTAACAAGTAGTACAATTAATGTTAATCAAAATAACGACTGGTTAGAATTTGATTTTAAACTTTCAAAACTTGATTATTCGGATTTAGGTGAAATTTTAAATGCGATTAATCATAATCAAAAATATTATCAGTTAACAAATGGTAGCATTATTGATTTGCAAGAACAAACATTGCAAAAATTTGCAACCTTAATTAATCAGTTTAATTTTAAGCAAGAACAATTTGCACAAGGAAAATTGCAAGTTTCAAAATATCATGCATTAACAGTTTACAATAACTTAGATTTATGAGCTGAGTTCAATTGTCATTTTAACCTTGATTTTGATCATTTAATTACAAAAATTAAACATTTAGAACAAAATGAATTTAGTGTTCCAACACCTTTAACATCAATGATGTTCGATTTTCAAAAAAAAGGTTATTTTTGATTAAAAACTTTAGCTTCGTTAGGCTTTGGTGGTATTTTAGCAGATGAAATGGGATTAGGAAAAACATTACAAACAATTAGTTTTATCTTAAAAGAATATGAATTAAATCAGCAAATGGCACCAGTTTTAATTATTGTTCCAGCAGCATTAATTTATAATTGAAAAACGGAAATTGACCGGTTTGCACCTATGTTACAAACACTAGTTATTGCTGGTGAACGAAAAACGCGTGAAATGTTATTTACCAAAATTACGCAAGGGCAAGTGGTGATTACCTCTTATCCATTATTACGACGTGATATTCATTATTATCAACAAATTTTCTTTCAATATTGTTTTTTAGATGAAGCACAACATATTAAAAACCCACATTCAATTAATGCAAAACTAGTTAATACTTTAAAAACAGGAATTCGGTTTGCTTTGACAGGTACACCAATTGAAAATAATCTAACTGAATTATGATCAATTTTTAATTTTATTTTACCTGGTTTTTTATTACAACATCAACAATTCCAAAAGCGATATGAAATTCCAATTATTCGTGAACAAAATGAAGCAGTTAAAAAAGAATTATTACAAAAAATTGCACCGTTTATTTTGCGTCGTTTAAAACAAGGGGTAATGAGTGAATTACCACCAAAGATTGAAAATAAAATTTTAGTGGAAATGACAGTACGGCAAAAGAAAATTTATGCTGCATATGCTAATGCTGCGCGAGAAGAAATTAATAAAATTTTAACGGCAGGGCAATACCAACAAAATCGTTTAAAAATTTTTGCTACCTTAACTAAATTACGTCAAATTTGTTGTGACCCGAGTATTTTAGATAAAAAATATCAAAATGAAAGTGCTAAATTAGATGCATTACGAGATATTTTTGATGATCTTGCTGGTAGTGGTCATAAAATATTAATTTTTTCACAATTTACTACTGTTTTAAAACGAATTAAAGCAATTGTGGAAGAAATAGGTTTACAATACTTTTATTTAGACGGAAAAACTCGCTCGGAAAGTCGAGTGCTAATGACAGAAAAGTTTAATGAAGATAAAATAATTAATGTTTTTTTAATTTCATTAAAAGCTGGTGGAGTTGGTTTAAATTTAACAGCAGCAGATGTTGTTATTCATTTTGATCCATGATGAAATCCTTCGGTAGAGAATCAAGCAACAGACCGTGCTCATCGTTTTGGACAACAAAATACTGTTCAGGTAATAAAGTTGATTGCAAAAGGGACCATTGAAGAAAAAATTTTAACAATTCAAAATAATAAGCAAGAGGTAATCAATGCCGTTTTAAATAATAATTCGGAAAGTGCTAATTTTACAAAATTCTCAGAAGCAGAATTACGAAATATTCTTGAATTATAAAAAACAAAGAGAATGACAAAAAATATAATAATTTTTAAAAATATTTTTATATAGCAAATAATTTGTTAAAGGTACAGAGGTACTTTTTTTAATAAGTATAATTAAAAGTGCCTTACAAAAGGAAGGTGGCAATTAGATGAAACGGTTATTAACACTTTTTAGTGTTTTTGTTTTAGGTTTTGGTAGTAGCTTAGGTGTTGTTAGTTGTACAGTGCGAGCAAAACATGAGCGTGATGACAACGATGAGTTAGATCGCAATCAAGATCTTGAAATTTTAAATCAAATAAAAAAGGAAGCAAAGCAAACTTTGTCATCATGATGGCAAACAAAAACAATGATTGACATTATTAAGGATTATCCAGATCAAATATCATTATTTGAAGAACTAGTCGCACAGTTGAAAACAAAAAATGATGGTTCATTAACTTTAACAAGCACAGCAATTAGTAAATATCGTTTTTTACATCAGTTGCTTGTTGGTTTTAAAGCAGAGTTTAATAATTTGAATCAACATTTACAAAATCGATATTCAAATTATTATCTTGATACAATGCCATTATTTTTAGGAGAAAATGACATTTCATTTGATTTATATAATATTAATTTTAATAAGATAGCAAAGTTAGTACAAGATACTCCCCAAGCAGTATTAGGAATTACAGTCCAGGTTAATATTCCTTATGAAGTGCACTTTAAAGGAATGCCATCGCAGGATATAACATTCAAGTTTTAATAACTACAACAAATGATTCCGAAGTTTTAAATAATATTCAAGATAAAGTTGAAAACTATTTTGTTAATTTTCTTGATACTATTTTTTGACATTATTATTATCAATTAGAAACATATAATAATGGTAATCTTGTTTTTAAGATAGACCAAGACGTATTTAATACCCTATTGTCATATGATAAAAAAGAAAATTACTGATTTAATAATGATATTTGACTTTCTTTTTAATCGTTATCAAAGGTCATTACAAAATCCAATACCTTAATATGTTTATAAGGTTTATGGTTCCATAGGTTACAATGCTAATTGGATTAAAAATCAAAAATCTTTGATATTAGAAATAAAAAATATTAAAGAGTTAAGTACGAATATTTGGAACTTTGGTTATTATGGTTTAGCATATAGTTTCTGAATTACTAGTCCCCAAGTTAATAAAGAGAATAGTCGTTATGACAATAACGGTAGATGATTTTTATTACGAAAAATAGAGTTTAAAGTTATTTAAATATTTAAAGAATTATACATAGTCTAATCATTAGCTTTTTAGGAACTTTAAAATAATGAGACCTTAGTAAAAAAACACTCTCCTTATTTCACTTTTCTAAGATAACAAATAAAGAATGTTTAAAAATGTGATATAATAGATAATTTATAACATAATACAATATGATTGGGCTAAAGGAAGTATAAAGAATGCAAAATGATATGCGTGCTATATATGAAGAAATGTGTGATACTTGTAAAAAAACCTTTAAAAAAATTATTTTAGCAATTCGCAATGACCGCACAAAAGATGTTAATAATTTACTTCTTTTTGTTTGTGAAATTAATCCGATATCTACTCTTAAAGATGATGCAAGAATAATGCCAATTGCATTAATTAATTGTAAGGATAATAAGTATACCTTTTTTTGAAAAACTAATTTTTTAGATGCATCAGGTAATCCAAAAGTTCCTGTTGTTAACCAAACAATTCAATTATCGCAAGAAACAATTGATAAAATCCCAACTCATTGTCGTTCGTTACCAGTTAATAAACCGATCGAAAGAGTTCCAGTGGTTCAGCAAAAAGAAAATGAAGTATTAGAATCAGTTCATGAGTCAACAAGTAAATTGGAATTTGATTTACCAAGTAAAAAAGAAATATCAGTTAATGATGAAAGTAAAGATAATAATGATACTAAAGAAAAACCTATTGATTTACCAAGTGAATTAGTGGCAACATCACCGTTAATTGAAGATGAAACTATTGCTTTAACTCAAAAAATGGAACAAAATTCTATGACGTCAATGCGTAAAGTTTTACATACTATTAACCGCAAAATGCAATTAAAAATTTGAAGTTTAGTTGTTATTTTAGTAGTGTCAATTGTTTGTTTTGGAATTGGTGGTTGACAATTATATCGTTACTTTTCAAACACTGTACATGATGAAAGCGGAGGAGGGGGTGTTAGTGAAGGCACTAACATTACTTTACCAGGTGGAGATTTAGGTAAACAAGTTATTGAAATTGAAGATGCGAATAATTGATTGGATTTATATAGTGCATTATTAACATTAGAAGTTGGTTCCAAAAATGAGGGTAAATTAGAGCCGCAACTATTAGAAACAATTAAAGATCCAGGTACTACTTTAACTTTTAGTAGTGAAAATTTTCACGAAGATAAAATAGCATATATATGCAGCTACAATTATTATTAATGCAGATAAGGCAACTAATTTTTATGGTATTACTAATATTGCAATACAAGCGAAATCAAAACGAATTAATATTATTAATTTGGTAACAAATTTAACAGATAATTCTGTTGATATTAAAAGTGATATCCCAAATGATATTTTAGAAGCTGTTTTAGCAAATTCAGCAATTCAAGGTAAGTTATCACCAAATCAATTAGCCTTGTTAGAAGCGGTTAACACTGATAGAAATTTAATTTTAAGAATCAATGGTAGTGTTAATAAAACACCAGGTGAAACCTCTAATCTACAATTAGTTATTTTAGCGGATAAATCAAGCCTTTATAAAGGAACAACCCAATTTTCTTTAAAAGTAAAATGAACAGTATAACAACACTTAATTTTTAAACTCATTATTATTTATGAGTTTTTTTATTTTTAAAAAGGATTTACTGCAATTTGCAAGTTAATTTAAGATAGGAGGAAGGTAAGATGTATGCTTCAATTTGTGGAACAGTTCAGGATATTAATGCAAATTTAAGCAGATTAAATTATATACTTTTTTAATAGTATAAGATTATTTTAAATAGTTATGGTTTTTTAGATTTAGCAACAAAAAAATTTTTTGTGATTTATTAGCAATACCAACAATTGGAGTTAAAACTGCTGTTAAATTATTACAACAAATTAGTGTAGAAGATTTGTTAACTTTAGTGCAACAAAATAATTTGCATAAAATTGAGCAATTATGGGGATTAAAAGTTCATAGTGGTCGAATTTTATTTAATGCATTACAAAAAATTTATTTCACAAAAAAATATAATAATTTACAAAACAAAGTTATTAATTGTTGCAAAACATTAGGTTATTCTTTAACAACTATTTATCAAACAATTAATGCAATTAAGCAACCACCAACGCAACTTGACCAATATTTAAAAATAGTTTTAACAGCAATAAGGAAAAATGCAGTCACTTAATTTTCGCGCCGATAATTTTGAAAAATATATTGGTCAAGAAAGCATTAAAATAAATTTAAAAATTATGATAGCAGCTAGTCAAAAACAACAATTACCTTTAAAACATATGCTCTTTATTGGCTGCAGTGGAATGGGGAAAACTTGTTTAATGCAAATTAAAACTTTTGATTTAGTTTTTATTGATGAAATTCATGCAATTAGTCAAGAAGTGAGTGAAGCTTTATATCCAGTTCTAGAAGATAATTGTTTAAACTTAATTTTAGGAAAAGTATATATCATCTTTTTCAACAAAAACCATTTAGTTTAGGGACATTAGGTCAAATTTTAAACGAACCTCTTTTAACAATTACTAATAATTTGGGACCATTTTTATTAAAAAAAGGTTATTTATTGAAAACTCCACGAGGGCGGATGTTGACGTCTAAAGCAATTCAATTTTTAAAAAATTTAACATAAATTGCTTAATTTTTTAAATAACTTAGTTATAATAATAGTTAGAACTAAGGTAAGGTGTAAATCTAATGCAAAATTATCAAAAAGAACAACAGCAAATTGCTAATTATGTTTTAAAAATGATTAGTTTAAAAACAGTTGATTTAAAGTTATTAAATCGGAATATTACTGAACAGGATGTTATTAATTATTTATTAAAAATAATTTTAGTTGATAAAAAAATTATTGATGTTAGTGATGCTGCTTATTATATTTTTAATATTAAACTTAACCGGATAATTGAATATATGAATAATCAAAAAATTACTGATCCAGATTTATCATTAGATGATTTTAAAGATATGTTTATTAAATAATAGTAATATTAGATAATAAATAGTGTACAATATATAAAGAAAAGTTGAAAAGTAGAATAGTGGTGTCAAGCGTGGGAAAGAAAGAACAAGTTAAAATAATTAAAGAGCCAAAAAATAAAAAAGCAATAAGTCGGTTAATTATTCGAATAGGAACATTAATTGTTTTGATTATTGCTATGATTGTTGGTGCGTTTTTTTCCGCGGATAGTTTTCGTTATTCATATCGAACAGGAATTGTTTATTCAGGAGGATACCAAGCTCAAATTGATGTTTTTGACAAAAGAGACCCTAATTATTCACCTGATACCCCAAATGGAGATAGCAAAAAAGGTTTAGAATTATTACGAAATAAATTAGATCCTTTATCAAACCAAAATTTATATTTACAAACATTAGGGCGTAATTCGGTTGATGTAATTGTTGGAAAAGATATGTTTAAATCTTATAGTGAATTAAGTAAAACAATTCAACGATTAGGAGCACTTTACTTAACTGATAGTAAGGGAAAAGATTTATTAATTAGTGATAATAATGGCACAAAAGAACGAACACCATTAAGCGATGTTATTTCTGGTTCAGTAACAGGAGTTGACCAAGCACGTCGACCAATTATTACATTAGAAATTAAAAATCAACAAAAGTGAGATAGCATTATTAATAGTCTAAAGCCATCAGAAGGTGGAAGGCAAGCACAACCACTATATATTTGAACTGATATTGGTCAAATGATTGATGATTTACGACATGATACTGATAATCTGCAAGCAATTGCAACTTTGTTTAGTGTTGATATTCGTAGTAAAGTTTCTTCAACTGATTGAACAAATATTTATCATATTTTTGATATGGAATATTATGACAATGGTACAGCACAAATTCAACCTGGGAATTTGTTAGACTTAGCATTAAGGTATCCAATTTCGCAAGTTAAAGAATGAATGGAAGATAGTCGTTTTCGGTTTACAACATTGCCGACAAATCGCTTATTAATTGATCCAAACGATAAAGCTGCAACAACAAATGCGTATATTGATCCATTACGACCATATTTACAAACAATTATTGAATATAATAGTGCTTTGACAGAAGCATATAAAAAATATGTTATTAATTGAAATTCAATTAAAATTGGAACTGGTGCTGTCGAAAATTCAAATCAAATTACAACATCAACAGAGACTGAAGCTCGTCAAATTAGTAACTTGATTAATGGGGGATTAAGTGGTTTAGAATTTACTATTCGTGGTTATCGTGAAATCCCACCTGTTGTTTCAGCAAATGTGTTTAAAATCTCAATGATTATTTTAGGTGTTCTAGTTTTAGCCATTTTTATTGTATTATTAGTTTATTATCGTTTATTTGGTTTAATTGCCATATTAACCTTATTGTTTACAATTATTTCAACCTTGTATTTTTCATCTTTATTAAAGGTTGAAATTTCACCAGAAAGTATTGCAGCATTAATTATTGCTTTTGGATTATCGTTAGAAGGAAACTTGCTTTTCTTTTCACGGTACAAACGTGAGCGGTATGAAAATAATATCCCATTTGAGCCAGCAATGAAGATTGCCAATAAACAAACAATTGCTGTTTTTGTGGATGCTTTAGTTGTTTTAATCATATTAGGGTTATCACTATTTTGAACAGGAACTAATAATATTAAATCATTTGCCACAATTTTATTAGTTGGTTTAATTATTGCAATTATTATGGTTTTTGCCGTAGCGCGGTTAATGTATTGAATTGTCATTAAGTTACATTGACAAGAAAAATATCATTGATTAGATGTTTCACGATTTTCATTATGAACTTGATTGGTTAAAAAACAATCAAGAACCCTAGCTATGGATGTTAAGAAGGTGGATTCTTCAGCGACTGATCCTCCACCTAAGACCGAATTAAACGTTACTGCTAATGGTGAAACAGAATTAGCTGCTTCAACCCAAGCAGAAAATAAAAAACCTAAACAAATAAAACATGGAAAATGAACCTTTTATAATATTACAAAATGAACCCCAATTGTAGGAATAATTTTATTAATAATTGCTTTAGCAATCGGTTTTGCTGGAAAAGCAAATATTGCTAATTCAATTAAACCGGGAATTAATATTACAATTAATGAAGATTTATGAGGAACAGATGGGTCTAAGCAAGTTCCAGATGAAGTTGCAATTGCCAAGTTAAAAAATCAAATTGAAGAGTATCAACAAATAACACATCATAATTTTAGTTTCAATATTTATGTTATTAAACGACAAGATAGTGGAAACAGTAATCGTATTTTAGTTGTTAGTACGAATATTACCAAGGGAACTTTTGAACGTGATTTGTTATCAAGCATTGCTTCATTCTATGGTGCTAGCCCTAGTGATGCATCATTATCATTACAACAAACTGACCCAGTTATGGAAGGCTATATCTTAAAAATTGCGGCCATTAGCCTTGCAATTGCTTTAGCATGTATTTTTGTTTATACATTATTCCGATTAGATTGAGGACAGTTTGTTGGAATGGTGTTAGCTGCGATCTTTACGTTGGTTGTTACTATTGCTATTGCAATTATTACGCAGTTGTTAATTACCTTTGAAATGTCAATTGCTTTCTTAACAATTTTTGGTTTTGCAATTGCCTTTGAAACAATGGTGATGGTGCGAGCAAAACAAAATAAAAAAACAATTAATATCCGTGAGTATGAAACATTCTTTGCCTATATGTCAGAACATCGTGCTCAAATTAAACGTTTACGTCGTGCACATAAGGTTTATTATCAAGAGGAATTAAAAAAATTAGCAATAAAAAATCCAGATTTAAAATTAAAAGCGCTGAAAAAACAATACCGGGAACAATTACATCGGGTACAATTAGCAGCAAAAGATATTAAAAGTAAAAATCATAAAATAATTCGAGAAATTCGAAAAGAGTTTCGAGTTTATAATTATGAACATAACTTTTTACAAAAAGTTGCTAATGTTACGATTAAACAAATGTTACAACATTGTTTAACATTAGGAATTATGTTTACAATTTTATTAATTACTTTGGCAGCTTTTTCAGGAACATGATTTGGCTTTAATGTTGTTATTTTAATTGGTTTAATTATTGGTATGTTTGTGACATTATTTGTTGCAATCCCAATTTGAGTAGCATTAGAAAAATATCGTGCCTTAAATAAAATCCGTGTTAAAAATTACTTAGATTCACAACGTGTTGAAGTTGACGAACAAGTTGTTGTTGGGATTAATGATTAATTAATCAAGAAAGGGATTTTTAAAAATGGATCTAAAAAAATTTATTGTTGATATTCCTAATTATCCAGAGAGAGGTGTTATTTTTCGTGATATTACTCCGTTGTTAAATAATGCCTTAGCTTTTACAACAGTGATTAATCAATTAGCAGCTTATGCTGTTGCCCAAAAAGCAACCGTAATTATTGCTCCTGAAGCACGTGGCTTTTTGTTTGGGCCAGCTGTTAGTTATTCTACCAATTTACGATTTATTCCTGTGCGAAAAGTAGGAAAATTACCACGACCAGTTATTAATGTAAAGTATAGTTACGAATATGCGGAAAATCAATTAGAAATTCATGCTGGAGATTTACAGCCAAGTGATCGTGTGTTAATTGTTGATGATGTTTTAGCATCGGGAGGAACAGCTCGGGCAATGTGTCAATTAGTTAACCAAGAGCAAGCAACAGTTGCTGGATTGGCATTTGTGATTGATTTAACATATTTAAATGGTAAAAAAGATTTAGATTCATATCCAATTAAAACCCTGATTGAATATTAATTCTAAACGCGATATAATTATAATCATTATAAGAAAAAGGGGTTGTTTATAATGGATCGAGATATTAAATACGAAGAAGTCTTAGCCCAAATTAAGTTGTATATTAAAGATGAAGCAACATTAAAAGAAATTCAAAAAGCATACGAGTATGCTGAAGAAAAACACCATGGGCAAGTTCGCAATAGCGGCGCAGCGTATATTATTCATCCATTATGAACAACCTTTTTTTTGGCACAGTGACGAATGGGACCAAAAACTTTAATTGCTGGGTTATTACATGATGTTTTAGAGGATACTCCAGCCACATTTGAAGAATTGCAAGAATTGTTTGGGATTGAAATTGCTAATTTAGTTGAAGGGGTAACCAAAGTTAGTTATTTTGCGAAAGAAAATCGGACACAAATAAAAGCACAATACTTACGAAAGTTATATTTATCAATGGCGAAAGATATTCGGGTAATTATTGTCAAATTAGCTGATCGTTTACATAATTTAAAAACAATTGGTTATTTAAAACCAGAACGTCAACAAATTATTGCGCTAGAAAGTTTAGAAATTTATTCAGCAATTGCTCATCGTTTAGGAATGAAAGCTGTTAAACAAGAAATTGAAGATATTAGTTTTAAAATTATTAACCCCGTGCAATATAATAAAATTGTTTCATTATTAGAATCAAGTAATAAAGAACGAGAAAATACTATTAATCAAAAAATTGAAGAATTAAAAAAAATTTTAATTACTGAAAAAAAGATGTCAGTAAAAGTGTATGGACGGAGTAAATCAATTTATTCAATTTATCGTAAAATGAATCAGTTTGGGAAAAACTTTGATGATATTCATGATATTTTAGCTGTCCGCATTATTACAAATAGTGTTGATGATTGTTACAAGGTATTAGGTTTTGTCCATCAGCATTATACTCCATTAAATAATCGTTTTAAAGATTATATTGCTACACCAAAACATAATTTATATCAATCTTTACATACGACAATTGTGGCTGATGATGGTCTTATTTTTGAAGTTCAAATTCGAACTGAAGAAATGGATGAATTAGCAGAACAAGGGGTGGCTGCTCATTGACGTTATAAAGAGGGCGAAAATTATGATATTGCGAAAAAACAAAAAGATATTGATGAGCGGTTAGATATTTTTAAACGTATTTTAGATTTAGAAAATATTTCAGTACAAGAACGAGATGAAATTCAACAAGAAGTTTATAAACCGGATCATTTAATGGAACAAATTATTCAAAATGATATTTTTTCTTCTTTAATTTATGTTTTAACGCCAAATGGGAAGGTTGTAACATTACCTTTTGGTTCGACTGTTCTTGACTTTGCTTATAAAATTCATTCTGAAATTGGTGAAAAAACAATTGGGGCAAAAATTAATGGTTTATTTTCACCAATTTCAACTGTTTTAAAATCAGGTGATGTGGTTGATATTAAAACAGCAGCAACCCAAAAGCCAAATCACTCATGACTAGTTGTGGCAAAAACATCATCTGCTTTACAAAAAATTAAGAAATATTTGAAAAAAGAATTAGTTGAAGTGACTAGTGATGCAAAATCAGTTAATTTAGAAAAAATTAAACAAACTAAGTCACAAATTGAAGAATATATTGCAAAAAAAGATTTAAAATGAAAGTTAGTTAATTCAGAAACACAATTAGAACGATTGCATGCGATTAATTTTAATAATATTGAAGATTTTTTGTTAGATGTTGCTAATGATGAATATACTTTAGAAGAAGCAATTAATTTAGTTTATTTAGATCATGAAACAAGTCAAAATGAAAAAATTTTAAAAAAATTACAAGATAAACAATATAAAAAAGCACAATTAAAAGATGATATTATTGTCCAAGGAATTTCAAATATCAAAGTTGTTATTTCCCAATGTTGTTTGCCAATTCCATATGAAGACATTACCGGTTATGTTTCTAAAGCCGAAGGAATTAAAGTTCATTTAAAAACATGTCGTAATATTCAAAGTGGTGATAAGCAAGACCGACAAGTTGAAGTTAGTTGAAATGAAGCAGTTTGTAAAAATAAGCAATATGATTGTGCCATTCGGATTGAGGCAATTGACCGACCAGCCTTGCTAGTTGATGTAACAAAAGTATTAAGTCATTTAAATGCATCGGTTCAAATGATGAGCGCCAATGTTTCTGGTGATTTAATGAATTTAACAATTAAAACAATTATTAAGGTTAGTAATGCTGATCGCTTGCAACAAATTCGGTCATCATTATTGACAATTCCGGACATTAAAGTGGTAGAACGAGTTATGATGTAATGTCTTAATCCCTTCAGAACAAATAAAAAATATCATCTTCCTTGTTTTTTTGGTATAATGTATTTATAATTATTTAGAAACGTGGAGGAGACTATGACATTAAAGTCTTGACTAAAATTTAGTACTATATGATTTTTAGCAGTGATTGTAATTATTATTGCTGGGGCAGTTGTTCCAACATTAAATCAACAAGTAACAGCATTAAAACAAGAAATTATTAATTCATTAAGTGTTAAAGGATTAAACCCTAATCCATTAGAAACTTTACAGGGAGATAGTGCTTATAATATTTTAAATTTTTTATTATCATATGGTTCTTTTCAAGCAATTTTTAGTTTAAATGGATTTGCGCTTTTTAAATTTTGAGTAATTGATTTATATATTTTTGTTCCTATTTTTACATTAATTGCAGTTGGAACAGCAATTTTTGTAATTGTTTTATTAACAAATATAACAGCGGCACATTGAAAATGAAATGTTCGTTTATTAGTTGGGAAATGAATGACAAGAATTGGTAGTTTGACCTTGTATCTATCTTTATTTTTAGGATTATTTTTCATTGCCATTGCTGATGGTTTCGCTTTTGTCCTGCGTGAAAAAATTTGCTGATATAATTTAACTAATGGTCAAGGATTGGTAACTTGAATAAACAATGGACAATATCAACCAAATGTTTTTTCGATTTTCGGTTTAATAATTAATCAAGATGGCTTAGGAGCGTTTTTTGCTCAAGCACCAATGATTATGCAAGCAGGAGCCGTATTAATTATTTTTATGATGCCTCTTGCTGTTGCTAGTGTTGTGATTGGATTATCAATTCGTATTGCAATTGAATTATTATTACCATCATCAGCAGGTCATCGTGGTGGGTTTGTGACTACTTTTATGCAATGATTAGGATACATTAATATTTCTTCGCGCCGTGAACTTTGCCAACGCTTAGGAAGCAATATTGGCATGATTTTATTAATGATTGGTTTTATTGTTATTATGATTTTCCCTGCTTTCACATCAACAACCGGATATGTGACAGCTAACTGAATTATTTTACTAGTTGCAATAGTATTAATGATAATTAGTTTTATTCCACTTTATTTTATGTTATTTTGTTTAGCACGTTTACAAGAATTTTCATATAATTTATTAATGTTTGTTCAAATGCTAACATGGTTGGTAATTGGTTTACTTTGACAAACTTTAATGTGAACAATATTTAGACAATATTTTCAATATCCAGCCGTTGTGCCTGTAATTACGACTTTCTTTTTTGTTAATATTTTGTTAGTTTCGTTTTATTTATTGGTTCGAGGATATCGAAAATAGGTTTTTGGTAAGAACTTCTTTGAAATAAAAAAGTTTTTTTCATTTGGTATGCTATAATCCTATTAATTAATTATGAAAGAGAAGGGAATATTAAAATGACAAAATTTACAGCAAATGCAATTCGCAAAATGTGGTTAGATTTTTTTCGTAGTAAGGATCATTATGAATTACCTTCAGTATCATTGATTCCCGTTGATGATCCGTCATTATTATGAATTAATTCTGGAGTGGCAACATTAAAACCATATTTTGATGGGCGAAAAACGCCACCATCACCACGCTTAACAAATTCACAAAAATCAATTCGAACTAATGATATTGAAAATGTTGGTTATACAGCACGTCATCATACTTTATTTGAAATGCTTGGTAATTTTTCAATTGGTGATTACTTTAAAAAAGAAGCAATTATGTATGCTTGAGAATTTTTAACTGATAAAAAATGAATTGGATTTGATCCTGCCAAATTATATGTCACAATTTATAAAGATGACCAAGAAGCTTATGAAATTTGACGCAATGTAATTGGTTTAAGTGATGAACGAATTATTAAAGGTGATAAAGATACTAATTTTTGAGAAATTGGAGCAGGGCCATGTGGACCTAATACCGAAATTTTTTATGACCGTGGGGAAAAATATGATCCTGAGCAGATAGGTTTAAAGTTATTACAAGATGATTTAGAAAATGACCGTTATTTGGAAGTTTGAAATATTGTTTTTTCACAGTATAATAATAATGGCAATGGTACATATACTGACTTACCACGAAAAAACATTGATACTGGTGCTGGATTAGAGCGAATTGCTTCAATTATTCAAGAAACACCAACTAATTTTGAAACTGATTTATTTATGCCAATTATTAAAGCTGTTGAAAAATTAGTAAATGTAAAATATCATTATGATGAAACGGCATTGTTTAGCAATAATTCAGAACAATTAAAAATTAATACTGCATTTAAAGTGATTGCTGATCATATTCGGGCAGTTACTTTTGCAATTGTTGATGGAGCTTTTCCCGGGAATAAAGATCGTGGTTATGTTATTCGACGTTTAATTCGTCGTGCTAGTTTATACGGGAAAAAAATTGATTTAACAGAACCATTTTTATTCAAATTAGTGGGAACAGTAGTTAAAATTATGCAAGAATATTATTCTTATTTAGTTGAAAAACAACCAATTGTTGAACAAGCTGTGTTAGATGAAGAAAAAAAATTTTTAAAAACATTAGAACAGGGAAGTAAACTTTTCAATGAAGTTAAAACAAAATATGGAACGATTTCAAAAGAACATGCTTTTCGTTTATTTGAAAGTTATGGTTTTCCAATTGAATTAATTGAAGAAGAAGCACATGAAGTAGGAATTAATGTTGATCGTGCTGGTTTTGATGAATTATTAGAAAATGCAAAAACAATTTCACGTACTAATCGAAAAGATATTAAAGCAATTCATTTACAAAGCGAACTTTTTACAAAATTGGATGTTGCTAGTCAATTTGTTGGTTATGAATATGAACAAGTTAATAATACAGAAATTGTCTTTATGTTTGCTGATGATAAGCCAGTCACAAAATTAACTAATACAACAGGATATATAATTTTAAAAGAAACGCCATTTTATGCTGAAAAAGGTGGGCAAGCAGCTGATCACGGTTTAATTTTAAAAGATAACACGACAGCTTATGTTCTAGATGTGCAACAAGGACCAAATAAACAACATTTACATTTTGTTAAAGTTGAAGGGACACTTGCGATTGGTGATTTGGTCAATGCTTCAATTGATAGTGATCGTCGTTTTTATACTCGGAAAAATCATTCAGGGACACATTTAATTCATGCTGCTTTACGAGAAGTGTTGGGAAACCATGTTATGCAAACTGGTTCTTATAACGATGCTGAACGTTTACGTATTGATATTACTCATAATCAAGCAATTACACCAGCAGAAATTACAGCTGTGGAAGGTTCTGTTGCAAAGGCAATTAAGACAGCAATCCCTTGCGAAATAATTTATACTGATATGCAAACAGCATTAGATGTTCATCATGCGCTAGCTTTTTTTACAGAAAAATATGATGCTGAAGTTCGAATTGTTAAATTTGGCACTTATTCTTGTGAACTTTGTGGAGGAACCCATGTTGCTAATTCACAAGATGTTGAAGACTTACTAGTAACTGGTCTTGAATCAAAAGGAGCTGGAACATTTCGAATTCATGCGATTACTTCAAATAAAACAATTGCTAGTTATTTAAATGAGCAATTTTTAAAAGAAAAAACTGAGGCAATTAATTATTTTGATAAATATAATCAAGGCAAGGCTGCATTACTTGATCAAAGTTTAGATCAAACCTGAGAACAAATTAGTAATCTAACTGTTTCAAAACCAAATTGAAAACAGTTAAAAGAATTAGTAGCACAATTTAAAGAAGATTTTAAACGTTGACAAAAACAATATGATAATATTTTAATTCAACAATTTGTGAAACAATATAACACCTTTTTACCACAAGATAAAAATGGAATTAATTTTTTAACTCATCAATTTACAACAAAAGTTGATATTAATGCTTTAAAAGTGTTAATTGATGATTATAAAGCTCGATATAGAAACTTACTAATTTTCTTAGTTGATGTTAGTGATGAAACGCAAGCGACATTAATTGTTGGTGTTAGTGACGATTTACATGATCGTTATCAAGCTGGTAAAATTATTCAACAATTAAATCCACTACTGAATGGTAAAGGTGGCGGCAATAACAGTGTTGCTCAAAGTGGTTTTAACAATAAAGATAAGACTGTTCTTGTTAAATTATTAACTAACCCTCTGGAATTTTTAAAACATCATGGCTAAGTATTATTTAGCAGTTGATGTTGGTAGTAAAACACTAGGCTTAGCGACAAGCCAGGGTTTGATTGCAACTGGTTATGGTGTTTATCGCTTTCCAGAAAATGATTTTTTACAAGCAGCACAATATTTGGCGGGGTTAATTACAACTGAACAATTTAGTGATATTATTGTTGGCTATCCAAAAAATATGAATAATACAATTGGACCCCGTGCTTTAATGGTTAGTGATTTTGTTAATTTATTAAAACAATTATTAGATCCAACGATAACAATTCACTTGGTTGATGAACGATTAACAACACATCAAGCTCATCAAATAATGTTAGAAGCAAATCTTTCCCGCCAGAAACGAAAACAAAAAAAAGATAGTTTAGCCGCACAATTAATTTTAGAAACATATTTACATCAAAAATAAAAGAGCTCTCTGCTTTTATCTTTTTAATGCTTAATTATACAAGTATTAATATCAAAAACAAAAAAAAAAAAAAATAATATAATTTTAAAGAAAGAATTTATTGACGATTATAATTTAAAATTTGAGGTAAAATGATGGCTAGTAAGAAATTAAATGAAACAAAACAATTACAAGAAGTTAATAATAATTTAAAAATAAATGTTAATGAAACAATGCTTGTTAAAATGCTAACTAAGTCTTGAAAAAAAATCAGAACCATATTTAAAGTTAATGGAAGAATATCAAAATTTAAATTCAAATAGTTCAATTGATTGAAATCAACGTTATGAAAAAGAATATGAAAAATTTGTTAAATTATTATTAGGAGAAAATGCACAATTTAAAAAAATCCCAGGTAAGAAGTCATCATTATTTAAAAAAGAATTGACAAAAAATGCAAGCAGTAACAAGAAAACTATGGGATTAAATCCTAGTCAGTTAAAATTATTGGCAAAACGAAAATTATCGCGAGTTGAAGATTTATTTCCATCGCGAGTTGTCCGTGGTTATCAAGCATCACAAGCAACAATTGAATCAGAGTTAAAGGAACCACGTCAAACTTTTTTAAATAATAATGAATCTGTCTTAGCAAATTTGACAACTGAGCACAAGTTGTTAAGAATGAAAAACTAGCATTAGATGAAAATATAAATCCTGTGAAAGTGTCTTCTTCATCAGAAAAATATGAAAATATTATTAGTAAGTTAAATCCAAATCAACAGCGATTAATTCGACAACGGAACGAACATTATGGCCGATTTCAAAGTCAAACGCAAGGTTCAAAAAATAATAGTTTAAACGAAGAAACTATTGAATCAAAAAGGATTTAATGTACAAGCTAAGGAACATGCAAATAATTGAGGATTAAATAAAAATCAATTACAGTTGTTATCACGTCGAGATAATACTAAGTATGATGTCCATCCATATCTGAACCGAGCACGCGAAGGGGCTATTATTATCCAGAAGAAGATTATTCTTTATCACGGGATCTTAAACCACGGTCATTAGATGAAATTAAAGACCAAATGAATTTAAGCAAAAATCAATTAGAATTATTATCACGCCGGAATTTACATCCTTCAGAGTGAAAACAGTATATGCATCAAATAACACACAAAAAAGAGAAAGATGAAACAACGATTGAGATTAATCCGGAACATGTTATTAAAAAACGTGATCAAATGGTCAAAGAATCATTATCCCGTAGTTTAGGAAAAACTAATAAACAAATTGGTGGCAAATATATTCGTAATTTTATAAAAGAAGAACCAAAACGAAAACCAATTTTTAAAACTGATCTTTATTTAGATACTGATATTATTAGACAGAAAATATAATCAGTAGCAAGCAAGAACAACCACTCTTGAATTGAGCTAGTCAAAATAGTGTGCCAACTAAAATAACAGTTGTCAAAAATAATAATAAATCATTAACTGAACAAAAGCGAAAAATTAACAATGAATATATTTCAACTGTTGATCCTAAAAAGCGTCCTAATTTAAAAAAGTTAAAATATGGTAATGATTATGAAAAGAATAATACTAACGTTTCTAATTTGAAAACGGTAAAAAAACAATCTAATTTGGTATCAGAAAGAAATGATCAAACATTTATTTCTAGTAAAAGAAAAGAACCAAACTTAACTTTGTATACACGGAAAGAATTAAAAGATTATCAAATTAATTACGCTGGTCCGCCAAAAAAAATTAACGACTGTATAAATTATTTAAGGGTATTTAATATATTTTAAGAAATTATGGAATAAATAATCCATCTACTTAATTTAAAGATACCATATTTAATTTTATTGTCAACAAATTTTTATATTTTTTTAAATTTAATCACAACAAAAAATGCATTTTTATTAAAATTATTTAATTTAAAAATAAAATTAATAAAGATGTAAGTTTTGTTGTTCGGTTTTATTAAAATTATTATATAAAATACTATTATTTTCTGGTGGTTTTTCTGGTTGTTTAAAATCCTTAATATTATTTCTTAATTTTAGCATACTAGTATTCAATTTATTTCTAACAGTTTTTTCGCTATAAATTCCTTTTTTAGAAAATGCGCCCTTACCATAATGGGAAACATCGCCCTCCATATGACACCCAATATTATTTCATAATGTTTGATTTTTAATACCCTCTTCGTTATTTTTAATTAAGTTAATTGTTTCTCTTAAAAACTTTTTAGAACTAGGAATAAATGACTTACTTTCTTTTAAACATTGTAATAATTCATAATATTTTCCATTATAAAAATAATCAACAACTTGTTTAAAAGTTTCTTTATTTTCTTTAATTATTCTTCGGTGGGGTAATAAATCCTTAAATCTTTTTACTAAATGAAATTTGTCTATTGTATAATGAACTTTGTTATTAGGAAAACGATTTGCAATATCTTTTTTAACCCCTTTAATTCAATTTGCTCCATCACCTAAAATCATAATTTCAGTATCATCTTGAATATTATAATTACTTATTATCAAAAGTATTAATTTAACAACAAAACGGGTTAATTTTGTTTTTTTAGAAATATAAATTGGAATATTATCTATTTCGTAAACACCTAACTTATTTGCAATTACATGTCTTTTTTCGGTTGATTTTTCTTGATCATAACCAGTATGAACAGTAGATAATAAGGTGTGTTTTTTAACCCTTTTTCTATCGTATTCTATTTTAAGAAAAGTTCCATCCACTTGAATATATAAAGTATGTGGAACATTTATTTTGATATTGGTATTATTAATATAATATTTGTCGTTTGTTGTTGTGTTTTTTATTGTATTTGAAATTGTCATTAAACTAATTTTTGCTTGTTCTAAGGCATCTAAAATATCACGGTATTTTTTATCATCACTTAAAAACAATAAAATTCTTTCTTTGACGTCATTCCCCAGTCTTTGTCATTTTTTAATTCCTAAAAATTTATCTAAAATAAAAATATATTCTTCTTTCTCTGTTATTGGATTAATTTTATAATATCGTCGTCTGCGAAATGTTATTTTACCTTTTAAAGTAATTAATGTTTTTGTTCTTATTTCTTTTACTCGATAATGTTTAAATTTATCATCATTTTTATAATTTTGAAAAATAAAATCATCTATATTTTCTAACCTATATGCAATTTCTCCAACAGCATATCTATTCAAATCTTCATATGTTTTATTAAAAAAGTTTTCCCCATTAATAATATTATTAATATTCATTTTAAAGTTGTTTCCTTTCTTGATTTAAAAATAAATCATCACACACATTAAAATAAACACCTAAAAAAGCAAGTTATTTTTAACTTGTTTTTCCAATATTTAATTTTTTTAATATTATTTAATACAATTTTGATACTTTTTTGATAGCAAAAATATTATATCTTAATTTAAAATAAAAAAAACAAGATTTTTTAACCTTGCTTATAATAATTTTCGTTAAAATTAAATTTTTAAATAATATTTAAAATCAGAATCATCATCACTAAAACAAAAAAGGCATTTTTTACAATTGTAATAATTTTTATAACAAATGTAGCAACATGGACTATTACATACAATACATTCATATCTTTTTTTGCTTTTCTATAACACAATCCTCTTGCACCAGTAAATTGACATTTTTCATCGTTAACATGTTTATTATATTTTTCTCAAAATATTTCTTTAAAAAATTAATTTTCTTTTTTTATTTGTTCTTCACTTTTTGGATTATATTTTAAAAAATATTCAAAAGAAGATCTTATTTCTGCTGCAATTTTTTCAAATTCAGTTTCAAATTCAATTTTAGATTCTTTTTCCACTTTTTCCTCCACTTTTTCTTTTTTTCTTTTGATAACATATTATCAAAAAAATAAATTTTTATCATTATTCTTTGTATATATTTATATTCATTATATAATTTTTATATAAATAAAATATTAAGAAAGGACTGACTTTTTATGAAAAAAAGATTAAGTTTTTTAGGAGCAATTACATTATTAGGAACAAGCACAACAAGTTTAGTTGCTTGTAATAATATACCACAATATAACGAAGATGAATTACAACAACTAAAACAAGAAAACCAAATATGTACAAATTGCAAAGAAATAAAAGAAAACTTAGAATGAATTTGTCCACAAGAAAAACCATTTAATCAAGTTGATAATAAGTATTATTATGTAGTGTGACAAGGCAATAAAAATCTTGAATGAAAAATTTGTAAATTTAAAAATACTGAAAAAATAAGATTAAAAGGGGGGAACAAATTAGTTCTTGATTATTATGGCAGAGTTGATGATCCTAATAAAATAAATTTAGTTTTTGATGCTAAAATTATTAATTTAAGAGCAAACGATCAAATTTGAACAGATAATAGCATTAATTTTAAAGCAGTTTATCGTTGAAACGGTGAAGAACAAAAATTACCTGATTTAATTGTTGATAATAATGGTAATGTAAAAGTTAATGGTGAATAAAAAAACAATTTAGTAAAAATTGCTTTTTTTAATTTATTTAATTTTCTTTTTCATCATCTTTTTTAATTATTTTGTTGATATTGTCTTCTTTATTTTTATCTAACAAAATAGATTCATTATTAATTTTTTCTTTTAATTTTAGCATTAGTTTATTAATTTCAGTGAATAAAATTGGCAATCCCAATGTTAAACCGTGAACTATTCAATATGCTAATCGTAGAAAAAATAACTTAGTCTTTTTCTTTTTCATTTTTATTACCATCCTTGTTTTTTTGTCTGATATTTATTTTATTGTTATTAGCAAGTTTGTTATTTATGATTGTAATAACATCTAATTTTGTATTAATATTATTAATTTCAATTTTAATATCTTTTATTTTTTCTTTTAATTCTTTATTTTGATCTCTAATTTTTTGTTGTTTTTTACTCAAAATAGTTGCTGTTATGCCAGTTGTCCCACCAGTAAAAAGTGATATAACCAAAACAATAATTTCTAAAATAGTTTCACTCATTTTTTATTCTCCTTATTATCAAATTAATGGTTTTCAACTTCCAAATGCTATTAAACCAATAGCGGCCGTTGTCACAATACCACGCTGTGCTTTATCTCATGTTTTAAAATCTTTTCATACTCAAAATTTAATCATCCCACCATCATATTTTAATATCGGTGATCATTCTTCGCCACCATTTCAACGGTAAACTGCTTTAAAATTAATGCTATTATCTGTTCAAATTTGATCGTTTGCTCTTAAATTAATAATTTTAGCATCAAAAACTAAATTTATTTTATTAGGATCATCAACTCTGCCATAATAATCAAGAACTAATTTGCCCCCCTTTTAATCTTATTTTTTCAGTATTTTTAAATTTACAAATTTTTCATTCAAGATTTTTATTGCCTTGTCACACTACATAATAATACTTATTATCAACTTGATTAAAAGGTTGTTCGTCTGGTGTCATTTCTTTTAATCTGCTTTTGACATATTTGGCGCTGCTTTCTATTTTGTAGGGCATTTCTATAATTCTTTTGTCTAGTTGTGCTATTTTTTGATCCATTTTTTCCATTTCTTTGGTTCATTTTCTATTGAATTCTTCCTTTTTTTCTCCGGCATATTCGCAAAAATTAATAAAATTGTTGGGGTCTTTGATTGATTGATAACGAATGGGAGCTCGTGCGGTATATTCTCAATTAAAGGATTTTATTTTTTCGCCTTTTAGGGGTAAATTAAAACTAAGAATAGGGAATTCATAAATTCCGTCTTTATGTCTTGTGTTTAAGTTATCTTGGATTAATCTTCCTTTGTCTGTTCATACAAAATATTCGCTAGCACATTTATTTTGATAAATTGCTCGGTATTTAAAATCATTTACTTGATTAATGTTATCGATTATGGCGGTTGCTATTGTTTTTGAATTATCGGTTCAAGTCATGGCACTTTTAATATTTTTTCATGGTTTGTTTTCTTCTAAACTTTCAATAAAATTTTTATTAATATATTGGTAGTTTTCATCTGGGTTGTCTATATCGGGGATTGGATATACTAATGGTGCTTTTGACATATCTATTTTAATTGTTAAAAATATTGTTGTTGTTGTTTCTGCTTGGTTTTTTGCATACGGTATTAAGTCGTTGATATCGTTTGTGGTATTGTTTTCTACTTTAATCATTCTTCCGCAAATGCTTAAATAAAAAAATGGTATTTCTTTGTTTCCTTTTTTTGTTTTTATTTTTACTTGAATTCCGTTGTCTTCATATTTGAATTCTGCTTATAAGTTTTCTTGTTCGCCAAATCCGTAAAATAAAAAACCAGTTGAATTGTTATCACATAGTTTTAACATTTCTTCGTTATAATTATCGCTATTGCCTAATAAGTTTATAGCGTTTTTATTGCTTAATTCTTTATTAGCATAGTAGGGGATTGTTTGGTTTCTTAACAAAAAATCATAGTATATTGCTTGGTCGCGGTCTGTTAAATAATCTTCTGTATTGTCAAATGTTATAAATCTAAATGCCATTTTTTTACCTCTCTTTTATAAATATTTTTTTTCTAATTTGTTAGATGTTTTATCTCATTCACTATGTAATGCGTTATTAGCAATCATGTTTTTATTCATTGTTTCTTCAAAGTTGTTAAAATTATTGTTTAGATCGTTGTTTAGTTTTGTGTGTGGTTTTAAGTCTTCTCAATATTTTTGATTTTCTTTTATATTGTAAATTGTGTTATTTTGTAATTGATAAGTAAATAATTCAATATCATAGCTTCATTCTTCATTTTTAATATCTTCTCATGATAAATTACTTTCATTTAATAATTCGTTTGTTAGTATTTTAATTTCGTTCTTTTTTGTTCTTAAATTAATATTAAAAATAATTTTTTTAATTGAATTTCTATTGGTTGCTTGTAATTCATATTCTGTATCTTCTTCAATTTCAATAATTCGCCCATAAATTAATATATATGTATGATTAAAAACAACTTTATTTCCAAGGTGTCTTTTTATTAACTCTTTTTCTTCGTTTAAAAAAATAATATTTTTATCTTTAACAAAAAAACTAACAAAAAAATCTTGAATAATTCCATCATCACACGCTTCTACATTACAATTAGGAAATGTTTTTAAAACTATTGCCATAATTTAACCACCTTATTATTTTCATTATTATCTAACATAAAAAATCACCAGCCTTAACAATAATAATTAACCCCATCATTTATTGTCGTCGTGATGATACCGTCATTAAAATTATTTGTCAAATAAAAAAAGACAATTTATATTGTCTTTAAAATAGTTTATGTTATAATACATACAAATTTGTATTTATTCAGTCGTAGCAAATTCCTTAAATATTATGTGAATAATCTTCTTGTCTGCTTGTTTGTGGTAGTCAATTGGAACTCGGTTATGAGTTAAATTCATTCAAGTAGTTCAACATTATTTATTTACTATAATACGACTGAATAAATACAAATTTTTTTAATTTTAATAATTATAATTACTATTGTTTTATTTTCAATAAGTAATAATCATTACTTATTATCGTGATGATACCGTCATTAAAAATATTTGTCAAATATATAATAAATGAAAATTTGTGTACATAATACCATATTTTTTTATTTTTCCTTTAATTTTATAAAAACATGCTACAATTAAATAGCAAGTGATGTTGCGAGTTATTCTAGGTTCTACTTGCAAGTTTAAATAAAGAAAAGAAACCTTGCCAGTCAATAGTCTGTGCGATACTATAAATAAAAAAGAGATTTAATATCTCTTTTTTTATTATTTTTATTATTTATTTGCTAATTCTTTTAAAGCTTCCATTAATTCTTTATGATTATAAATATCTTGTTCTCATTCATCAAATTTAGATTCCAATAATTCATAATCTTTTTTAGTCATTTTCTTTGCCATTTTTATTTATAAAACCTCATTTATAGTAAATCATCTTAATATTTACCTATATTCTTTCTATTTTTTCTCATTAATTATATAAAAAATAATTGCTTGTAAATACCTTTATTACTTGTTTTAAGGGGCATATTAATTAATAAGTGTTAAAACTTACTTTTCATATAACCTTACTTGGCCGAATATTAGGGTAATTGTGTTTTTATTGCTTTCTAAAATTATCCCAGATAAAATGCTGTTATATTCTTTTTTGTTAAATAATAGGGTAAATTTATCTCTTAGTTGTAAATTGTTTAAATTTAAAATATTGTTATCTTTTGTGATATCAAATTTTATGAGGTGTGAGTATTCACTTAACTTAAATTCTTGATTGCTAATAGTTATAATATTTTCTAAGGTAAAGTCTTTTTCTTCTAATTCATAAATTTTATTTTTAATTAAATTATTTTGTAAATTATTGTTTTTTTCATCAAAAGAGATTTCATTATTTTTTAATAAAATTGCTCTTTTATATTTGTTTGAGTTATTTTTTTGGTAAAAATCAATTCTGTTGATACTTTTTTGGTTTAATTCTTCAATTTCTATATTTGTAATACATTTAATATTATATTTTACTTTATAATTATTTAATTTGATATCTTCTTGTCCATCTTTGCAAATGTCACAATTTAAAATAAAATTTTTTAAATCAATATTAAATTTTAAAAATATATTTGTTATTTTAAATATTTTGTTAATAAATTGATAAAAATTAAATTCTTTTTCTTCATTTTCTTCAAAAAATTTAGGATTATTATTATTTTCATCATTAATTTTTTTATTAAGTTTAATAAAGGGAAGGTTGTTATAAATAATATTTATTAAAGTAAGAAAAATATATCAACTTTTATTTTTATATATGTTGTAAATTTTAAAATCAAAAATAGATTCAATATTTTTAGTAGTAAATGTATATAAATTTTCATCTTTGTTTTTTTCAATATGAGTAATAATTCCAATATATAATTGATTTTCGTTATTCAAAATACAAACAATGTCTTCAATTTCAACATTAAGATTATAATAATTATAAGCATTAAAAGTTGATAGTTGCGGGGTATAAATATCTAAAAATATCTTATAATTTTCAACAATACAATTATCTTTATAAAATAAAGATCCTTTTTCAAAATTAACTCCTAATATAATTAATTTAGTTCTATTACCTTGATAAATATTTTTATCTTTTTTAATTTCTAATTTTAATAATTCTTCTTTTGCTTCTTGTCTTGCTTTTTCTTCTGCTTCTTGTTGTGCTTTATTAATTTCAAGCACAATATTAGATAATTCATCAAGATAATCAATCATTAATTTATAATCAGGCGTTTGTAAGATTTGTGAAATAACTTCAGGATAATTTTTTACAAGTTCATCAAAAGGATTTTTTTGAACATTAATTTCTTTTGTTAATTCTGATATTTCTTCTTTTAATTCTTGGATTTGTTTTAAAATTTCTGAATTTAAAGTATTGTTTTTTAACTTATTAATAATTTCTTTTTATCTTCTCTAATTGCAATTATTTCGTCATTTCAGTGGCTTTTTGTTGAACTTCCTACACCCATTTAATTTCTCCTTTTTTCTAAATTAAAATATATTCTTCAAATTTTTTAATATTAATATTTCCAACTTGTTTGTCTTTTGAAAGGTTAGAAGAATATAAAATATGATAGTTTCCTGGTGGAATTTGAATAAAATTAGTATATTTAAAATCTTGATATTGATATATGTTGTATGATTTTTCGGTTTTTAAATCAACTTTTATAATGCTTTGAGTTTTTAATCTACTATCTATTATTATTTTTTCATTTTCATTTATTTCAGCATTAATTTTAAGTTCACTTATTACTTTACCATTAATATTTTCTAATTTTAAATATGGGTCTTTTGTGGGACCATTGATTGTTATTAGAGTATCTGATGCTAAATAACTATTATTACTAATTTTAATTTTTTCATTATATTGATTGGTATATTTAATGCGATTTAACTTAAAATAATATTTGTTATTATGCTCATTGTATATTTTTCCGCTTGTTTTATTTGGTTTAATTTCAAATAATTTATCTTCTTCTTTTTTTCAGTTAGTTAATTGTTCTAAAATAAAATCAACCTCTAAATCATTATTATTATTTAATTCTGTTTTAATGATACTTTTAATAATTACTTCACAATAATATTCCAATTTTGTTTTTTCATTTATTCAAAAACTATAAAATAATAAAAAGGGGGAAGATTTATTATCTAAATTAATATTTAATTTATTAATAAAATCATTAAATTTACCATAGGGATTTGGGCCTATAAATAATAATTTAAAATTTATTTGATTTAAAGAATGCTTACAATTATTTAAAATAAAATTATTATCGATGTTTAAATAATTATTATCAAAATTAATATTTAATCCATTAAATGATAAAATAATGATATTATCTAAATCACATAAATTAATTAAATTATCTTTACTATTACTAATTTTAAAAGTTCTAAATGGTAAATTATACATATTTTCTCCCTATACTCTATTATTTCATTGCCCTATATATTCGAGTATTTTTTCAGCTCGTTCTTTATCATTTTCTCCTTCAATAATAATTGTTGGTTTAAATTCATTTTTATTTTCAATTTTATTATAGTTATTAGTTTGGTTTTCTTGGTTAATGTTTTGTGGTGGTTTATTAAATTTATTATATAATCATACCCCGCCAGCAGCTAAGGCAGACAAACTAACTAAAACACCATAAAGAATTGGGTGCTTTGCCATTCCTAATAAAAGTGTTTTTAATGAACTAATAACATTTATTATTTTTCCAATTGTGTAAACAACAGCTCCCAAACTTGCTGATATTCCTAAAATAATAAAAATAGTTTTTTTGGTTGTATCATTAAACATATTAAAAAAATTTGTTATTCCTTTAATAATTGGTATTAAACTGACTTCTAAAAAAGAAACCAAAGACTCAAACACGGGTAATAGGGCGGATGCTAAATTCATTTTTGTAATATTAACAACATGTTTAAATTCATTTCATTTTTTGTTTAATAGTGTTGTTTTCTCAACATTTTCATTTGAAACAATGCCTAAATCTTTAATGTTGCTTGTCATTTTTTTAATTTCTTCATCTGATAAGGCAAGCATTGGAATAAGGTTTTTTCCTAACTTAGAACCAAAAACATCCATTATTAAATTATTTTTTTCAGTTTCATCACTTATTTGTTCTAATGATTTTTTTAATTCTAAAAAAATAGTTCCCGTATCTTTTAAAGAACCCTCATTATTTTTAATATTAATTCCTAATTTATTAAAAGCTTCTGTTGTTTCATTTGATATTCCATAAGAAATAGCACTAATACCTTGTCGTAATTTTTTAAAACTCTTTTCTAATTCTTCGCTAGTAATTCCAGTTCTTTTTGCAATATAACGAAATATTTGTAAGTTTTCTGCTGTGATACCGATTTCTTTTGATGTTTTTTTAAGCTCACCAGCATATTTGGCGGTATCAACAGTTATTTTTGTTAAAATTCCTTTGATTGCTAAAATGGGTATTGTAATATGTGTGCTTAATTTTTTTCCGATTTCTTGACACTTTGTTCCAAATTCTTCAAATTTTTTAAAGGGAATATTTTTTATTTCTTGGGCGGTATTTTTTAATTTTTCATTAAAGTTGTTTAAACTGCGATTAGATGCATCAATATTTATTTTTGTATATTCATATTCTTTATTTAATTTATTTTGTTTTTGTATTAATTTTTCTCTTTCGGCAGTATCGTTTGTTTTTGATAATGCTTCTTGTGTTTCTAAAATGGTTTTATTTAATTGATTATATTTTTCAATTAAAAGTTCTTTTTTTTCTGAAATATTATCAATGATATTTTTATATTCATTAAATTTTTCATTTAAAATATCAATTTCATCACCGTTTTTAAATTTTAAATTATTATCAAAATTTTTTAATTTAGATCCTGATAGTTTTATGTTATCGGCTATTTTTTTAAAATTGTTATTTAATTCTAAAACATTACTATCAAGAGTTATGCTCATTCCTTTAATTTCTTTTGCCATAATTAACTATTCCTTTAAAAAAATTTATTAATATCTTGTTGTGTTGCTAATCTTTTGTTTTGATTGTTATAAATTTCTATAATTTCTATTAATGTTTTTAATTTAATATATTTGCTGTCTATAATTGAAAACCCTAAATGACTAAGTCATAGTAATAAGTTAGGAGTAAATTTATTAAATTTATAATCTACTTTTTTGTTAATTCGCCGTATTCCTGTAAATTTTCGTCATTAACACTAGCACCTACAAATTCCATTATTAAGTTATTAATTTCATTAACATTTTCGGTAATTTCTTTAAATGTAATTTTTTGACAAAATTCCTTAAAATCTTTAAATTGATTTTCATCAGCTGCTTTTGTAAAAGAAAATAATAATTTTAAAATAAATGAAAATTCATATTTGTCTTTTTCTAATTTATTTAACAATTCTCCGTATGAACCAAATAAATCCTCATAAATAATTAATGCATAAGTGCTTATATTAACTTTTAATTTTAAACTTTCTAAATATCTATTCATTTTCGTTTTTTTCTTCTTTTTCTAATTTTGGAACTTGAGAAAAGTAGTTATTATAATTATTTTCATTAGCTTTTTTTGTTGTTTTAATTTTAATAACATTATCTTCAATTCGTGGTAAGGCGTTTAATTCAAAAGTATAAGTATCTGGGTTTACATTTTCGGTTTGAGTATTATGAGTTTGGTTGGGGCGTTTTAAATTAACTCTTAAAAGCCAAATTCTTTTTTCTTCTAAATCACCCTTGATTTCAAACCCCAAAGCAATTTCACTCTTTAAACTAGTTGATTTTTCAATATAATTTCCATTTTTATCTTTTTCAATTCCTAAAATTTCTTGTTCAAAATCATCAGATGGTTTTGCTATTGTTAAACTACCACTATAGCCTTGAAAAGAATGTGAAATATAGTATGGTTTATTATCAGCATAAAAGGTATTAGTGTTTTCACTAACATTTAAACTTAAATTTACTGCTCCTAATATTTTTTGTGGGATTGCATATTCTGTTTTGTTTGTTGTTTGATTGTATTTTAATTTTGCATAATGAACATTTTCTAGTCCAAATTCAATAATGTTTTTATTCATTTGTATTTTCTCCTTTTATCTTTTTAGCAACAAAAATATTTCATAAATTACAATATATAAATTTTGTTCGTATAAATAAAACTCTTGTGCTAATTGATAATTTATTTTTTTATTTATTAATTCATTTTCTAGTTTTTCAATTTCATTAAAATTAATTTCATTTTTAAAATTAAAGCAAATTTGGAATGTTTGTCTTATAAAATTATTAATATTATCTGATGAAAAAAAGGTATTATCATTAATTCTATAAAAAGTTATATTATTTTCAATGTTATTGAAATTATCTTCATTAAAATTAAAAAATGTATATTTAATCTTTTTAGTTGGATAAAGTTTTTTTAATAATTCAATAATTAAATTAATATTTTGCTCTCTTTTATTATTAATAATCATCTTAACTAATATTTTAAAATAGTTTCTATTTTTTTAATATATTCATCAATATACTTATTATAAGCATTTCGTAAAAATGGGCGAGGATTAATTTTTTCATTATTTCAATGATTAATATATCCATATTCTAATAAGTGGATTATTTGATATTGTTTAGTGGCATAAATTACACCAATTATTTTATCTTTGGTTAATTTTATTTTAAAAACAAAATAATCTTTTAAATGTCTTCTTTTTGTTAAATGTTTATTGCTAATAGGGCAAGTAATTTTAATTTCTGCCAATATTTTTTCACCTACATTTTTAATTTCTGCTTTTATTTGTTCTTGGATATCATAAGTATATTGTTGGATTGAGTCTGCAACAAAATCAAATATATCAACTACTGAATTACTTTTTTTCATTTTTAACACCTTATCTTAAACTTAAAAATAGTTCTAAAAATCCATCTTGTCTGTCATAAGTTCTAATAATTTCATATTCTTGTCAATTATTTTGATATTTATAATCAATTAAAATAAATTTTTCATTATCATACATATATTTATCTATAAGTAATTTTATTTCTAATTTTATGCCCGCCATTCTAGCGGTGTAAAAATCATTAGCATAAATTGATTTAATATCACAAAATACTTGTTTTTTATTTTTAGTTATTTTTTTTTATGACTTAATGGATTTTCGTCATCTTCTTTATCAATTAGAAAAGCATAATCATTTAATAAAATTAAATTATCTTTCAATTTTATTTTTTTCTAGTTTTTTAATATCTTTTAATTTCTTTTTTAATTCTGTGAGTTCTTTTTCTAATTGATATATCGTTGTTTGCGGATAATTAGCATATTTATACATTAATTGTTGAATATTATAGTTAAGAATAGTATAAAATTTTTCTCCAATTAATTCACGCCCTAAATTTTCCTTAACATAAATAGAAATAATATTTTTTATTTGTTCATCATTTGCTTCCTCAATAATTTTAAAAGGAAGACCTGAATTTATTAAAATATTTTTTGATGATTGAATTAAAGTTACTCGGATAAATAAACTTATTACTCAATCAAAAACCAATATGACGATTATGATTAGGTAAATTTATAAATGAAGCTTTATCTGTTCTAAAAACTATAAATTCTCTTCGAATAAAGCAATTTTCTACGTTAATATTCTTCTTATAACTTGGTTTCTGATACATTACTCAAATCAACTCGCTTTCGGTTACACTGCATTGAACAAACATTTAACTTAAAATACAAACTACCAACAATTTTTTTATTCAAAATAGAATGACAAATTTGACATTTACGTTTTAAAAAAAATATTCAAATTCCTAACATAATTAATCACACTCCTTTTTTTAATAAACATTGTTATATTTAATGTTTATCTATTGTTTATTTAATGTTTATATATTGTTTATCTATAGTTTATTTATTGCTTAATAAACATTGTTATATTTAATGTTTATCTATTGTTTATTTAATGTTTATATATTGTTTATCTATAGTTTATTTATTGCTTAATAAACATTGTTATATTTAATGTTTATCTATTGTTTATTTAATGTTTATATATTGTTTATCTATAGTTTATTTATTGCTTAATAAACATTGTTATATTTAATGTTTATCTATTGTTTATTTAATGTTTAATAAACATTGTTAATAAACATTGTAAGCATTATTAAAAATATAAAATAGTAAAAATTGGCACACTGAAAATAACTATTAACAAGTTTAATAAAAGAAATATAAAATTAAAATTAATAAATCAAATAACATAACTAGTGTGCCATAGATGAGTTATCCATCTTGTTATATTAGAATTATTTAATTTTACTAAAAAAGATTTTTAAATACCCAGTTTTTCAATCAACATCTATCCTTGAATTTTCCAAATTATTATAAAGTCAAATTTTTTCTTTGTTTATATACTTAATTTGATTTAATAAAACTTTGTGATTTTCACAAGTTCATAAAATTTTATTTGTTTCAAATTCTTCGGTGATAAATGATGATAATTTATAACAATTAATAACATCACATATTTTTTGTTGTTTAATAATTTTCATTTTTATAAATCAAATTTAATATTGACTATAATAAATATCTTCAAATCATTCTGTTTTTTCGCGATGTTTAACTTTATGAATTCGCTTTGGCATTCCGCACTTACTGCATCTAATCATAATATTGATTTTTTCCATTTTTAGTTTTTCCAATCTAATATTTAACGATTGATTTATTAATATAACTAATTGATTCAAAACAAGGACAACACCTTTACTAAGTAGATATATGGATTATTTAATAATTTCTTAATTTAATATGGTTTTTTTCAGAAAGGAAACAACTTTTTTATTATTTTAAAAATTATAAATATTTAAAGATGCTGTCCTTGTTTTGAATCAATTAGTTATTTTAGGTTTTTTCAAATAAAAAAACCATTTTAGTAAATGGTTTAATTATTCTTATTTAATTTCTTTATATTTTTATACCCTACTTTTTTTATACTACCAAAAAGCGGAAAGAACGACGTTACCAAAAAAACTTAATAATAAAAAAGTAAAACCCAAACCATTACCACAAATTTTAATTGAAAAATATCGTACTGAAGGAAAAAGGTTGTTGACGGCTTTTTAGTTGAAAGAACTAATAATGAAGAGAATGAAACAACAAATAGTAACGATAAAGTGGTGAGGAATTAACAATGGGTAATAAAAAAATATCAACCAACAGCCGACTTAATTCGTAAATATTTTGAAACAAGCACAACGTCAACAAGAGTTAGCACTTCGTGATTTACAACAAATTAGATTAAATGAATTAAAAAAACGAGAAGAATATTTAGCAACATTATCAAAACCAGTTAAATTACCAAAGATAAATAAAAAAATATTAAATAGTGAGGTTGTTGGGTTAGAATTACAAGTAAAACCAATTTTTAAAAATAGAAATGACATTAATAATATTTCATCAACAGAAGATAACTACGGTACTATTTTTATGCGAGAAATTGGTCAAGCATTGTTATATGAATATAATATGTATCATCAACCACCAGAACAAGAATCTTCGCCGCTATCAACCGAAAAATCAATAAAAAGTAAAAGACAGCGTGATTTTCATAAAAAAGGCCCAAAATCACGCTGATAATCCTTAAATTAAATAAAAAAGAAATATGATTATAAATAATTTATTATAAAAAGAAAAGTTTTTAGCAAAAAAAATTAAAAAAGTGCAAAAATTTTATATAATATAGATAGGTATCAAAAAACGAGAAAATAGATAAAAGAGGAATAGAAAATGGCAAAAGAAAAAGACTCAGAATCTGTCGTAACTTCTCGTGTCAATTATGGAAACATTATTGATTCTGATCGAGATACAACAGAACTAATGGATAAAAAATTAACGCCAGCAACAATTAAGGTTTTATTAGGGCAATTAGATGAAAATAGTGCCGAATACCAAATGTTAAAACAAAAATATGTTAATGAAGTTGTTGGAACCAAAAAAACAGGTGTCATTCGTTTAAAGGATAAAAAAAGAAATACTTGAGAAGAGCAAAGAGCTAAAAGTAAATTTATTGATTATAGTTATCGAGTTGAAAAAGAAATTCCTGTTTTGCAAAGATTAAAAAATCATAAAGCAAAACAAGCAGCTAGTAAGAAAGTAGGGGCAAAATCAAAATCTTTCTTACCACAACCTTCACCAATAATGTCATTATCAGAAGAAATAACAACTATTACTAAGCAAACAAGTATGCCAAAGAAAATGTCTGTTAAAAATTCCAATTCTAAAATAGAAAATTTAATGAAACCACCATCAAAAGATAGTGAGCACATTAATGACCAGTTTACTACTTTCTCAACCTGAAATCATTTTGATGCTAATCAGGTTAAAAATAAATTAGAATTATCAAATTCTTTCGAAGATGAACCAAAAACAATTATTCGTCGAAAAGAAACAGAAGAAGTAACAACAATTCGTCGTGATTTACGACCAATCTTGGCGCAACAAATTTCTCAAATTAAACGAAATGGTTTATCAATTGTTGATTTTGTTGTTGACCCAAATGATAAAATTGAAATTGAAAAAGGAGATGAAGAAATTCTTGTTCGTTTAATTAAACAATCACCAGTTGAAATTAGTTTAAATGAATTTGCTGAAAGAGATATTGCTCCACCAAAACCAAAACCAGTTAAAATAATTCGAACAGCAGAAGATCCATTATCAATTGAAGAACGATTAATTTTACGGTTAGAAAATAAAAGTCGCTTTCATAATAAATTAACTGATGCCGAGCAAACCCAATTAGAACAGTTAAAAACAACTTTTGCAGCAAAACTAAACTATAAACAAATAAAAAAAGATCGGCAAACTGCAAAAGCAAAGAAAGCTATTAATAATCAGTCAAACCAAGTAACCATTGATGAGCAAGAATTTTTGTTTGATGAAGATCTTTATAAAAAAACAAATTATAATCATCGTTATGATGAAACAAAACGACCAAATATTGAAGAACGATTAGTTTATGAGCAAAAAATGACGGAATATTTATTTGAAGTTCGCCGCCAATATGAACAAGGATATAACCGGCAAATTTCTCAAGAATTAGCTGATTTTAATCGGGCTATTAATTTATCACGAGCAATTAAAGCTAATGATGAAGAATTAAACGATGCAATTTTAAAAAACCGTAGTGAATCAATTTCTCTTTTACGCAAGCATGTTATGCTATTAAACCAAAAGCAATATGCTGAAATTAAATTGCTAAATAAACAAGTTATTAAATATAAAAATACGAAAGGAAACCTTGAAGAGTTTATTAAACGACAAAAGGAATTCCGACGGTTATTAAGAATTCGTGATGAAGTTAAAAAAAATCGACAAGCTTTAATTGAATTATTACGAGTGCAAGCAAAACTAATGCAAGACGCACGTAGTAGAAAATAGTGTATTAATTATTAATTATCACCTCGTTAAATATCAACCAAATATTTATAAACCTTAAGGAGATAGGAAGTAGCGAGAAATAATAAGAGATATAAAAACAGGACATCTTTATTTTTTCTAATGAAATGTTTTTTGCAGGTAATCCACAAGATAAGAATCATTTTCTTAGCTATAATGTTTATACTGAAGATAATGTTACAGAAGCATGTAATAAAAAGGAATATATTTTATTAAGAAATGCTAAATTACATGGAAAATTGCTTTATTTACATGCAAAAGAAATTAGATTTTTGAAGTTGGCAGAAATTAAAGCCCAATTAAGAAATTAAAGCCCAATTATTAGTAGATGGGATTCATGTTCGGGTACAAGAAAAAATCTTTGATTATCAAGAAGCTTTAGCACGTCGATATAATGAAGAATTAGTTGAAAAATTAACAGCAGAAGATGAAATTCAATATCGATATGCGCATCAAAAACGAACTAATCATTTTTGACATCGTAAGAAACCCTAGGTTTCTTTTTTACTTACTTAATTAAAGAAAGGAAAAATAAAATGTTAACATTTAAAAAGCGACGTTATTTAACTAAAATTCGGTATGAACTTGGTTTGCCACCATTGCATTGAAAACAAGAGTTACGTCCTGAACAATATCAGTTATTTGATAAAATTATTGAACGATATGTCCGTACCGTTAATTATATGTGATATTTTAAAAATGTTGCTTTTTATGATGATTTTAGTCGCATTACATATTATTTTCCGCGCTTAATTTTAACGCGAAAAAATCTTTACTTTTTAAAAATCAGAACATTATCTGAACCAGTAACAACAACATTAACAACTCCCGTTTGGGAACAAAGTAAAGGTTTAATTACTTCGCCAATTGTAACGCAACAATTTATGATTAATCGAATGATTAAATTACTTGATGCAAAACAATTTTTACGTACTGCCATAATTAATTTAGTTATTATTAATAGCAAAGAACCATTTAGTGTTACTGATTTAGTGCCTTATAATAATATTCAAATAATTAGCCAACAAGAAATGCATTGAAGTGATATAATAAAACATATTGAAAAAAACGATGATTTAACTGTTGATCTTTTTGCCGATGAAGCAATTTTAATGTTACATCATTTATTAAGTGACCATAGTCATCGTCATAATTACCGGCTACAAAAGAGTAGTTTATTTTGTTTATATCATTATATTTAAAGGAGTATGTCACGTGTCAAAACGCCAAGAACGCATTAATATTATTAATTTGTTATATCGTCACTTTGTTTTACAGAATGATGTTTTAACAACAAAACAAGAAGCATATGATTTTTCACAAATGGTAACAACTTCTGTGGAAACAAATCAAGTTGAGGAAATATTAGCAAATCTGTCAGATATTATTGCAAAGATTAATCAACATTTAAAACCAGGATGAGACTTTGTTCGCTTAAGCAATTATCATAAAGCCGTTTTAGTATATGGAGTTTATGAAATTTGTTATCAGCACTTAGCAAAAGCAATTGTCATTAATGAAAGTTTAGAAATTTTAAAATTATATGGCGAAGATGTTGATTTTAGTTATATTAATTCAGTTTTAGATCAAGTTTAATTGCTGAAATGCAAGGATTAATATATAATTTTTTTTATTTTCCTTTTGGTAAAATATTCTAAGCGTATTTATTAATTAAAACTGAATAAATATAGTTAGAAAAGGGGTAATCTATGAAACAAGTAGTTATAAAGGAACGCAAAGCAATTGATGCAACGAAATCATTAGTGGGAGTAGTTGATATTACAAAAAAATATAAAAATAAAATTGCTTTGAATAACGTTAATTTAGTGATTAATCCAGGTGATCGGATTGGAGTAATTGGAGCCAACGGAAGTGGTAAATCAACGTTAAGTGAAATTATTTGTGGAATTCGACAACCAACAACTGGTAAAGTTTATCGGCAAGAAAATTTAACAATAGGGTTACAGTTCCAAGAATAAAAATATCCAATTGGGATTTCAGTAATGGATATGATTAAATACTATTTAAATACATTTAATATTCCAATGAAAGATGGGCATTTGCGGGAATTGTTACGAACATATCAATTAATTGGAGTGGAAAATAAATTTGTTGAAGGTCTTTCTGGTGGCCAACAACAACGATTAAATATTTTATTATCAGTAATCCATGACCCAGACTTATTTATTTTAGATGAAATTTCGACTGGATTAGATATTGAAGTCCGATCAGAAATTTTTCATTTTTTACAAGAAAACATTGTTGATAAAGTGAAAGCGATGTTTTTAGTAACCCATATGATGAGTGAAGTTGAAGAGTTTTGTGAAAAATATATTTATGTTCACAATGGTCAATTTAACAAATAACTATTAAAATTAAAATAAAAGAGAAAGGAAATTGATTAATTTTTCTCTTTCTATCAAAAAGTAGCAAAAAATTATATTAATAAATTAACAAAAAAATTAAAATATTTAATTATAACAAGTGAAAATAATGAAGAAATTATTACTAAAATTAAATCAAATGTTGAGGCAATTAATAATTTTACAAAATATAATAGCATTATTTTAAAAAATAGGAATTTAAAAGATTATCTGTTTCTTTTAAAATACATTTTCTTTTTGATTTTAATTCATATGCTTTTTTAACTAGTTCAGTTATTTTTAAAATAAAATCTGAAGAAAAAATAGGAATTTCAATATCTTTCATTTTTTCTTCTCTTAAATGAGGAATTATTGTAGCAATAACAGTACGCCTTTTAGAAGCATATTGACCTATCTCTGTAATTAGTAACGCTATAAATAGATACTCCGGTGTAAGACCAATATTAATACCATTAGAATTTAATCTTAATCTTTCAACTCCTGATGAAATAAATATATTATCGGCATCTGTGATTAGTCCTACTGCGCCAATTTTACAATCTTTAGTAAAAATTTTAAATCATTGACTTTTATATCTTGCTTAATCAATTTATTATATTCAGAAGAAAGATAATAATCAGGATAAAAATCTGCTTCATGATTAACTATATCAGAAGTTCTTATAAAAGATAGTGAATCATTTTTTTATCAATATAATTAATATAATTATCGCTTCCAGGTTCAATACCACTTATCATATCAACTATTTCTCCTAAATCTTTAATATTATGATTTTTTTTAATTCTTTCATGGTATATACGTATACTGGATTATAAAAACTAGCATTTCATATATCTGAGTTTTTTAGTTCATCATATGTTATTGAAAAATTCTTTTTTTAGAAATAGCTAAAAAATCAATATTTAGTTCTTTATAAAATAATTCAATTGCCTTTTTAATTTCATTTTGTGCAAATATATCATTCATAAAAGCTGTTAATTCATTATTAGTTACTGTTTTAAAATAGTTTTATTTGGTATTGGAATTTCATAATTTTTGAGATTTTTTAAAGATAAAAGTTGTTGTATATTTCCTGTTGTCAAACTATACAATTGATGCTTAGCTAGTTTAGTGCGAAAATACGCTACTAAATATTCAGGACTAATAGGAGCAAAAGTATTTAATAATGTGATTGTACCAATATGCCTAGGAATTCCTATAATACCTAAGTACTCTTTTTTATAAATTGCAGAATTTCCTATTATTCCTAAAATAGAAATCAAAACATCATTATCAATAAGATGTGTTCTTTTAAAATTAGTATAGTCTTCTAAAGAAATATATGAATAATCTGAAATAGAATCAAAATTAATAGTTCCTTTAATAGTTCCTTGTTTAATATTTCTTCCATATAAATATCTTACTCCAGATTTATTGTTTCTTTTAATATGAGAATGTTCTCCATCAGATATTTTTTTACTTATTTCTTGTAAAGTTATATATTTTATACCTTTTTTAATATTTCTAACTTTTATGATTTTTAAAAAATAATAAAACATTGGGAGTAATCTATAACCAAATTCTAAATCATTTAATTTAACTGTAAAAATCTTCATTAGTTTTTTTCACTTTCCATAATCTTTAATTCCCATTCTTTATATTCTTTAGAAATATTTTTTATATAATCTTCACTAATTTAATTTCCTCGTCTATCATGACCACAAGTTTCAGCAATTGCCATAAATATTTCATAATTTTCTGGGATTTTTTCTTTTGAAAGTTTTTGGAAAATTAATACACTTGTTTTTGTAGAAGTATTAGGTTGGAAAGTTTCTATTGGTAAATCAATAATTCCCAAAATCCTCCCTTGGTTTTTAATTCAATTTCTTATAAAAGCAAAAGTATCATTACCAAAAATACCATCTGGTAGTACAATAGCCATATTGCCACCTTCTTTTAATAATTGAATATTTCTTTCTATAAATAAAACCTGAGGTGCTTCTTTTTCATTTAATTTACCTTTGCTTCAAATTCCACTTTTTTTATCCTTTTTTCATTTATATGCTAATTCATATTGTTTTAATTTTTCTTCACCTCTAACAGGAATTTTACTTCCAAAAGGTGGATTCGTTAATAAAATACTAAATTTTCCCTTATCTATCTTAATACGTGTTTTATAATCTCACGTATTAATATTTTCTAAGGTATCCTCACAAAAAATACCACTTTTCCCATCTCCTAAAATTGCCATATAAGCCTTTGCAACTCTTGTCAAAAAGTAATCTTTATCTATTTCTCTAATTTTATTTAATGCAACTTCCATTTTCTCTTCTTTTAAATTTTCAGCATTTCAATCAAGTCTTTTTCCTTCAATATCTAATTTATTTCATATATATCGTAAAGATTCAATTAAAAAACCATCGCTACCACAACTAGGATCTATTATTAAGTCTTCATCATTTGGTTCTAATATTTCAACCATCATTTTTACTACATTTCTTGGTGTAAAAAATTGTCCTTGACCACCTTTTAAAGCATGCCCTATAAAAATTTCAAATGCATCAGCAATGATATCCCTTTCTGCTTCAATTAGGCATCAATTTTGAAGTTCGCCAACAATATATATCATGGACTTTGCATCTAAAGAAATGTTATCACTAGAATCTATGTTTTCTTTATATTTGCGTTTTACCTTTTCAAATATATTTAATATTCTCTTTTTAACATCATTTTCATTTTCATTAATACCTGCTCTAAGCTCAATTATTGATTCAGGTTTGGTAAAACGTTCATCATAAATTTTGCAAAAAATAACATTAATTAATTGTTGTGCTAATACCTCATCTCTTGTAGCACCAAGTGTATTTGCAAACAAATGATTACGAATAGCTTTAAATGTTCCTTTCAGATTATGTGTAGGTTTCAGATCTTTTCTTTTAAACATACCAATATCTTCTAATCTTTGCCCATATATTGGTATATTTGGAATCTCAGAAAAATAGACTTTTCCTTCTTTTTCATATTTCTTAATGAAAACTCTCTCATCTCCATTAAATCATACTCCAAGTTGTGCATTACAAAATCTTAGATAATCTTGTAATTGAGATTTGCCGTCATTTCTATTTTTCTTAAAAAAACTCCAATATCAATTGGGTAACTTTTATTTTCATCAGATGGGCGAACTTTAACTCTAAATTGAGGATGTGTTTGAATATTTTCCTTAGGATATCCATAATCTTCAACCAAAATTTTAGAAAAAACTTGAACTGCCTCAATTTCTTCAGAAGTACTCTTTACGGATGTTCCAGAAATATAATCTATAATAGTTTCATTTTTCATTTTTGTAATCTCCCTAAAATTCTCTATTAATTATTCAATAAATGTTACCATAAATCTTATTTCATTATACATAATTAATTTTAATTAAATACAATAAATTTCTTTAATTTTTTAAAAAAGAGTTGCATTTATTTTAAATGATGTTATTAACAAATTAAAAAGAGACAGAATTTGCTGATTGAATATACTTGATGAATTTTTATAAAGAATTTTGTTAAATTTTTGCTTTTTTTAGTAAAAAAAATAAAAAAGGAGAAAAAAATGTTAAAAACAAATTTAGGAAAATTAATAAATGATGATGCTTTATCTTTCATAATAATCACAAAAATAATACCTATAAAAGCATATACAGACATAATAATTAAATGGAAAATCTTTATCATTTCAACTCAATATTGAAAAATAAATAAAAGAACTTAAAAAAACAAAAACCAACAATATACCAAAAAAAACAATTAAACTTAATAAAAAAATATCTTTAATAAAATCTCTCTTTATTTTTTTATATTCCTTAGTTGTTTTAAATTTCATACCCATAATATAGTCTCCTAACTAAATATTTGTTTAATAAACAATGTTATAAATAATGTTTATATAATATTTATTTATTGCAATAAACACTCATTATTAAAAATGTTATAAATAATGCTAATATATTGTTTATTTAATGTTTAATAAACATTGTTAAATATAAAAATAATAAAAATTGGCACACTGAAAAATACTATTTAATTTTTAACAATAGTTATTAAAATATAAAATCATAAGTTTATAATTAAGTTGATATTATTATGGCTCTCTCTCTGTATAAATTATTTTAAATAGAAAGGAGAAATAAAATATCGAAGAAATAATAAATTCATTTTTCTATTTAATAAATTCATTTTTTACAAATGTGATACCATCTATTTTTTGATTATCATGAATGGTATCACCAATTAAAACAATTATTTCACTAATAATAATTTTAATAATAACTTTTAAATTTATTATTTGAATTTTTAATAAATTAACAAATTTATAAATATTTTTATACAGAGAGAAAACCATATTAACAAATTTATAAATATTTTTATACAGAGAGAAAACCATAATAATACCTTAAATATAATTAAATTGATATTTTTACACTATATCACTAGACATTATAGTTTGAGAAGTTTATAATAAAAAAATTGAAAAAAGAATGTTATCTGAGTATATTTCAACTAAATATTAGAGATGATGAAGATGAAATGAATCGTTAAAATAAGATTATCAAAAAGTACTTTATATTGTTCTAAAAATACTTGCATTTTTTAATAAAATTTGTTAAATATATTATTGGCAGTTACATATGCCATTTGCTAATAGTCATATTAATAAGGAGGAATGTTATATGATTAAACCACTAGGAAAAAATATTGTCTTAGAAAAAGAAGAAAAAAAAGAAACATTTATTAATGGAATTTATTTACCAGAAGATGAAAAAAGCAAAAGTCATATTGGAAAAATAATTGCAATTAGTACCGAAGTTAGTAAAGATGAGGCCTTTGAAGCAAAAATAAATAATAAAGTTCTTTATCGCGAATATGCTGGAACTGAAATTGAATTTAATAATAAAAAATTAGTTTTAATTTCGAATGAAGATATCTTAGGTGTAATTGAAGAATAAAATTAAAGGGGGAATAGAAATTATGTCAAAATCAATTAAATTTGCTGAAGAAGCAAGAATGAAGTTACTTAATGGAATTAATAAATTAACTGATGCAGTAAAAGTTACTTTAGGACCAAAAGGAAAATATGTTTTATTAGAAAAAAATTATGGTTCACCATTAATTACTAATGATGGTGTTACAATTTCAAAGGAAATTGAATTAAGTAATCATTTTGAAAATATGGGAGCAAAATTAGTTGCTGAAGTTGCTAATAAAACAAATGATGTTGCTGGTGATGGAACAACAACTGCAATTGTTTTAACTCAGGCAATTGTTAAAGAGGGATTAAAAAATATTACCGCTGGTGCAAATGCTGTAGCTATTCGTAATGGAATTGAAAAAACAGTTAAAGCGATTGTGGATTTACTAAAACAATCAGCAAAGGAAATTAAGTCAAAAGAAGAAATTGCACAAGTTGCAAGTGTCAGTTCAAAAGACCTTGAAATTGGTGCTTTAATTGCTGAAATTATGGCCAAAGTTGGTAATGATGGTGTTATTACGATTGAAGAATCAAAAACAATTAATACTGAAACAAGTGTTACTGAAGGATTACAATTTGATAAAGGATATTTATCACAATACATGGTCACTGATAGTGAAAAAATGTTAACAGAATTTGAAAATCCATATATTTTAATTACGGATAAAAAAATTAGTAATATGAAAGAAATTCTACCAATTTTAGAAAAAATTGTTGAAGAAGGACGTCCATTATTAATTATTGCTGATGATGTTGATGGTGATGTTTTACCAACATTATTATTGAACAAAATGCGTGGTGCTTTTAATATTTGTGTTGTTAAAGCGCCTGAATTTGGAAACAACCGTAAGGATTTATTAGAAGATATTGCTATGTTAGTAAAAGGTAAATTTGTTAATGGTGATTTAGGAATGGATTTAAAAACCTTAACTTTAGATGATTTAGGAACTGCAAAAAAAGTAATTGTTTCAAAAGATACAACAACAATTATTGAAGGAAAAGCGACACGTGCAGAAATTGAAGCTCGCAAAGATTTTATTCGTCATCAAATTGAAAATGAAAAATCAACATTTGAACAAGATAAATTGAAAAAAAGATTAGCTAAACTTGCTAATGGTGTTGGAATTATTAAAGTTGGTGCACCAACTGAAACAGAAATGAAAGAGAAGAAATTACGAATTGAAGATGCCTTAAATTCAACTAAAGCTGCTGTTGAAGAAGGTATTGTTGCTGGTGGTGGAACAGCATTAGTACAAGTGGGAAAAAAATTAGGAAATTTAAAATTAAATGATGAAGAAAGATTAGGATTAAATATTGTATTACGAGCAATTGAAGAACCAGTTCGTCAAATTGCTGCTAATGCTGGTGTTGATGGTTCAATTATTGTTAATAATTTAAAAGAACAAAGTGAAAATATTGGTTATAATGCTGCAACAAATACATGAGAAAATATGATTGAGGCAGGAATTGTTGACCCAGTTAAAGTAACTCGTTATGCTTTACAACATGCTGGTAGTGTCAGTGCCTTGTTATTAACAACTGAAGCTGTTGTAGTAAATAATGATGAAGACAAACAGCCAAAAGCATCAAGTTATCCTGACTTAGGAATTTAATTAACGAAAAATAATACTCAAAAGACTGATTTAAAATCAGTCTTTTTATATATTTATTTTTACTTTATGTAAACTGTAATGAATTAACTTTACTATCTTTTAAATTAACCGTTTTTAATGCACTACCATTGTTATCTTTAAAAACATCATAGGTAAAATCAGCAACTTTTGCATAGCCGCTTTAATAATTCCTTGCACAGTTCTTAAAATCGGATCTAATACTATTTACATTATTAGATTTATAATGTTTTTATCTTATCAATTTTAATATATTCTGAGACAATTCCTAAGATATTGTCTTTAAAATATCAAATTGCAATACAAATTAGAGCAATAATGATTAATAAAATAATTGTATAAATAATTCGTTTAATTTTAAGATATTTAATAATTAAGCATAATAAAATAATCACGATAACCGCAATTGTTGATGGCATTCCAATTGAAATAATTTTATTTCAAATTTCTTGTGATTTTGTTATATTTGTTAAAAATAACATAGTTTTTTCTATCCTTCCTAAGTTATAAAATTTATTATTTATTAATTGCCTTAACAGATAAATTATATCAATTTTATTTATTTATTGTATTAATAAAACAAACTGCTATAATCAAATTGTAAAACCTTTGACTCAGGTTAATAAAATAAACACGATTTGCAAGAAAACGAGGAGTATTTATGTTATTAACCTTTTATTTTATTGAACTCTTATATTTTAAAAGAACAATAATCTTAACTAATTTTTTACTTACAATTTGAATTTCTTTATTTGTAAAAGAATTCAAACCACCTGATGTTTTAAATTTATGTTAAAAAAATAAAAAACAAAAATTTAAAATATTAAAGGGAAAACTAACTATGAAAAAATTATTAGCTTATTTGGGAACAGTAGCTATAGTTGGAAGTGGGATTCCAAGTGTCGTTGCTGTAGTTCATATCATAAAAACATTAATGTAAAATCAATTAAAAATAATATTCAAAATTTTGGGATTGTTACAGCAGGAGAAGCAAGATTTAGAGAAAATCGATGATTTGATCATTCTGAATTAAAACCAACGGGCTATTTTTTGCGAGCAGGTTTTAGTTATAAAATTACTGTAAATACTAATAACATTCCAGTCGCTTTTGTAATTGGGCAATGAGGAACATATGCTGATTTAGGGATTAATGATGAATATTCGCAATTTACCAAATATGGCATTACTGGCAAGATAACTTTAATTACTCCTCATAAATCAGGAATGCTTTATATTGCTGATAATAATCAAACTTCTTTAAAAATATTAAATATAACATCTAATAATCCATGAGGTATTATTAAAGTTCCAACTTTTAAAATAAACGAAACAAATGAAAATGAATTTATTCGTTTAGTTCAAACAACTGATTCACCTTTTGTTGAATTTTGTAGAAACCACACACATTTTGTATTTTTGGTTTTTACAGTTTTGGAAAGTAAATTTTTTTAATATTTTTAATTGAGGAGTTGAAATTATGCAAACAAAGCAATATTTTATTTTGCGGTCCCAAAATATTTGTCAAATAAAAAAAGACAATTTATATTGTCTTTAAAATAATTTATGTTATAATATATACAAATTTGTACTTATTCAGTCGTAACAAATTCCTTAAATATTATGTGAATAATCTTCTTGTCTGCTTGTTTGTGGTTGTCAATGGGAACTCGGTTATGAGTTAAATTCATTCAAGTAGTTCAACATTATTTATTTACTATAATACGACTGAATAAATACAAATTTTTTTAATTTTAATAATTATAATTACTATTGTTTTATTTTCAATAAGTAATAATCATTACTTATTATCGTGATGATACCGTCATTAAAATTATTTGTCAAATATATAATAAATGAAAATTTGCATATATAATACCATATTTTTTTATTTTTTCTTTAATTTTATAAAAACATGCTATAATTAAATAGCAAGTGATGTTGCGAGTTATTCTAGGTTCTACTTGCAAGTTTAAATAAAGAAAAGAAACCTTGCCAGTCAATAGTCTGTGCGATACTATAAATAAAAAAGAGATTTAATATCTCTTTTTTTATTATTTTTATTATTTATTTGCTAATGCTTTTAAAGCTTCCATTAATTCTTTATGATTATAAATATCTTGTTCTCATTCATCAAATTTAGATTCCAATAATTCATAATCTTTTTTAGTCATTTTCTTTGCCATTTTTATTTATAAAACCTCATTTATAGTAAATCATCTTAATATTTACCTATATTCTTTCTATTTTTTCTCATTAATTATATAAAATATAATTGCTTGTAAATACCTTTATTACTTGTTTTAAGGGACATATTAGTTAATAAGTTGTATAATGTACGATGAAGCTCTCCAAAAAAGCAACTCTTGTTAAAGGGTTGCTTTTTTATTTAAAAACCCAAAATAACTAATTGATTCAAAACAAGGACAGCATCTTTAAATATTTATAATTTTTAAAATAATAAAAAAGTTGTTTCCTTTCAGAAAAAACCATATTAAATTAAGAAATTAGTAAATAATTCATATATCTACTTAGTAAAGGTGTTGTCCTTGTTTTGTTTCACTTAGTTATATTAATAAATCAATCGTTAAATATTAGATTGGAAAAACTAAAAATGGAAAAAATCAATATTATGATTAAATGCAGTAAATGCGGAATGCCAAAGCGAATTCATAAAGTTAAACATCGCGGAAAAACAGAATGATTTGAAGATATTTATTATGGTTAATATTAAATTTGATTTATAAAAATGAAAATTATTAAACAACAAAAAATATGTGATGTTATTAATTGTTATAAATTATCATCATTTATAACCGAAGAATTTGAAACAAATAAAATTTTATGAACTTGTGAAAATCACAAAGTTTTATTAAATCAAATTAAGTATATAAACAAAGAAAAAATTTGACTTTATAATAATTTGGAAAATTCAAGGATAGATGTTGATTGAAAAACTGGGTATTTAAAAATCTTTTTTAGTAAAATTAAATAATTCTAATATAACAAGATGGATAACTCATCTATGGCACACTAGTTATGTTATTTGATTTATTAATTTTAATTTTATATTTCTTTTATTAAACTTGTTAATAGTTATTTTCAGTGTGCCAATTTTTACTATTTTATATTTTTAATAATGCTTACAATGTTTATTAACAATGTTTATTAAACATTAAATAAACAATAGATAAACATTAAATATAACAATGTTTATTAAACAAAGGAGTGTGATTAATTATGTTAGGAATTTGAATATTTTTTTTAAAACGTAAATGTCAAATTTGTCATTCTATTTTGAATAAAAAAATTGTTGGTAGTTTGTATTTTAAGTTAAATGTTTGTTCAATGCAGTGTAACCGAAAGCGAGTTGATTTGAGTAATGTATCAGAAACCAAGTTATAAGAAGAATATTAACGTAGAAAATTGCTTTATTCGAAGAGAATTTATAGTTTTTAGAACAGATAAAGCTTCATTTATAAATTTACCTAATCATAATCGTCATATTGGTTTTTGATTGAGTAATAAGTTTATTTATCCGAGTGAAAAAAATTGTAATCAAGTAGCAATCGGTTTGATTTATGATAATTATTATTCTATTGTAAAATATGATGAAAATTTAAAGCGTAATATTTGAAAGAGTTTAACTGGAACGGAATTAATTAATTTATATAATCAATATAAACAAAATTACTCTACTAATATGAAAAAAGCATTATTTTCAAGTGAACCTAAAAAAGTAAAAACAAATAAAAATAATTTCACAAATTTAAGTGTTGAAAAAAAAGAACAATTAATTAAAGACTTAAAAAGTTTAAATTAAAATATTCCCAAAAAAGTTTTAAATAATATACAAAGTTTTAAGATTATATATTAAATAGACATAACATAGAAAGCTCACTGCATATTTTAAAACACAATAGTATAGTGCCTGCGATCACCTTTAAAGTGAAGCGAAAGGCAAAGGGTGAAAAAATGTTTAAAACAAATTTAGGAAAATTAATAAATGGAGATGCTTTGGAATTTATAAAGACATTAGAAAACGATAGTGTTGATTTAATACTAACTGATCCGCCCTATTTATATAATTTATCAAAAAGAGAAAACGAACAAAAAAATGAAAAAAGCAATATAACCAAAAGCATAAATAAATATATTAATGCTATCTATGATAATAATTTACATAATTCATTTGATATAAATACTTATTTAGATGAGTTTTATCGAATTTCAAAAAATAAATTTATTTTAATTTGAATGAATAGACAACAAATTATAGATTATTTAGATTGAGTTCGTAAAAAAGATATGCTTTATGATTTTATCCTTTGAAACAAAACAAATCCAATGCCAACTAATAATCATATTTATCAAGATAAAGAATATTGTATGATAATTTATTCTAAAAAACATCGAATTCCGAATTATAAAAATGATTATGAAAGTAAAAAAACAATTTTTAATTATTCAATCGGAAAAAAATTAACAAGACACCCAACAGAAAAACCATTATATATATTTAATCGATTAATTAGTAAATATAGTAAAGAAAATGATTTAATTTTAGATTGTTTTTTAGGAAGTGGTACAACCGCGTATGCTTGTGAACAGTTAAAACGAAAGTGATTGGGTTGTGAAATAAATAATGAATATTACAAAATAATTAAAAAAAGATTAAAAGATATTCAGTTTAAATTTGAATTTTAAGAGAAAGGAAAGAAAAAATGAATATTGCTTCAATTTTGGCTAAGTTAGAAAAAATAGAATTAGAACAAGAAAAACAAAAACTTTATTTAATTGCATTATCTAATTGTGGTTTGTCTGACTTACAAAAAACAGAATTATTAAACAACATTAATTTAATTGATGAAGAATATAAACAAAAACAAAAAGATAAACGACAAGCTAAAAAATTAGGCCTTAGTTATGCTAAATATAAAAAAATGCAAAAACAATAATTATTTTTTATTAATTAAAAACATAAATTATATAGCAGTTTTAATTGCGATGATGGTTGTATTATCCCAAGTAATGCGAATACAAATTATTTTAAGAACATCAATTCCATTATTTTTAATTCCATTTTTTATTAGTACTTTTATTTTAAATTGATATTGATGTTTATTTATTGGTTTTGTTGGTCATTTATTAGTTGATTTATCATTATGGGGTTTTACGCTAGGATCATTATGTTGAAATTTAGGAACTGGTTTATTAGCAATTTTATTAAGGATTATTTATTTAATAAAATATCATAATTTCTGAAAAATTATCCTACTATTATTAATAAATTTATTAATTTATTTTCCAATTGATTTTATACTTTTTTGATTAAATCTTGGAATTTTAAATATAGAACAAATAATAATCGGAGTTTTAATTGTAAACACAATATGCTTACCAACTTTTTATTTATTAAGTATCAAAATAATAAAAAAAATTAACCAAGGAAATTTTTAAGGAGGTAAAGATGAAAAAGCTAAATAAAAAAACTATTAACAAAATAAATGAATTAATGCTTAGAAGTTATCTAGTTTCAAAAGATGAAATTACTGATGAACATTGAGCATTAGGTAAACAAAATTAAGAGAAATTAAATTATGACTAAAAAATACTTATTAATTATTAAAAATGAATATTTAACTACTTATGCTTATTACACACTAGAAGAAGCAAAAGTGCGAGAAAAAATTGAAAATAATAATTATGGCTTATCAACGGCAATTATTGATTTAAAAGATATTGAATGAAAAGGAAATAAATAATATGAAAGAAATTAGAAATGTACAATTATCAGAATTTCAAAAAGAAATTATTAATAAATTAGATGATAAATACTGCTATAAAATTTCCCGTGGAACTGGAATATATAGTGGATATAATGCAATTAAGATTTTTAATAAAAAAATGGAACACTTATTCACAATAGATGAAAGAGATAATACTGTATCAATAAATAATTACATTAAAAATAGAAAAAAGGAACTGGAATTCTTGGAACTTATATTAAAGGAAAATAAATAATATGTGAAAAGATGAAGATGGCAAAGTTTATACAGAAGAAGATTTATTTAATGAAGCATTAGAAGAATGTCATTCAGAAGAAAGTGCTTATGACTATATTGATACTTTAATTGCAGAAAAGAATTAGGAGGAATTATAAAATGAAAACATTACAAGATTTAATTAAAGATTTAACAGACATTATTGTTGAAGAACAAAAAATAAATGATTATTTAGAATATGAAATATTAGATTTACAAGGTGCTGATTTACGAGGTGTTAATTTATCTTTTGCTGATTTATGTTATTCTAAATTACAAGATGTTGATTTACGTTATGCTGGTTTAAAAAATATTAAAATAACACGACAACAATTAGACCAATTAACTGTTATTGGGGAGGATAAATAATGGGAAAAAGAAAATATTGTGAAGATTGTCAAGAAGACGGATTAAATATTCCTTATGATGGTTATTATTGGTCTTTTTCAGATGAAAGATATACACAAAAAGAAATTGATTTTATTGTTGGCGAATGTTCTGCTAGAGAATTAAGACAAAATTTCAAAGCTAAATTGCATTATGTATGTGCTAGTTGCCTTATTGGAATTTTGCGATGATAATAATTTATTTAAAGTAGTTAATGAATTTGAACATGATGAAAATTGTTCAGAAAAGTTGTTTTTCAAATAAAAAAACAACCCTTTAACAAGAGTTGTTTTGTCCTATTTCATCCTTTATTCTACAAATTTTTAAATTTACGATTTAATATTTTTGGTGATACACCAGCAGAAATTATTCAACGTTTTTTAATAAAGTTTGAGATTAAATTTCCGGTTTGTGTTAAAACACTGTATAAATGAATTCATTTAGGTCTTTTGGGTTTGTTAAAGAAAAATTTATTAAATGGTGGTAGAAAAAATAGAACAAAGAAAAGACCTGATAATCGTGGAAAATTAGATGAAAGATTTAGGTTAATTTGAGATATTGAAAATAAATTTTCTAATGTTGGTTAATTAGAAATGGATACTGTTGTTGGTAAAGGCCATAAATCTGCTATTTTAGTTTTAGTAGAACAATCAAGTAAAAAATACTTTGCTATGAAATTAGAAAATAATACTGCTAATGAAGTTTTAGAAAAACTTGAAGAATTAGTTAGAATTAATGGTTTAGTTGGAAAAATTAAAGGAATAATAACAGATCGCGGAAAAGAATTTAGTAAATTTGAAGAGATGGAAAAGATTACTGGTTCTAATGTTTATTACAATAACTATTACTGAGAAAATTCCTGTTGCTGCTTGATATTTGTATGATAAAAACGATTATCGACAAATATATGGCATTAAAAAATTTGTTATTTGAAATAATAACCTAGTTGAATTATTTTAAAATAAATATAAAAATACTGGTTATTAATTATTTTAAACCTAAATATAATCTAGGTTTTTATTTTTTATGATAAAATAATAAAGTACTATTTGTAGAGAAATAAGATGTGAAAAAGAGGAGAAAAAATGAGTGACGAAATTAAAAAAAGAAGAAAAAGTAGATAATTCAGATAGTTATAGTAATGAGGATAGTTTTGTAAATATTTATAAGTATGCGTTAAAAAAAGGAAATAGTCCATTTTATAAAACATTTTTAATGGGTTTAGCTGCTGGTTTATTTATTGGGTTTGGTTATATTGCTGCAATTACGGCAACAAAGGGAAACTGAGATAATATCCCAATTGGATTAAAATGTTTAGTTTTTGGCCTAGTCTTTACTGTTGCTATTACAATGATTGTTTTTCTTGGTGGAGAGATGTTTACGTCGAATTCTTTAGCATTAATTGTTGTTTTTAAAAAACAATTAAATGTGGGAAGATTTGTTAGTAATTTATTTATTGTTTTAAGTGGTAATTTCCTTGGTTGTTTAGTAATGGCTGGTTTAACGGCGTGAGGCGGTTTTTTAAATCATACGTCTGATTCTGTAACTGATTTTTATAATAATGTTGTAATTTTCATTGATGGAAAATTAGAGCACACATGATGAGAAAACTTTGGGAGCGGGATTTTATGTAACTTTTTAGTTGCTGGATCTATTTATGCTGCACATACGACTAAATCAGCAATTGCCAAATTTTTTGTTGTAAATTTAATTATTATGGCTTTTGCAATTTCTGGATTTTCGCATGTAGTTGCTAATTCATATTTATGATTTTTACAACCATTTTTAAAAATATTTGGTACAAGTGGTGATTGAGCAGATTTTGGGAAATTTGCTTACAATGTTCAATTGCCAACTTTATTTGGGAATTTCTTAAGTGGAGGAATTTTCTTACCATTTTTATTTTATTTTATTTATCGAAAAAATGTAAAAGAGCAATTAGTACTTTAATTTATTTTTTTTAAAAAGAAGAAATGTTATTCCTTTAATAACATTTCTTTTTTAATTATTTTATTGTTTCAATGATATTATTAATTGGAAGATATTGATAATGGAGGGGGCAAATGAGTAAAAATATTTATACGGTTAGTGAAATTAATTATTATTTAAAAACAATTATTGAACAAGAACCAAATTTAATTAATATTTCTTTACAAGGAGAAATTTCTAATATTACAAATCATTCATCAGGACATGTTTATTTTACAATTAAAGATGAAAAAGCACAAATTCGGGCAATTATGTTTGCATTTAATGCAAAAAACTTGCAATTTAAATTAAAAGAAGGCTTAAAAATTATTGCGACAGGTTCTATTAAGGTATATGAACCGCAAGGAACATATAGTTTACAAGTAGTTGCTTTATCTTTACAAGGGGTTGGTACTTTATTTTTAAAATATGAAGCATTAAAGCAAGAATTAAGTAAAAAAGGTTGGTTTGGTCAATCTTTAAAAAAACCAATTCCACGTTTTCCAAATAATATTGGGGTAATAACAGCTCCAACTGGTGCTGCAATTCGTGATATTATTTCTACCATTCATCGCCGTTTTCCACAAGCAAACATTTATTTATTTCCAAGTTTAGTGCAAGGAAGTGAAGCAAAACATGATATTCGAGCAAAAATTAAGGCAGCACAATCCTTTACTCCACACCTTGATACATTAATTGTTGGCCGTGGTGGTGGTAGTATTGAAGATTTATGAGCTTTTAATGAACTGGAAGTTGTTGAGGCAATTTATCAAACAACTATCCCAGTTATTTCAGCTGTTGGGCATGAAATTGATTTTACCTTAGCTGATTTTGTTAGTGATTTACGAGCACCAACACCAACGGCGGCGGCTGAATTAGCAACACCTGATCAAAAAGAATTAATTAATTATTTGCAACAACAACGACGTAATTTAATTAATTTTGTTAAAGGCAGAATTGACAAGATAGGAGATAAACTAAGCGAATTAAAAAATAGTTATGTTCTAACAAGACCACAAGCATTATATACACAATATGAGCATTCTTATCAATTATTATTAAAGCAGTTTAATGTTTTACAAGAAACATTCTTTATAGCAAATAAAAATATGATTCAAAATTATTATCAAACATTGGTAAGAACAATTAAACAACAAATTTTAGCAATTGAACATGAAAAAAATAATTTAGTAAGCAAATTAGACTTGTTAAGTCCTTTAAAAACATTAACTCGTGGTTATAGTATTACTTATAATGATAATAAAAATGTAATATCAACAACACATGATATTAAGAATAATGATATAATAATAACACGTGTGCAAGATGGATTCATTCATTCAATCGTACAAGCAATTAATAAGGATGGTGAAAAAAATGACAAATAATAAATCATTTGAACAAATTTTAGAACAATTAAAGCAAATTGTTAATGATTTAGAAAATAATCAATTGCCATTAGATCAAGCAATTGATGCTTTTGAAACTGGCATTAAATTAACAAAATTAGCAGAAACTAAATTACAAGATATTAAAGATAAAGTCACTAAAATTGTTAAGGATAATAATCCAACTGATTTTAAAGTTAATGAAGAATAATTTATGGCAGGACAAATTTTTGAACGTAGTGGCTGAGTTAAAAAAAATAATATTAAAATTTGAAAAAAATTGCATGAATTAAAATTAAGTCGTGTAATTTTAAAAGATTTTAAAACTTTTGATGAAAAAGATATTTTAATTAAAAATTTTATTTATTTATTACGATTAAATAATTTAGATGAACAAAAATATTTTGATAGTATTATTTTAATTAAATTAGTTTTAATTTATTATCATATGCAATATATTCGTCATAGTGGGGTAAAACGTGAACAAGAACAAATTTTAAAAGTAATTAAGGAATTAAAAAATAAAATTTTTGTTAATTACCTTGGTAATAATTATGAGAAAGCAATTTTTGCAGATATTGATATTACTAATTCAAAAATTAAGATTTATTATAATTTTAATTTACTTTATAACTTTATTGCTAATGTTTTTTATCAACCTTTTATTAACCTGGCAAATCATGAATTATATTTTAATTATGGTTACTATCTTGTGTTTTTAATTAATTTAACAGTAATGAGAAAGTTATTAAAGGATAGCAGTAATGTGGAAATTTATAAAATAAAATTAGATGTAACAGCCCAATGCCATTATTTGATTGGAAAAATTACACCATTATATTTCAATAATTTTGTTCAACAAATTAATTATTTTTTACAAAAATATTAAGTGGGGTTAAAAAATGAAATTACAAGATTATCAGAATCATACTGATTTAAAAAAATTAAAAACAAAAGCTTTAATTGAATTAGCAGCGGATGTTCGTTGTCTTATTATTGAAACAGTTACTAAAAATGGGGGGCATTTAGCTAGCAATTTAGGAACAGTTGAATTAACAATTAGTTTATTAAAAACTTTTGACATTGACAATAATGATTTGATTATTTTTGATACTGGTCATCAAACTTATGCTTATAAAATTTTAACTGATCGTAAAACACATTTTTCAACAATTCGCTTAGCAGATGGTTTAACTGCTTTTCAGCATATTAACGAAAGTAAATATGATCATCTTTCTAACGGTCATGCGGGAACGGGGTTATCAACCGCAATTGCTTATAGTTATAATCAAAAATATAATAATATTATTTGTGTCATTGGTGATGCAGCATTTACTAATGGTTTAACTTTAGAGGCTTTAACTTATTTAGGAACAATTTCTAATAAAATTATTGTTATTTTAAATGATAATGGCATGAGTATTTCCAAAAATGTTAATGTTTTACATACAACAGTTAGTAAAGTTCGAACTGGATGACTATATCGTAGTGCTAGTAAAGTTGCAAAAGTTTTACGATATATTCCACCATTAACATTATTATGGTTGGGGCATTTATTAATTGAGAAAATTATTCGTAGTTTTGCAATTCCAGGGTTATTTGCTGGTTTTAATTTAGATTATATTGGGGCAGTTGATGGTCATAATTTTCGTAAATTAGCAAAAAGTCTTCGCCAAGCAAAAAAACGAAATGCAAGTGTAGTTCTTCATCTTAAAACAAAAAAAGGCTATGGTTATGGATTAAGCCAAGCAGAACAAGAGAAATATCATTCGTATAGTTTAACTGATAATAAACATAATGAATGAAGTTATTATGTTGCAAAAACTATTGAAAAAATATTTCAAACAGCAACAGAAAAATTTTATTTTATTTCTGCTGCAATGCAAGCATCAGTTCATTTAGAAGAATTTATGTTGCAAAATCCGCAATATTTTTTTGATGTTGGGTTAGCGGAAGAACATGCTGTTACATTAGCTGCTGGGTTTGCCTTAGACCATCAAAAAGTAATTGTGAATATGTATGCTAGTTTTTTACAGCGAACTTATGATCAAATTTTACATGATGTTGTTCGTAACCATTTACCAGTTGTTTTTTTAATTGACCGAGCTAGTTTAGCACTTGCGGATGGCGATAGTCACCATGGAATTTATGATATTGGTTTTTTAAATAGTATGGGTGATTTACCAATTATTAGCCAACCCGCAACTAGTAGTGAGTTTGATCAGTTATTAAAGTTAGCTTTAATAAATAAAAAAAATCCCTTCTTTATTCGGTATCCAAAAGGTGGAATTACTCAACAAGTTTTGTCAGTACCGTTTTCAGTTGGACAGTGAGAATATGTTATTAAAAATCCTAAAGCACGAATTTTATTAATAACATATGGCAATAATGTAATTAAAACAAAAACAGTTATTACAAAATTAGATACAAAAAAAATTAATGTTATTAATGCTCGTTTTATTAATCCAGTTGATAAAGAAATGTTAAAACAAATTAACACAGAAAAATACCAACAAATTATTATTTTTGAAGAAGTTATTAAAGAAACTGGTTTATATGCAAAGATTATTGATTTTTTAATTAATCATAATGCAACAATTTCACATTATGGTTATGAAAATGGTTTAATTAAAAAAGATGTAAATAATCTTGAAGAAATTTTAAGAAACTTAATTAATTAAGAAATATCCTTGTATTATCAAATAATAAGAGTTAAATTTATATAGAGGAAAAGGAGAATAATACTAATGGAATATGTTAAAGTAAAATTAGATAAAAAAGTAAAATTAGAGCAGTATTTAGAAAAATATCAAGTTGATGGAATTTTATTTCATTCAACCGTTAATCGGTTTTGATTATCTGAATTTGCTTCTTCTGAAGGATATTTGTTATTTACAAAAACTGAATCAATCTTGTATTTAGATGGACGTTATATTACTGCTGGTAAAAAGCAAGCAAGAAATGTTACACGTGTCGTTGAAATGGCAACGAATCATCCGGGTGGTTTTTTTGGAATGTTACAAAGTGATTTTCTTAAAAACAATGTCAAAATTTTAGCTTTTGAAAGTGATTACTTAACATATTTGACTTATCAAACTTTAACAACGAATATATCATCAGTCGCTTTAAAACCAGTTGATTTTTCAGAATTACGAGCAATTAAAACAAATGCTGAAATTGAGGCTTTAAAACAAGCGTGTGCAATTGGTGATATTGCCATTAATAATGTTATTAAAAAAATTAAAGTTGGAATGACAGAACGTCAAGTTGAACAAATTATTATTAATAGTTTTATTGAGGCTGGGGCTGATAAACCTAGTTTTGATACAATTATTGCTTCTGGGTGACGAGGAGCATTACCACACGGACGTGCAACTGATAAAATAATTGCGAATAATGAATTAATTACAATTGACTTTGGTTGTATTTATAATGGGTATTGTTCTGATACAACACGAACAATTGGGTTAGGAACGCCATCATCTAAAATGTTAGAAATTTATGATATTGTTTATGAAGCACAAAGTTTAGGAATGCAAGCAATTAAACCAGGCGTTACGACAGCAATGATTGATAAAATTTGTCGTGATTATATTATAAGTAAAGGTTATGGCGAATATTTCACACATTCAACAGGCCATGGAGTTGGCATTGAAATACATGAATTTCCTCGCGTGTCACCATTTTGTGATGTTTTATTAGAACCAGGAATGGTTATTACTGTTGAACCAGGGATTTATATTCCTGATTTAGGCGGTGTTCGAATTGAAGATGATATTTTAGTCACCGAAAATGGGTTTCATCTTTTAACAGAAGCAAAACGTGAATTAATTTTAATTTAAGCTAATGAAAACAAAATTAACAAAAACACAAATTTTTATTCTTATCTTTTTTATTTTCATGCTTTTGTTTCTATTCTTATCATTATTACTAATTATTATTGCTGGTAAAGAAATTTATTATATTCTTTCTAATAATCATCAATTAGGCTTAGTTGGTAATAGTGGTTTTGGTGTTGAGAAAGGTGTTCAAAATTTTCCATATGTTTTTTTTATCATAGAATATGGCTTTAATTTTATTTTTACAATGCAAATTAAAAATTCTGCTGGTGAAGTTTTTGCCTCAAATGTTATTCTTTTATATCAAATTGGTTATTTTTTCTTAGTAATAATGATTCCAATTTGTGCCTTAGGTTTTTTTATTACTATTTTAGTTTTTTTATTAAAACAAAAAAAACCAACATTAAAATCAGAAAATTCATCAGATAATAATGATGAACAGTTATTGGGTGATTTAAAAACAAATATGAATCAAATTCAAGAATATTTAATTAAATTGCATAAAGATGTTAAAACATTAAAAAAAATTACTGGAATAATTACTTCAAAATCAGTTATACCAAATTCAACTCAAGTTAATGATAACCCAGTTGATTATCAAAGCCAAGATTTGGATCTTATTCAAGCAAAGCAAACATCACGGCAACAAAATTCAAAAATTATTAATCAAGATGAATTAGAACAAACAATTAGTGGAATTGAACGCCCGAAAAGTTTAGTTAATCCAACAAAATATATTATGCCAAAACGTGATGAAAATTTTGTTAATAATTTTCCAACGCAACAATTTTTATCAACAGAAATGTTATCTGAGTCAAAAAATGAAAAGAAACTTTCATTAAGTGCAATTTTTGATCGAAAAAAAATTCAAACCGAATTAGAACAAGATAAAATTGAAGTTGAAGAGCAAATTAATAATGAAGAAATTAATACTTTTTCGTTACAATTTAATGATCCAACGATAATAGAAAATCAAACATTTCATGAAAAGGTTGGATTTAATTTAAATAATTTTGATTATACAGCTGATGAACACAATAATTCTATTGAAATTAAGTCTATTTATCAAGTTGGCGATCGAATTATTGATAATGCAATTGAGTATGAAATTATCTTAGTTGTTCCTCATCAACAAAATGATACTGTAATGTATGAATTAACTTTAAAATCAACAGAAGATGGAACAATTAAATCTCTTATGAGAGAATAATTTAAAAATATTTTTTACTAAGCAATTAAGATGTTAAAAACAAACAATATTTAACAATTATTTACGATTCGATAAAATAAATTAAAAACAATTCATCTCGAATTGTTTTTAATAAATTAGATTATATGTTACTATTTTTATTAAATGTTAAACTTGTAATTGTACAGTTGGTCTCATTTTTAATTTGTGTCAAATTATTAAATTTTATACAATGAATTATGTAAAATGAAGTGCAACAAATCTTTATTAATTAAATAATATAATAAAAATTACAAAAATCAACCATAAATTTAAAAAAATTAAAAATACTTTAATTTTTCTTTTATTTTACACACATTTAAACACACTAAAAAACAATTTATTAAATTTTAATTAATAAATTTATTTAATATTCTGTAAAAATACTTCTTTTGCACTTATTCAAGTTAAACACGGTCGGAGTTTATCATTTATAACATTAACTACTCAATCTATTTGTTTTTGACTAACTTTATTAAAATCAGTTCCCTTAGGAAATCAATGTCTTAATTCACTATTCATATATTCAATTAAAGGTTTTTGTTGTGGTGAACCAGAATCACAAAAATATACTTGTGTTTCAGCAAATATTTCCATTTCTCTTCATTTACTAAATTCTTTCCCTCTATCTGTTATTATTCCTTTTATTTTTCCAATTAAATTATTTTTTATAATAATATCTTTAAACTTTTTCTCAACTTCCCTAGCAGTATGATTTTCTAATTTTATTGCAAAATATTTTTTACTTAATTGTTCTACTAAAACTAAAATAGCAGATTTATGGTCTTTACCAACCACTGTATCCATTTCAAGTCATCCAACATTAGAAACTTTATTATCAATATCTCAAATTGACTTAAAATCAGTTAATTTACCACGATTATCAGATTTTCCTTTTCTTTTGTATTTTTTACCATGGTGTCGTAAATTCTGTTTTAAAAAACCATAAAAACCTAAACGAATTCATTTATACAATGTTTTAACACAAACGGGAAATTTAACTTTAAATTTTAAAAAATAACAATAAATAAGTTCTGATGGTGAATCATGATAAACATTAAATCTCAGATGAATAAAATTTAATTGTTCTTCTGTAAACTTAAATCTTTTATTATTCTTTTTTCTTTTCTCATAATACATTTTATCTTACTTATAAGCACTATATTCATCAATAGTTTTAAATCTCTTAATTTCTCGTAAAATAGTACTACGATGTCTATTCAAAAATTTAGCGATTGCAGAAATATTCTGTTTACCATTCTTTTTTAAAAACATTCTTGATAATAATAATTGTTCTAATTTAACTTTATCTATAAAACTCAAATGACTATACATAACACTTATATACCTTTCATTAACTTATAAAATTAATATTTAATACAAAATAATTGATATATAATTGATATATGAAATAATATTAATTATATATAAAACAATAAAAGGAGACAATCTAAATGAAAAAATGACTTAGCATAATAGGAGCAATCGGATTAACCGCAACAAGCACAACAACACTAATAAGTTGTAAAAAATAAAATAATAATAAAAACGAAGAAGATAATAAACCAGAACTACCAGATAATCAACAACAACATAATCCACAAAAACCACCAAAAGGTAGTAATTGAAAATTAATTAATGGTTTTGTTAATGAAAAAAATAATGATAATAAAAATTATATTGGAATTATTAAAATTGAAAATGGTTTTATAATTATAAAATGAATTGGAAAATATATAGATTATAAATATCAATATATTAACATTTATCGTTGAGATGGCGTTGGTGAACCAACATTACCTCAAATAGATAAAAATACCGGTGAAATTAATGACTGAAAAGAACAAAAAGGAACTGAATAACAGTTCCTTTTTTATATTATTAATCGCACAAATTTCATAAAAATAATTAATAAAAAGATATTTGTTATTGCACTATACAACGCTGGATTAAATTTTCATACCTCAAATATTTGACTAAAAAAACTATATACTGTTTCAAAAACCTTACCAACACCACTCGCTAATTCATTAACTTGTTTAACTACCGGAATAGTATTAACAATTCAAATCACCGCACTTCTAATATGAGCACCAAAATCTCATCAACCATCTGGCATTACATATTGCACTTGTCATCATTGTTTATCAGGAAACAACCCACCATTATTAATTTCTTGTCAATTATAAATCCCAAAATTAAAATCATAATATCGGTACATATCATTCTCTTTTTGTGCTTGCAATTCAAAAACATTATAACCGATTTTTTGTTTTTCAATTTTTTTATAATTTAAACCATATTTATCTTTTAAAGCATCTTCAAAAACATAACCCGAATTTGAATTAATATTATAATTATTAGCAACCGAAAAATCATAATTAAAAACACTACCATAATTATTAATCGTATAAAACCGATTTTTAAATGCTGAATATAATTTAATATCTAATTGCTTATATTTATCAGAAAAATAAAAATATCGTGGGTAAATTTTAAAACCATTATTTACTAACAAACCATATTTTTTATTATAACCTTGAACATAAGTATTATTTTCTAAATCAAAAATCGTACGTAAATAATTAGTATAAAATTTCTGTGAAATCTTAAACATACTATTTAATAATTTATCAAATTGTAATTTATCGTTAATATTTTCACTCAACAAAATATTATTAAAATTTTGTAATTTCAACGCAAAAAAGTTAACTAAAACAGTATCATATTGTAAATTATCAATATATCCATTTTCAATAAACGAACTACGATTTTGAAACACTGGCACCAATGCACTTGCAAAAAACGACTGTAAAAACTTAGATAAATCAAACTGACCGCTAAACTGTTGATAATACTTTAAATCTTTACTATTTAATGATGAATAAATTGAACCATTAAAATTAAAAACTTCACCCATTCCCATTCGCATAAAACTAAAATTAAAACTTAAATCATCATTATTAATATTATTTAACTCTAAACTACCAGAAATAATTAAATTTGCTTCATCAACAGTCAAAATCATCCGATAAATTGCTTTTTTAATATTTTTAACATCCAATTCATCAACCGTCTCAAAATCAAAAATTATCCGCTTTGTACCAACCTTATTCGGATTTTCATAATCCGCACTACCACCTTGCTGAACCCTAGTATTTTCTAGCAAAACAGAATATAAAGATAAACTAATAAATTCTTTTACGCGAGTTTGTTGATAACTATTCTTCGGCAATATAACTTCACCAGTATTTTCATTTATTGTTGGTGTTTGTGGTTGACCCTTACCATCTTAACGATAAACTTTATCATAATAATATGAATAAAATTCTTTGTTACCATTTCATTTTATAATATTTCATTTATTATTTTTTTTTGAAAATACCTATATATCATTTTTTAGTATTTCCTTCTCCTAAAACACTTAAAACTTCTTTTCAATAATTTTCGTTTAACTTAACTCTTGGATAATGATTTTCCTTATAGCGGTCAACATTGTCAACAATTTTTTTAGATACATCATACATCTTATATTTAACTGCAAAAGCATAAATAAAATCAGTTAAATCATCCAAAAAATTCTCCTTTTTAACATCATAAAATTTTTCAACCATATACTGATTTTTTAAACTATGTCATTGTTGATAATAATTTAAAAATGTTTCACTAGGTTTATCATAAACAACTCCCGTAGAATAACTATCTTGTAAAAAATCCAAATACCATTTATCATTAAATTATAATTTTTTTGATGTTTTTAAAGTTGGATTAATAAAATAATTTGTCTCCGACCAATTTTCAAAAAAACTACTGCGTAAAAACATTGTATTAATAAAATCAGTTTCATTAATACCTTTACCAGTAATTATTCTCTTGTTTAAGCGTATAATGCTCCTCATTTAAGGGTCTAAACGCCGTTAAAGTAATAAATGGAATAACCAAACCCAAAAAACTTAAAATAAATATGGCAAATAAAGATAACGATTTTTTCATAAACTTAACTCCTAACTATACAATGTTTTTGAAACAATAAACCCAACAATATATAAACTTGATATCGTTAACATTAACGGATGACTAAACAAAACTGCCATTCTGCCAAATAATCAAATCAACCAAGTATCAGAATTATATAAATCCATAATAATATTTTTTGCTGATGTAAATTGATTAATAATAACAGTAATAAAACCAGTTCCAAATATCGCAATTGCCGCCACCAATAAAACTAATTTAATCATTACTTAACACCTCTTTTAAATTTTGCTTGTTGTCTAACATTTTGACGCTTAATTTCTCGTTTAACTTGCTGCTTATTACTATTTTGATAAACATTTTTACCAACATTAATACCTTTTCGTACAGTTGACGAATATACTTGCGAAACACCATTATTAACTGTCGAACCTAAATTATTATATTGTGTTGATGTGCCGTGAATTGCATAAATCGATAACTTAATAACCATAAAAAAGATTAAAAAATAAGCAATTGACGTATTTGTCATCGGTAATTTTGTATTTCAAATTACATCAAAAATAAACAAAAATATATCAAAAACAAAACTAAAAATCTTGTCTCAATTACTATTATTATTTTCAACTAATAAATTAATCATCTTTACTATTTCCTTTCTCTTTTTTAGGTTTTAAATTCTTTTTCAAAATATCAATATCAAATAACTCCAATCGTTCTTTAACGCTTAATTTTGTGATTTCTGACCAATAATATTCTTTTTTATTAACAATTTCATCATTCTTTAAATCACGCACAAACTTTAACCATTGACTATCATACTTATTAGCGAATTCAAGGGGAATTATTATTTTAAAAAACCGAATTCCTAACCCAATATCCGACTTATGTTTTACTCTTTTACCTTCTGCTGTTCGTTCTACTGATTTTGTTTTTCAAATTTCATAATCCGTTATATCTTGAAAAATACCAATTCGCATAATAAAGAAACGATTAAAAAAATTAAACCCTTTCTTAATAACTGGTTTTTTCAATGAAATTGGAATAATAATTCCACTTGCTAACTGGCGAATATTATTTCAAATCATACCCTCACGCTGAGCAGTAAACAACGCACGATGTCCAAAATGTCTCGCTAAAACAATTCACGGTATTTTACCACTATGAACTTTTTTTTCATCGTGAGGACTAGTTCCGTCAATATATAAATAACTTTCATCAAATAAAATAACACTATCATCTAGGGGAACGGGTTTTGTTCTATCAGTAAAATCTAAATTTTTAAATGTTAAAACTTTAACCTTATCATCTTTTAACGGATAATTACTATAAATTTCATCTGTCAATAATTTCATAGTTTGCGACAAATAAGTTAAAAGTAATGTTTTACCAGTTCCTAACTTACCAATAATTACCGATAACGGATTATCTCAAACAAAATTTACTAACCCAAAAGAATTTAACTGATAAAAAATATTTTTTCACAATCATCACACAAAATAAACACACTGCAAAGCAAATAATATTCAAAATACTAAACCAACACAATACAAAGAAATTATCCAAAGTAATAAATCAATTAAACTAAACAAAAGCATTGAACCACTAATATAACAATAGTTTTTAAAGAAAAATATAAATTTTTTCATTTTACCTCCAATAGTTATTTATAATTAAACTAGTATTATTATGGTTTTCTCTCCACACAAATCAAAAAGAAATATTTTTTACAACATTATTTATATTAATAAATACTGCATTCGTAATGAAAATATATATTATATTCAAAAAAAATTTTAAAATTTTGTGGGCAGAGAAAACCATAATAATAACAAAATTTAATTATTTAAAATAACTAACTATTTTAAAAACCATTCACAAGAAAAACCAAGTTAAAAACAAAATCACAACTCAAACACCAACCATCAAAGTTAAATATTCATTTTGCGTTAAATTCCACATTGTAATACTTTCAACATTCGTTTTATCGATAAACAAAAATATATGAATAAAAAACTCTTTTAATTTAATTAAATCATTTTGCATTTTTAAAAACTCCATATTTTTTGAATAAGTTTAAAAAACATTCCAAAAAATAAAACAACAAATAACACAAAAGATATAACATATAAAAACTCAGGGGCATTTGCACCAATAATATAACTAACAAATTGAACTCAATAATCATATAAACTCATTTAATTTAAGTCTTTCAAATCATTAATTAATTCTTGTTCTTTTTCAACACTTCAATTTGTTAAATTATTATTGTTATTATTTGTTTTTACTTTTTTAGGTTCACTTGAAAATAAAGCTTTTTTCATTTTAGTAAAATAATTTTGTTTATATTGATTATATAAATTGATTAATTCTGTTCCAGTTAAATATTTTCAAATATTTCGCTTTAAATTTTCATCATATTTTACAATAGGGTAAGAATTATCATAAATCAAACCGATTGCTACTTGTTCCAAATGTTTTTCACTCGGATAAATAAACTTATTACTCAATCAAAAACCAATATGACGATTATGATTAGGTAAATTAATAAAACTTGCTTTTTCTGTTGTAAAAGGGATAAATTCCTTACTAATAAAATAATTTTCTACATTCTGATTTTTCTTAACAAAATTACTCAATTTTATCATCTCCTCGTCTTACTGGTCTTAACATTGTGCCTTTTCCTAATCCTCCAATTTTATTTTCTAACGGTAACATTTTTTTCTTTAACAACATAACTTTATATTCTTTAATTTCGCATATATGACATTGAATTATAAAAAATAAAAGAATAAATATTAAAAATAAAAATAAAGAAAAAAGTAAAATACCAACAATTATTTCTCTATTTGAAAACAAAACAAGACCTACAATAATTTCAATAAGAACAATGAAAAATTGAAAATAAACAAAACCAAAAACAAAATTCCTAATAATAAAATCTCTCTTTAATTTTTTACATTCCTTAGTTGTTTTAAATTTTATATCCATAAGATAATCTCCTAACTAAATATTTGTTTAATAAACAATGTTATAAATAATGTTTATATAATGTTTTTTAATTGTAATAAACACTGATTATTAACAATGTTATACATAATGCTAATATATTGTTTATTTAATGTTTAATAAACAATGTTAATAAACAATGTTAAATATAAAAATAATAAAAATTGGCACACTGAAAATAACTATTAAGAACTTTAATAGTAAATATAATAAGTTCATTTTTCTATTTAATAAATTCATTTTTTACAAATGTGATAGCATCTATTTTTTGATTATCATGAATGGTATCACCAATTCAAAAAATTATTTCACTAAAAATTCCTAGTGTGCCTTAACTAAGATATATAATCGATTATAATAAATATTAAAATCCTTTAACCATAACACGGAAAAAGTTTAAAATTTTAATAATACAAAATATAGCAAATGGAATTAATATAATTCACGCTTCACCTAAGAAAATCATTATCTCAGGTAAAATATTTGTTATACATTCTTTAACTTTTCATAATGCACTAGTCAAACCCGTTCAAATACCAGTCATACCCTCAGACATAGTTTTAGGTGTAGGTGCTGTTAAAAAATTAAACGCTGTTGTTAAATACATACCTAACATTATTTATTACTCTCCTTTCTTTCAATTTCTTTTTTATCTTTTTTTCTTTCCTCGAATTTGTTTAATTTTTTGGTAAATTAATAAACCAAAATAAAGAAAAATTGCTAATACAATAACAACACTAAATATTGTCGTTAATCAAGTTGGCATAATACATCTCCTCTCTAAAAATATTGCGACACGCTTCGCGTGTTCGCTACGCTCAAAATAAACTATATTGAATAAATTACCGCTAATAAATTACGCGGATAATTTATTCATTTTCTTTTACATTATTAATTACTATCTTATTTACAGTATTAATAACAATATCTTTTCCATACTTAGTTACTAAGGACCGCAAAATAAAATAATGTTTCTTTTCAATAAAAAATCAACTCCTTTCAGAATTGATTTGTTGCACTTCGATTACACGATGCCTTTCTGCATCTTCATCTAAAATTAATAAAGTATATTGTCTTTCAGTTGATTGTTGAGTAAATACTTGTTCAAATTTGGCTTCACCAAATTGAATTGAACTTCTATCATCAATCATATAAGCATCTCAATATTTACCAACTTTAACTTCTTTTGTATAAAAATTATCTGCTTTATTATCATTATTTATAAAATAACTTAATTTATATTGTTTTAAGTATTCTAACATTTTATTAATATCATAAATATTTTCACCATCAATTAATTTTCAATAGTTATTTTCATTTTCATCTTTTAATTTTATTGCAAAAGGTGTTTCATTATTGGCTCATATCGTTGAATTAATAGGTTGATTTTTAAAATCATCAATAGTTAAGATATTAATTTCTTCACCTTTATATTTTTGTACTATTTTTAAACTACCTTGTCATTGAGCAATTGTACTTTCCATATTATCAAATATGCGGGTATAACTACCATAATCACTTGGTTTAGCATTATTAGGTTTTCATCCCGTTTCTGTATCAGGAATATATGAACTATAAACATTAAAAGGAAATACCATTCAATGGCGATTATTTCTGATGTCTTCTCTTATATCCATTAAAGTATCGTGGGCTTGTGCTCTTAATTCATTCATAGCACCTGGGCTAATTCTACTCATTTATTAATCCTCCTTTATTTCTGTTCTACCTTGGATAGCATTTTGATTATTACCAGTTTCATCATATTCCATTAATTTATTATTATGTTCTATTTCTTTAGATTGCATTTTATCTTGTCATGCTTCTACTTTTTCAAAATACTTTGCTGCCTCTAATCCATCAACATCATCATATTCAGTTATTGCTCTTTCTGGTTCCATTGTTTTATTTTCTAATCTAGCAGTAATTAATTCATTTTGTCGCATTTGATCTACTAAACTAGCACTAATAAATTTAAAACTATATGGTCTTTCACCACTACCATCTCATAAACCATAATATTTTAAAACAGTATCAAACATTTTAGTATAATATTGCATACGATATGATTGTAAATATGCTTGTTTTTCTAAATCTTTTGTTTTAGTTAATAATGATTGTGTTTTATTTTGTTCACTATCTGATTTATCACCAAAAGGACTAGAAAAATGACATGCTACATATACTTGTTCAATAATTGATTTTTGATCTTGTGTATATGTTTCTAAGATTGGTGTACCTTGTACTACTTGTAAAGATTGAGATAATTGACCATCAACTGCTGATTGACCTGATTGAATAAAAATATCATCAAAAGCATCTTGTAATACTTTTTTATTACCTTTGTTATAAGCAGTCATTAAATCATCATCTAATATTCCATATCAATGCGTACGATTTGCTCATCTTTCTTTTGATTTAATATTAAAACTATCTTCTAAATCAAATTGTAATTTATAACAATTTGCCATTGTAGGTCATGGATTTAAAGTTGTTGATGTTGATAAGAATAATGGATTAGGTTCATTTATCATTTCTCAAAAAGGTACTATACCTAATTTATTTTTAAATTCTTGTACTAAAACAGGTTTAACATCATCTTTAATTTGTGTTTTACTTTGTCCAACAACTACTTCATTATTTTTAGGTCAACCTTTAATAACTATTTTATCTTTGGTACAAATTAAATTTAAAATAAAACCACTATCACTTTGATGATAATTTAATCAAATATCAGCACCTTGTTCAATTTCATTTATTTTACTTACTCGTGATGTAAAGTTAAATGGGTTAATTCATAAATCAATATTGCCATCTGATGTTTCTAACAAACCAAAAATAGTTTTACCCATTAAACTTGCTGTTAATTCATTTTTATCTAATTTTTCTTTAATTTTATAAGTTTCATATCATCAATTTAATTTATTTAAGATATCTTCTCTATGAGAATTAAATAATATATTTTTACCATTTACTAATCGCATTTGATGGCGAGCAATAATATTTGCTAAATTAATTGTTCAATCATAATTATAATATTTTAAAACACTATTAATATCATTTAAGTTTGGTAAAGTTGGATAGGTATTATTATTCATTGTTATTTTGCTCCTTTAATTTTAAAATAAGTGCATAATTAATTATATTTACAGTTAATAAACTAGGTTCATTTGACAAAACTTTTACACATACTTTAACTTTTTGATATTTTTTAATATATTCGTTATATAAACTTAATTTACATATTGCGATGTTATCTTTTTTTAATTCTTTACAAAGTCTTTTTTTAACTTGCCCACAAACTGCCATATAAGGTCTTTTTGCATTTATTACACGCTCATCATGTATTACATAAACATCTTTTTTCATTAAGTCATTCACTCCCTTTGTTGTCATAATTTATAATCTGCTGAACTATTACCTTTGGTTGAAATAAAAATGTAGCATTACCCGTATTAATAATTTTATTTGTCATTTCAAACTTACCATATTTAATTCAACTAGATTGAATATTAACTCATTCTTTTGAATCTTGATATTGCTCATTAAATAAATTTTTCCCTTGTTCTAAACTTCTTTTTTCTATTTTATCTAATAAAGAATTAATTTCTTGTTTTGTTGCCTTTTTTAAATATTGTAAAATGTTCCTTGGATCTGTTCAATTATATAATTTTTTAAATTGAGAAGTTTCTTTTTTAATAATGCCATATTTTTTTAAACCATCTTTTAATAATTCACCAATTTTAGTATCTTGTAAAGCAGCAGTTAATAATCTAATTAATTTTAACATTAAACAATTTATTAAATTTTAATTAATAAATTTACTTAATATTTTGTAAAAACATTTCTTTTGCACTTATTCAATTTAAACATGGTCGGAGTTTATCATTTATAACATTAACTACTCAATCTATTCTTTTCTGATTAACATTATTAAAATCAGTGTCCTTAGGAAAGCGTTTTCTAAATTCACGGTTAATTCTTTCAATTAAGGGTTTTTGTTTTGGTGAACCAGGGTCACAATAATAAACATTAGAACCAGTAATCTTTTCCATCTCTTCAAATTTACTAAATTCTTTTCCGCGATCTGTTATTATTCCTTTAATTTTTCCAACTAAACCATTAATTCTAACTAATTCTTCAAGTTTTTCTAAAACTTCATTAGCAGTATGATTTTCTAATTTCATAGCAAAGTATTTTTTACTTGATTGTTCTACTAAAACTAAAACAGCAGATTTATGGTCTTTTCCAATAACTGTATCCGCTTCAAGTCATCCAACATTAGATTCTTTATTTTCAATATCTCATATTGATTTAAATCTTTCATCTAATTTGCCACGATTATCAGGTCTTTTCTTTGTTCTATTTTTTCTACCACCATTTAATAAATTTTTCTTTAACAAACCCAAAAGACCTAAAAAAATTCATTTATAAAATGTTTTAACACAAGCGGGAAATTTGATACCAAACTTTATTAAAAATCGTTGAATAATTTCTGCTGGTGAATCATGATAAACATTAAATCTCAGATGAATAAAATTTAATTGTTCTTTTGTAAATGTAGGTAGTTTTTTAATACATTTTTTACGCTTTTTATAATAATCTTTTTGTGCTTCTATTGCTGTATAATCTTCTATATTTTTAAATCTTTTAATTTCTCTTTTAACAGTATTCACACTGCGATTTGTTTGTCTTGCAATTTCAGATAAATTAAGTGTACCATTTTTCTTTTTACAACTATCAGATAAAAATAAATCCTTAAATAAATTTCGTTCATCATATTTTAGATGTGTATAATCTTTCATATATTCTGTCTCCAATCTTTTTAAAATTATTTATACACTATTTTTAAAAAACTATTGACAATTATTTTTAAAGTTATACAATTAATTTATAACAAGTTGCGAATATCTGTCTCTATACTTGTTTTACAAAAAAAAGACTTGAAAAAGTCTTTTTTTAATTGTAAAATAAAAATAATAAAAATAATATTAAGTTCTTTAATACATTGTGATACGTTTTTAGTTCTTGATAGGTTTGTTATTACTCTATTATTTAACCATATTGTTTAAATAATTGCAATTTTAATATGCAAAAAGGAGTAAAATATGAAGGAATTTAATCCAAAAACAGCAAGTTTGCGAACATTTTATCGTAAAATAGATGAATTTTGGCAAAATAAATCACCGCATAAACCATATACTTTGAATGATTTAACCAATGAATTCAATCTTTCTCGCAAATGAAGATATGATACTTATGCGAGCGAAAAGATAGTTCCTTTGCTTGAAAAACAAGTTGATAGAATTGAAAGTGAAATAATTAATTTTATGATGAAATCACCTGATGGTGCTAAATTATATTGACAGCGTGCATTTAATTATAAATATTCATTACAAGAAAAAGAACTTGAAAAAGAATTAAACTTAAATAATCAACAACCAATGATTGTTAATTTACAAACAGATATTAGAGATATTAAAAATGATAATAATAAGGATGATAAGAATGCTTAATCATTTTACTTATTTGTTAGAAATTCCTTATTGGTTATTACAAAATAGTAATGTTGGTAATAAATATCCTTTTGCTAAAAAGTTTGAGTTAGTTAATGAAATTAATCAAATTGGTTCACGACATAGTGGTAAAACATTATCTAATTTAGAAATGTTTGCTGAATTAATTAAAATATCAATGTTAATAAAAGAACCTATTTTTATTTTTGCTAGTATGAAAATGAATAAAGATATTAGAGATAGTATCTTTCAAAACATATGAAATACATTAGAAAAGCATAATATTCCATTTAGTGTTAATTTAAGCACACATTCGTTTACTATTCCCAATGGGACAAAAATAGTATGTCGTGGGTTACATTCTGCTACAAAAAGAGAAAAATTAAAAGCCTTTGCTGATTTAAATAAATATAAATTAGTTATTGATTGAAGAGAAGAATGCGACCAATATAACCAAAATGATATTAATGAAATTGATTTTGCTTTAAGAGGTAGTCAAAATAAAATAACAATTAATACATGTAATCCTGAGAGTTTAAAAAGATATATTGTTGGTTATTGTAATCAATTATTACCTTTTAATGAAGAAATAATGCGTAGTAAATGAGAACAAACTGCTTATATTGAAAAATGAGATATGAAAATTATTATTCATTATACAAATTGAAGATTAAATAGTTTCTTACCAAAAGAAGAAGAAAATAAAATATTAAGATTAGAACAATTAGACCCTGAAAGAGCAAGAGTATGAAGTTGAGGATTACCAGGTAATACTAGTGGGTCAATCTTTGCAAGATATCTTGATATTATGCAAGCAACAGATATTATTCAACCAACGAAATTATTAGGTGGTGTTGACTTAGCAAACTCAACTAGCCCTAAAGGACATACAACAGCAGCAAGTTTTTGATTATATAATTCATTTGATAAAAAAGCATATAAAGTTGCTGAATATACACACTCAAATGCTACTCAACAATTTAAAGGACCATTAGAACAAGTAAAAGATATTTTAGAGTTTTACAACAATCAATTAAATCAATACTTTAATTTAATACAACAAGGTATATCAATTAATGTTGATGATAGTGCTTATGCAACATTAGAAAGTTTAAATAGAGAAAAATATAATTATACTTTTGGTCAATACATGCATTTTAAACCAGCACAAAAGCAGAAGTTTAAAATAAAACATCGTATTGAGGCATTTACAATGTTAATAAATACTAATCAATTAAAATGATTATGAGAAAAATGTCCTGTAAGTAAAAATCAATATGAATTAATTCAATGAGAAGATAAACCCGAGGCAAGAGAAGATAAAGTATTAGACTTATATGATGATACATTTGATAGTGATTTTTATGCTTTACATTTTGAATTAATTCCAATGGTTAAACATAATAGTATATGGACCTTATACTTATCCTTCAATGCCGGCTGATGTTTGATTAGCAATAAAAAATGCTAATGCAGGAACTTTATTTTGAAGAATTTGATTAAGAGTATGTTACCAAGTATGATTCGTAAATATGTTGAAGAAGGTTTAAAAAATAAAGGTATTTATTATGACAAAATATTAAAAAACTTTATAAATGCAAAAGATATTAATGATTTAAGAAAATATATTAGAAGACTTGAACAAGGTTTTTATCGTAATATTGGTCGTGATAAACGAAGAACTGTTAATCAAATTGGTACTTATAAGTGAAAACAAAATCAAGCACAACAATTTAGAAAAAAAGAAGAGAATATTTATCACAATTTTCTAAAATAAATAAACCAATACAATAAAAATAAATATTATAAAAGAATAAAAAAAATATTTTCATATATTAATTTGTGTAATGATTATTATGTTAATAGTGGTAATTTTTTGTTGAAAGATTTAATTAAAAAATATTTTAAAAATAAATTTTCAACTTTTTATTATTATTGAGCGAATAAAATTTTAATTGCATTTTGTGATTTATATTTTGAATATTGTAATAAACATGCTGGTGGTTTTTTATCTTTGTTTTATAATTTAAAAAAAGGAATTCATGGAGAAAAATTAAAAAATAAAGCACCAAAAAATTTAAAAACATTTTTTCGTTGACTTAAAAAAGATGAAAGATGATTAAAAATAAAAAATAAAATTAAAGAAATTAAAAAACAACATCCAAGATATGAAGTTAAAGAAATAGGTTTATTACAGATGGACGCTAAATATTTTGTACCAAGTAAATTTCCAGTTGATAAAAAGTATTATGTTTATGATTTTATTGATGAAAAAACAAGATTAGCATTAGGATATGTTTATGATAAATTAAATATTGATAATGCTATTGCTGCTGTTAAAAAAGCAATTAGTGATTTTAAAAATATATTTGGTGTTAAAATAACACGAATTAGAACTGATAACGGTTCTGAATTTATTAATAATTATCGGAATAATCAAAAAAATACTGTTAAAGAAACTAATTTTACTCAATTTTTAACAGATAAAAATATTTTTCATCAGACAAAACCGGTTCGTTCTCCACAGTCAAACGGTAAGATTGAAAGATTTCATCAAAATTATACTAAATTATTTGTATTTGAAGAAAAAATATTAAATGCAGTTAGTTTACAGAATAAATTAAATGATTATTATTATTTTTATAATTTTGAAAGAGTACATAAGTCTTTAAATTTTCAGACACCATTTAATTTTTTGAATAGTTTAAGTTTAATTAAATAATTTTAAATTATTAAGTTTTTGTGTTTAAACTAAATAAGTTTATTATATTTTAATTAATTAATAATATGTAAATTAACTCATAAAATATGTCATTAAAATAATAAAATATGTATTTATTAATTAAAATTTAATAAATTATTTTTTAGTGTGTTTAATTTTATATTTTTTATTTATTTTATGATATTTTTTATAATTATAAATAAATATTTTTATTATTTTTATTATTTTCTTGTAATCTTTAAAATGACTAAGTTTTTATTTTTTTTACTGGTAGTTTGATAAAACTAAAACTTAATAATAACATTCCAATGATAATACTATAAATAATTATATAAGTTAATATATTTGTATAAAAATTAATTATTATTGGAATAATAATTACACTTAGTAATAAACTAAAGATAGCATGGCCGAAGACATGTTCAATCATTAGACCTAAGGTTAAATGGTCAGTACCAACTAAACTAATTATATTATTTTTTTGAATCCGGCTTAAATGCCCAAGAAAACATCCAATTAAGATTTGACTGCCACCCAAGCCAATGGTTAAATATAAAATATGCGATAATTGAGTTTGGAAGGGAAAAAAGACAATTGTTAATCCTAATAATAATCCGATAGCAATTATAGTAATAATTGTATTCCAAATAATTTGGTGTTTAATATTATTACTGTTTATTTTCAGTAAATATCCAAATAAATAACTTATTTTTCGAATAACATATAAACTACTTATGACTATAATCATAATTGCTGTATTAGTAAAAATTAAAATAGGAAGAATGTATCCAAATACTTCATTAATACTATATAAAAAACTTGATGAATATAAATAACTTCAAAATTGTTTGTTTTTTTGAAGTATTTTTCAACTACTAGGATTAATTTTAAAAGTAATTTCTTCAGTTTGAATATCATGGTTAAAAAAAATTAAACTAAAGTTAATTAATGCTAATAAACTAAAGTATCCTTGTAAGGAAATTTTAGTTGTTAATTCTGTTAAAAAGTATTGTAGTAAAAAAGGAATTATAATTGTAACAACACTTCCTACAATAAAATAAATACTAGGGTTTGTTTTTAATTGATGTTCACGAGCATAACTACGGATAATTTCCATTGAGAAAGGAACCATACCCGCAACAAACATTCCAGTACAAAAAAGTAATAGGGGATAAAAATAAATAATTAAATTATTATCAAAAAAATTAACAGTCATTAATAACGAAAGAAAAATAAAAAGAAAAAAACTATTAATTTGAAGAATAAAGGTATTACTCTTTTTCTTTTTAACTTTAACCCATAGTGGGGTAAAAAAGAACATTGCAATTGGAATTAATAAGAAGAATCAAATTTTTGTTAAACCAAATTTAACAAAAATTGCAAATGGAATAAATGAAAATAGTGCTCCCATCAAAATTCCTTGAATAATCATTATCACTTTTCAATTTCGTAATTTATTTGTCATTTTTGTTATCACATCCTTTACTTTATGTTATTTATCATATTATTACTTTTTAGTGCGGGGTTTAATAAAAATCTTTTATTTTTTAATTTCCTTGTTTTAAAAAGTTAGAGGACGTTATCACGACTTTTAAATAAATATTTAACCATTAAAGGGACCACTCTTTTTCTATTTATTTTCATTCAGACTTTTTCTAATTATAAATGAATAATCCAAAAAAAGTAAGAATTAATGGAATATTTTTCAAATTATTTAAGTTCTTTCTTTTAATTCGTTGTACAATGATATTATGAGTATTAATTAGTGTATAAAAAGGAGGCAAATAGAATGAAAAAATCAATTGATACAATCAAAATGTTGGGAATTGAAGCAATTAATAAAGCAAATTCAGGCCATCCGGGAATTGTTCTTGGTGCTGCGCCAATGGCATATACTTTATTTACAAGACACTTAGTTGTTAACCCCCAAGTGGACAAATGAATAAATCGTGATCGATTTGTTTTAGCAGCAGGACATGGTAGTGCTTTATTATATTCGTTATTGCATTTATCAGGATTTGATCTGAATATTGATGATTTACGAAATTTTCGTCAAGTTGATTCAATTACGCCTGGTCACCCCGAATCACATTTAACTCCAGGAGTTGATGTTGCGACAGGCCCTCTTGGACAAGGACTTGCAGCAGCAGTTGGTTTAGCGTTGGCAGAAACTCATTTAGCAGCAAGATACAATACCAAAAAATATCCGCTTTATGATCATTATACTTATGTTTTATGTGGTGATGGTGATTTACAAGAAGGAGTTACACAAGAAGCAATTTCTTTAGCAGGACATTGAAAACTAAATAAATTAATTGTATTGTTTGATTCAAATGATGTGCAATTGGATAATATGGTTAATGTTGCACAAAGTGAAAACATTGCTGATCGCTTTAAAGCAGCAAATTGAAATTATCTTTTTGTCAAAGATGGGAATGATATTGAGGCAATTGATCAAGCTATTATAAAAGCAAAAAAAAGTAATAAACCAACCTTAATTGAAGTAAAAACAATAATTGGTGATGGGACAACTAAACAAGGAACACCAGCAGTACATGGTGCTCCGTTGGGAAGTGATATTGAGACAGTTCGTAAAATGTTAGAATGAAATTATAAACCATTTGAAGTTCCTAGTGAAGTTTATAAGGATTTTGAAGTCAATGTTAAACAACGGGGAATTAAAAAATATCAACAATGGTTAAAAATGTATCAAGGTCTTTGCAAAGAAAATCCTGCTTTAGCAAAAGAACTTGATGATGCAGTTTATGGGAATTTTAATTTTAATCCACAAGATTTTCGTGATTTAAAACCAATTAAACCACAAGCAACACGGATTAGTAGTGGTGCAATACTTGATCGTCTTTCTAATATTATTCCAGGTTTAATTGGTGGTAGTGCTGATTTAAGTGGTAGTACAAAAGCAAAAGGAGCTGATGGTGTTTATAGTGCTGAAAATCGGTTAGGTCGTAATTTAGCATATGGGGTACGAGAATTTGCAATGGCTGCCATTAATAATGGAATTTGTTTACACCGAGGATTAATTCCTTTTGCAAGTGGTTTCTTTGTTTTTGCTGATTATATGAAGCCAGCTATTCGGTTGAGTTCATTAATGGAAATTCCAGCTATTTATATTTTATCGCATGATTCAATTGCTGTTGGTGAAGATGGTCCAACACATCAGCCAATTGAACAATTAGCCATGTTACGTAGTCAACCAAACTTAAATGTTTTTCGCCCAGCTGATTTTAATGAAACATTAGGAGCTTATCATATGGCTTTACAATCAAAACATACTCCAAGTGTTATTTTAATTACACGTCAAGATTTACCAAAATTAGAACATTCAAATGTTGAGCTGGTTAAAAAAGGAGCTTATCAAGTTTATGGACAAGAAGATAATAATCATGTTGTGTTGTTAGCAACAGGTAGTGAAGTAAGTATGGCAATTGCTGTTGCAAAAAAATTAGAGCATGATAAAAAAATTAAAGTAAAAGTAGTATCAATGCCTTGTTGAGAATTATTTGAGCAACAAGATGCTAAATATAAACAAAGATTGTTAGAACCGTTGGCTTTAATTGCTTCAATTGAATTAGGGACAACCTTTGGCTGAGAACGTTATACTTCAAATAGTGGGTTAAACTTTGGAATTAATACCTTCGGTCAATCAGGGCCATTTCAAGATGTTTTAGAATATTTTAGTTTTAATGTTGAAAAAATTGTTAATGTTATTAATAAAAAAATGCAAGTGTTGTAAAAATAATAATTGCATTTTTTTCTTATAAAATTATGCAAAACATGTGTTATATCAAATTGCCCATTAATTTTGGCATCGTGTAATCGAAGTGCAACAAATCAACTTTGAAAGGAGTTGATTTTTTATTGAAAAGAAACATTATTTTATTTTGCGGTCCTTAGTAACTAAGTATGGAAAAGATATTGTTATTAATACTGTAAATAAGATAGTAATTAATAATGTAAAAGAAAATGAATAAATTATCCGCGTAATTTATTAGCGGTAATTTATTCAATATAGTTTATTTTGAGCGTAGCGAACACGCGAAGCGTGTCGCAATATTTTTAGAGAGGAGATGTATTATGCCAACTTGATTAACGACAATATTTAGTGTTGTTATTGTATTAGCAATTTTTCTTTATTTTGGTTTATCAATTTACCAAAAAATTAAACAAATTCGAGGAAAGAAAAAAGAAAAAAAAGAAATTGAAAGAAAGGAGAGTAGTAAATAATGTTAGGTATGTATTTAACAACAGCGTTTAATTTTTTAACAGCACCTACACCTAAAACTATGACTGAGGGTATGACTGGTATTTGAACTGGTTTATCTAGTGCATTATGAAAAGTTAAAGAATGTATAACAAATATTTTACTTGAGATAATGGTTTTTTTAGGTGAAGCGTGAATTATATTAATTCCATTTGCTATATTTTGTATTATTAAAATTTTAAACTTTTTCCGTGTTATGGTTAAAGGATTTTAATATTTATTATAATCGATTATATATCTTAGCTATGGCACACTAGTTTTTATGCGAATTGAATAAATAATTTTGTTGTTTATTTTTGCACTATACACTGTCTACAAATTTATTTTTAAATAAATTTAACTACTCATTTGGTTATTTTTAGTAGGATTTAATAGAAATAAGAATATTAATAACAGTTTTGAACCAAAAATTTTTATAATATTTTTTATAAATATATTTACTTTCTTTTAAAAACTTGTGGGCAGTATATAGTGTAAAAATATCAACTTAATTATATTTAAGGTATTATTATGGTTTTCTCTCTGTATAAAAATATTTATAAATTTGTTAATTTATTAAAAATTCAAATAATAAATTTAAAAGTTATTATTAAAATTATTATTAGTGAAATAATTGTTTTAATTGGGGATACCATTCATGATAATCAAAAAATAGATGGTATCACATTTGTAAAAAATGAATTTATTAAATAGAAAAATGAATTTATTATTTCTTCGATATTTTATTTCTTCTTTCTATTTAAAATAATTTATACAGACAGAAAACCATAATAATATCAACTTAATTATAAACTTATGATTTTACATTTTAAAAACTATTGTTAAAAATTAAATAGTATTTTTCAGTGTTCCAATTTTTATTATTTTTATATTTAACAATGTTTATTAACATTATTTATTAAACATTAAATAAACAATATATTAGCATTATGTATAACATTTTTAATAATCAGTGTTTATTACAATTAAAAAACATTATATAAACATTATTTATAACATTGTTTATTAAATAAATATTTAGTTAGGAGATTATCTTATGGATATGAAATTTAAAACAACTAAGGAATATAAAAAAATAAAGAAAAATTTTATTAAAGATATTTTTTTATTAAGTTTTTTAATTTTTTTAAATTTAATTGCTGATTTCTTTTTTTTTAAGTTCTTTTATTTATTTTTCAATATTGAGTTGAAATGATAAAGATTTTCCACACTTTGTATTTGCAATTATTATGTCTGTATGTGCTTTTATAGTTATTATTTTTGTGATTATTATGTATATAAAATATATTTTTGAAATTAAGGTAGAATTTGATGTTGAAAAAGAAAAATTAAATCAATATTGACAAATTGAAGGAGTTGATAAAATTGAGTAATTTTGTTAAGAAAAATCAGAATGTAGAAAATTATTTTATTAGTAAGGAATTTATATCTTTTACAACAGAAAAAGCAAGTTTTATTAATTTACCCAATCATAATCGTCATATTGGTTTTTGATTGAGTAATAAGTTTATTTATCCGAGTGAAAAACATTCGGAACAAGTAGCAATCGGTTTGATTTATGATAATTCTTACCCTATTGTAAAATATGATGAAAATTTGAAACGCTATATTTGAAAGTATTTAACTGGAACAGAATTAATCAATTTATATAATCAATATAAACAAAATTATTTTACTAAAATGAAAAAAGCGTTATTTTTAAGTTAACCTCAAAAAGTAAAAACAAATAATAATAATTTAACAAATTGAAGTTTTGAAAAAGAACAAGAATTAATTAATGATTTGAAAGACTTAAATTAAATGAGTTTATATGATTATTGAGTTCAATTTGTTAGTTATATTATTGGTGCAAATGCCCCTGAGTTTTTATATGTTATATTGTTTGTGTTATTTATTGTTTTGTTTTTTGGAATGTTTTTTAAATTTATTTAAAAAATGTGGAGTTTTTAAAAATGCAAAATGATTGAATTAAATTAAAAGAGTTTTTATTCATATATTTTTGTTTATAGATAAAACGAATGTTGAAAGTATTACAATGTGGAATTTAACGCAAAATGAATATTTAACTTTGATGGTTGGTGTTTGAGTTGTGATTTTGTTTTTAACTTGGTTTTTCTTGTGAATGGTTTTTAAAATAGTTAGTTATTTTAAATAATTAAATTTTGTTATTATTATGGTTTTCTCTCCACACAAAATTTTAAAATTTTTTTTGAATATAATATATATTTTCATTACGAATGCAGTAATTACTTAATATAAATAATGTTGTAAAAAATATTTCTTTTTGATTTGTGGGGGGAGAAAACCATAATAATACTAGTTTAATTATAAATAACTATTGGAGGTAAAATGAAAAAATTTATATTTTTTTTAAAAAACTATTGTTATATTAGTGGTTCAATGCTTTTGTTTAGTTTAATTGATTTATTACTTTGAATAATTTCTTTGTATTGTGTTGGTTTAGTATTTTGATTGTTGTTTGCTTTGCAATGTGTATATTTTGTGCGATGATTGTGAAAAAATATTTTTTATCAGTTAAACGCTTTTCGGTTAGTAAATTTTGTTTGAGATGCATCCTGTAATCGAAGTGCAACAAATCAATTCTGAAAGGAGTTGATTTTTTATTGAAAAGAAACATTATTTTATTTTGCGGTCCTTAGTAATTAAGTATGGAAAAGATATTGTTATTAATACTGTAAATAAGATAGTAATTAATAATGTAAAAGAAAATGAATAAATTATCCGCGTAATTTATTAGCGGTAATTTATTCAATATAGTTTATTTTGAGCGTAGCGAACACGCGGAGCGTGACGCGATATTTAAAAATTTTGAAAGGAGATATATTATGCCAACTTGATTAACGACAATATTTAGTGTTGTTATTGTATTAGCAATTTTTCTTTATTTTGGTTTATTAATTTACCAAAAAATTCGTCAAATTCGAGGAAAGAAAAAAGATAAAAAAGAAATTGAAAGAAAGGAGAGTAATAAATAATGTTAGGTATGTATTTAACAACAGCGTTTAATTTTTTAACAGCATCTACACCTAAAACTATGTCTGAGGGTATGACTGGTATTTGAACTGGTTTATCTAGTGCATTATGAAAAGTTAAAGAAGGTATAACAAATATTTTACCTGAGATAATGGTTTTCTTAGGTGAAGCGTGAATTATATTAATTCCATTTGCTATATTTTGTATTATTAAAATCTTAAACTTTTTCCGTGTTATGGTTAAAGGATTTTAATATTTATTATAATCGATCATATATCTTAGTTAAGGCACACTAGCTTTTATGTGAATTAAATAAATAATTTTATTGTTTATTTTTACACTATACACTGTTTACAAATTTATTTTTTAATAAACTTTATTACTATCGTTAATATTGGGATAATAAAAATCTCTATTATACATATAAATTTAACTATATTTTCTATAGTTGATAAATCTATATTGTTTATTATTCATAATATTGAGTCTGTTATGAAAAATATTTTTTTAGTAGGATTTAATAAAAATAAGAATATTTCTATTAAGGGTCATACTAGTAATAGATTTGGGAAATAAATTTTTATAATATTTTTTATAAATATACCTACTTTTTTTTAAAATTTGTGAACAGTGTATAGTGTAAAAATATCAATTTAATTATATTTAAGGTATTATTATGGTTTTCTCTCTGTATAAAAATATTTATAAATTTGTTAATTTATTAAAAATTTGAATAATAAATTTAAAAGTTATTATTAAAATTATTATTAGTGAAATAATTGTTTTAATTGGTAATACCATTCATGATAATCAAAAAATAGATGGTATTATATTTGTAAAAAATGAATTTATTATTTCTTCGATATTTTATTTCTTCTTTTTATTTAAAATAATTTATACAGAGAGAAAACCATAATAATATCAACTTAATTATAAACTTATGATTTTATATTTTAATAACTATTGTTAAAAATTAAATAGTATTTTTCAGTGTGCCAATTTTTATTATTTTTATATTTAACATTGTTTATTAACATTGTTTATTAAACATTAAATAAACAATATATTAGCATTATGTATAACATTGTTAATAATCAGTGTTTATTACAATTAAAAAACATTATATAAACATTATTTATAACATTGTTTATTAAACAAATATTTAGTTAGGAGATTATCTTATGGATATAAAATTTAAAACAACTAAGGAATGTAAAAAATTAAAGAGAGATTTTATTATTAGGAATTTTGTTTTTGGTTTTGTTTATTTTCAATTTTTCATTGTTCTTATTGAAATTATTGTAGGTCTTGTTTTGTTTTCAAATAGAGAAATAATTGTTGGTATTTTACTTTTTTCTTTATTTTTATTTTTAATATTTATTCTTTTATTTTTTATAATTCAATGTCATATATGCGAAATTAAAGAATATAAAGTTATGTTGTTAAAGAAAAGAATGTTACCGTTAGAAAATATAATTGGAGGATTAGGAAAAGGCACAATGTTAAGACCAGTAAGACGAGGAGATGATAAAATTGAGTAATTTTGTTAAGAAAAATCATAATGTAGAAAATTATTTTATTAGTAAGGAATTTATCCCTTTTACAACAGAAAAAGCAAGTTTTATTAATTTACCTAATCATAATCGTCATATTGGTTTTTGATTGAGTAATAAGTTTATTTATCCGAGTGAAAAACATTTGGAACAAATAGCAATCGGTTTGATTTATGATAATTCTTACCCTATTGTAAAATATGATGAAAATTTAAAGCGAAATATTTGAAAATATTTAACTGGAACAGAATTAATCAATTTATATAATCAATATAAACAAAATTATTTTACTAAAATGAAAAAAGCGTTATTTTCAAGTGAACCTAAAAAAGTAAAAGCAAATAATAACAATAATAATTTAACAAATTGAAGTGTTGAAAAAGAACAAGAATTAATTAATGATTTGAAAGACTTAAATTAAATGAGTTTATATGATTATTGAGTTCAATTTGTTAGTTATATTATTGGTGCAAATGCCCCTGAGTTTTTATATGTTATATCTTTTGTGTTATTTGTTGTTTTATTTTTTGGAATGTTTTTTAAACTTATTCAAAAAATATGGAGTTTTTAAAAATGCAAAATGATTGAATTAAATTAAAAGAGTTTTTTATTCATATATTTTTGTTTATCGATAAAACGAATGTTGAAAGTATTACAATGTGGAATTTAACGCAAAATGAATATTTAACCTTGATGGTTGGTGTTTGAGTTGTGATTTTGTTTTTAACTTGGTTTTTCTTGTGAATGGTTTTTAAGATAGTTGGGTATTTTAAATAATGAAAAAATTTATATTTTTCTTTAAAAACTATTGTTATATTAGTGGTTCAATGCTTTTGTTTAGTTTAATTGATTTATTACTTTGGTTAATTTCTTTGTATTGTGTTGGTTTAGTATTTTGAATATTATTTGCTTTGCAATGTGTATATTTTGTGTGATGATTGTGAAAAAATATTTTTTATCAGTTAAATTCTTTTGGGTTAGTAAATTTTGTTTGAGATAATCCGTTATCGGTAATTATTGGTAAGTTAGGAACTGGTAAAACATTACTTTTAACTTATTTATCGCAAACTATGAAATTATTGACAGATGAAATTTATAGTAATTATCCCTTAGAAGATGATAAAGTTAAAGTTTTAACATTTAAAAATTTAGATTTTACTGATAGAACAAAACCCGTTCCCCTAGATGATAGTGTTATTTTATTTGATGAAAGTTATTTATATATTGACGGAACTAGTCCTCACGATGAGAAAAAAGTTCATAGTGGTAAAATACCGTGAATTGTTTTAGCGAGACATTTTGGACATCGTGCGTTGTTTACTGCTCAGCGTGAGGGTATGATTTGAAATAATATTCGCCAGTTAGCAAGTGGAATTATTATTCCAATTTCATTGAAAAAACCCGTTGCTAAAAAAGGATTTAATTTTTTTAATCGTTTCTTTATTATGCGAATTGGGATTTTCCAAGATATAACGGATTATGAAATTTGAAAAACAAAATCAGTAGAACGAACAGTAGAAGGTAAAAGAGCAAAACATAAGTCGGATGTTGGGTTAGGAATTCGGTTTTTTAAAATAATAATTCCCCTTGAATTTGCTAATAAGTATGATAGTGAATGGTTAAAGTTTGTACGTGATTTAAAGAATGACGAAATTGTTAATGAAAAATTTTATTATTGATCGGAAATCACAAAATTAAGCGTTAAAGAACGATTGGAGTTATTTGATATTGATATTTTGAAAAAGAATTTAAAACCTAAAAAAGAGAAAGGAAATAGTAAAGATGATTAATTTATTAGTTGAAAATAATAATAGTAATTGAGACAAGATTTTTAGTTTTGTTTTTGATATATTTTTGTTTATTTTTGATGTAATTTGAAATACAAAATTACCGATGACAAATACGTCAATTGCTTATTTTTTAATCTTTTTTATGGTTATTAAGTTATCGATTTATGCAATTCACGGGACATCAACACAATATAATAATTTAGGTTCGACAGTTAATAATGGTGTTTCGCAAGTATATTCGTCAACTGTACGAAAAGGTATTAATGTTGGTAAAAATGTTTATCAAAATAGTAATAAGCAGCAAGTTAAACGAGAAATTAAGCGTCAAAATGTTAGACAACAAGCAAAATTTAAAAGAGGTGTTAAGTAATGATTAAATTAGTTTTATTGGTGGCGGCGATTGCGATATTTGGAACTGGTTTTATTACTGTTATTATTAATCAATTTACATCAGCAAAAAATATTATTATGGATTTATATAATTCTGATACTTGGTTGATTTGATTATTTGGTAGAATGGCAGTTTTGTTTAGTCATCCGTTAATGTTAACAATATCGAGTTTATATATTGTTGGGTTTATTGTTTCAAAAACATTGTATAGTTAGGAGTTGAGTTTATGAAAAAATCGTTATCTTTATTTGCCATATTTATTTTAACTTTTTTGGGTTTGGTTATTCCATTTATTACTTTAACGGCGTTTAGACCCTTAAATGAGGAGCAATATACGCTTAAACAAGAAAGTAGTACTGGTAAAGGTATTAATGAAACTGATTTTATTAATACAATGTTTTTACGCAGTAGTTTTTTTGAAAATTGGTCGGAAACAAATTATTTTATTAATCCAACTTTAAAAACATCAAAAAATTTATTGTTTAATGATAAATGGTATTTAGATTTTTTACAAGATAGTTATTCAACCGGAGTTGTTTATGATAAACCTGGTGAAATATTTTTGAATTATTATCGACAATGACATAGTTTAAAAAATAAGTATATGGTTGAAAAATTTTATGATGTTAAAAAAGAGAATTTTTTGAATGATTTAACTGATTTTATTTATGCTTTTGCTGTAAAATATAAGATGTTTGATGTATCGAAAGAAATTGTGGAAAATGTTGACCGTTATAAAGAAAATCATTATCCAAGAGTTAAGTTAAACCAAGATAATTGAAAATTAATTGATAGTTCTTTAAATAATATACAAAAAGAATTTGAAAAATATAATGATAAATGATATTTTATTATTTGAAAAAGAGGAAATAGTTCACATTGAATATGACAATCAATGTTTTTTAAATATGATGAGTCTGCTCCTAGAATGACAGGCGCTTGACTTTCTTCTATAAAATCAATTTATCGTTGAGATAATACAAATAAACCTAAAAAAATAGAATTTAATGAAAGTACTGGTGAAATTACTGACTGAAATAGTTATCAACAAACTCGCGTAAAAGAATTTATTGGTTTGTCTTTATATTCTGTTTTGCAAGAAAATATTAGGGTTCAGCAAGGCGGAAGTGCTGATTATGAAAATCCGAATAAGGTTGGTACAAAGCGGATAATTTTTGATTTTGAGACGGTTGATGAGTTGGATGTTAAAAATATTAAAAAAGCAATTTATCGGATGATTTTGACTGTTGATGAAGCAAATTTAATTATTTCTGGTAGTTTAGAGTTAAATAATATTAATAATGATGATTTAAGTTTTAATTTTAGTTTTATGCGAACGGGAATGGGTGAGGTTTTTAATTTTAATGGTTCAATTTATTCATCATTAAATAGTAAAGATTTAAAGTATTATCAACAGTTTAGCGGTCAGTTTGATTTATCTAAGTTTTTACAGTCGTTTTTTGCAAGTGCATTGGTGCCAGTGTTTCAAAATCGTAGTTCTTTTATTGAAAATGGATATATTGATAATTTACAATATGATACTGTTTTAGTTAACTTTTTTGCGTTGAAATTACAAAATTTTAATAATATTTTGTTGAGTGAAAATATTAACGATAAATTACAATTTGATAAATTATTAAATAGTATGTTTAAGATTTCACAGAAATTTTATACTAATTATTTACGTACGATTTTTGATTTAGAAAATAATACTTATGTTCAAGGTTATAATAAAAAATATGGTTTGTTAGTAAATAATGGTTTTAAAATTTACCCACGATATTTTTATTTTTCTGATAAATATAAGCAATTAGATATTAAATTATATTCAGCATTTAAAAATCGGTTTTATACCATTAATAATTATGGTAGTGTTTTTAATTATGATTTTTCGGTTGCTAATAATTATAATATTAAGTTAAATTCCGGTTATGTTTTTGGAGGTAATTTACAAAATAAATATGGTTTGCAATATAAAAAAATTGAAGAACAAAAAATCGGTTATAATGTTTTTGAATTACAAGCACAAAAAGAAAATGATATGTACCGATATTATGATTTTAATTTTGGGATTTATAATTGACAAGAAATTAATAATGGTGGGTTGTTCCCCGATAAGCAATGATTTCAAGTGCAATATATAACTCCTAAAGGTTGATGAGATTTAGAAACTCATATTAAAAATGCGGTGATTTGAATTGTTAATACTATTCCGGGAGTTAAACAAGTTAACGAATTAGCGAGTGGTGTTGGTAAGGTTTTTGAAGCAGTATATAGTTTTTTTAGTCAAATATTTGAGGTATGAAAATTTAATCCAGCATTGTATAGTACAATAACAAATATCTTTTTATTAATTATTTTTATGAAATTTGTGCGATTAATATAAAAAAGGAACTGTTATTCAGTTCCTTTTTGTTCTTTTCAATTAGTAATTTCACCAGTACTTTCATTAAATTCTATTTTTTTAGGTTTATTTGTATTATCTCAACGATAAATTGATTTTATAGAAGAAAGTCAAGCGCCTGTCATTCTAGGAGCAGACTCATCATATTTAAAAAACATTGATTGTCATATTCAATGTGAACTATTTCCTCTTTTTCAAATAATAAAATATCATTTATCATTATATTTTTCAAATTCTTTTTGTATATTATTTAAAGAACTATCAATTAATTTTCAATTACTATCTTTTTGTGCTTGTTGTGGATTATATTGTGGTTCTGGTGTCGGTTTATTTTCTTCATTATTATTTGGTTTTTTAGATTTTTCACAACTGATTAGTGTTGTTGTGCTTGTTGCGGTTAATCCAATTGCTCCTATTATGCTAAGTCATTTTTTCATATATATTGCTCCTTTTTATTGTTTTATATATAATTGTTTTTATCACATATCAATTATATATCAATTATTCGTATTAAATATTAATTTTATAAGTTAATGAAAGGTATATAAATGTTATGTATAGTCATTTAAGTTTTATGGATAAAGTTAAATTAGAACAATTATTATTATCAAAAATGTTTTTAAAAAATAATGGTGAACAGAATATTTCTGCAATCGCTAAATGTTTGAATAGACATCGTAGTACTATTTTACGAGAAATTAAGCGTTTTAAAACTACTGATGAATATAGTGCTTATAAGTCAGATAAAATGTATTATAAGAAAAGAAAAAAGAATAATAAAAGATGTAAATTTACGGAAGAACAGATTAATTTTATTCAAATTAGATTTAATAAATATCACGATTCACCGTCAGAACTTATTTATCGTTATTTTTTAAAATTTGGTGTTAAATTTCCGGTTTGTGTTAAAACATTGTATAAATGAATTCGTTTAGGTTTTTATGGTTTTTTAAAACAGAATTTGCGACATCGTGGAAAAAATATAAAACAAAAGGAAAATCTGATAATCGTGGTAAATTAACTGATTTTAAGTCAATTTGAGATATTGAAAATAAAGTTTCTAATGTTGGGTGATTTGAAATGGATACTGTTGTTGGAAAAGAACATTTATCTAGTTGTTTAGTTTTAGTAGAACAATCAAGTAGAAAATATTTTGCAATAAAATTTGAAAATCATACTGCTATGGAAGTTCTAGTAAAATTTAAAGAGATGGTTATAAATAATAATTTAATGGGTAAAATGAAAGGAATAATAACAGATAGAGGTAAAGAATTTAGTAAATGACGAGAAATGGAAATATTTGCTGAAACACAAGTTTATTTTTGTGATGCTGGTAAACCTCGTCAAAAACCTTTAATTGAAAAAATAAATGGTGAATTAAGACATTGATTTCCTCCTGGAACTGATTTTAATAAGGTTAGTCAGAAACGATTAGATTGAGTAGTTAATGATGTAATAAATGAAAAATTAAGGCCTGTTCTGAATTGAAGAACAGCAAAAGATGTATTTATAGATAATTTTAGATAAGTTTATTATATTTTAATTAATTAATAATATGTAAATTAATTCATAAAATATGTCAAAAATGTATATTAAATTATAAAATATGTCATTAAAATAACAAAATATGTCATTAAAATAATAAAATATGTATTTATTAATTAAAATTTAATAAATTCTTTTTTAGTGTGTTTAAATGTGAATAAATTAAAAGAAAAATTAAAATTATTTTTATTTTTTTTAATTTATGGTTGATTTTTTTAATTTTTATTATATTATTTAATTAATAAAGATTTGTTGCACTTCATTTTACACGTTTCAAGATAATCCGCTATCAGTTATTATTGGGAAGTTAGGGACCGGTAAAACATTACTTTTAACTTATTTGTCGCAAACTATGAAATTATTGACAGATGAAATTTATAGTAATTATCCGTTAGAAGATGATAAAGCTAAAGTTTTAACATTTAAAAATTTAGATTTTACCGATAGAACAAAACCAGCCCCACCCGATGATAGTGTTATTTTATTTGATGAAAGTTATTTGTATATTGACGGAACTAGTCCTCACGATGAGAAAAAAGTTCATAGTGGTAAAATACCGTGAATTGTTTTAGCGAGACATTTTGGACATCGTGCGTTGTTTACTGCTCAGCGTGAGGATATGATTTGAAATAATATTCGCCAGTTAGCAAGTGGGGTTATTATTCCAATTTCATTGAAAAAACCCGTTGCTAAAAAAGGATTTAATTTTTTTAATCGTTTCTTTATTATGCGAATTGGGATTTTCCAAGATATAACGGATTATGAAATTTGAAAAACAAAATCAGTAGAACGAACAGCAGAAGGTAAAAGAGCAAAACATAAGTCGGATATTGGGTTAGGAATTCGGTTTTTTAAAATAATTATTCCCCTTGAATTCGCTAATAAGTATGATAGTCAATGGTTAAAGTTTGTGCGTGATTTAAAGAATGATGAAATTGTTAATAAAAAAGAATATTATTGGTTAGAAATCACAAAATTAAGTGTTAAAGAACGATTGGAGTTATTTGATATTGATATTTTGAAAAAGAATTTAAAACCTAAAAAAGAGAAAAGAAATAGTAAAGATGATTAATTTATTAGTTGAAAATAATAATAGTAATTGAGACAAGATTTTTAGTTTTGTTTTTGATATATTTTTGTTTATTTTTGATGTAATTTGAAATACAAAATTACCGATGCATCCTGTAATCGAAGTGCAACAAATCAATTCTGAAAGGAGTTGATTTTTTATTGAAAAGAAACATTATTTTATTTTGCGGTCCTTAGTAATTAAGTATGGAAAAGATATTGTTATTAATACTGTAAATAAGATAGTAATTAATAATGTAAAAGAAAATGAATAAATTATCCGCGTAATTTATTAGCGGTAATTTATTCAATATAGTTTATTTTGAGCGTAGCGAACACGCGGAGCGTGACGCGATATTTAAAAATTTTGAAAGGAGATATATTATGCCAACTTGATTAACGACAATATTTAGTGTTGTTATTGTATTAGCAATTTTTCTTTATTTTGGTTTATTAATTTACCAAAAAATTCGTCAAATTCGAGGAAAGAAAAAAGATAAAAAAGAAATTGAAAGAAAGGAGAGTAATAAATAATGTTAGGTATGTATTTAACAACAGCGTTTAATTTTTTAACAGCATCTACACCTAAAACTATGTCTGAGGGTATGACTGGTATTTGAACTGGTTTATCTAGTGCATTATGAAAAGTTAAAGAAGGTATAACAAATATTTTACCTGAGATAATGGTTTTCTTAGGTGAAGCGTGAATTATATTAATTCCATTTGCTATATTTTGTATTATTAAAATCTTAAACTTTTTCCGTGTTATGGTTAAAGGATTTTAATATTTATTATAATCGATCATATATCTTAGTTAAGGCACACTAGCTTTTATGTGAATTAAATAAATAATTTTATTGTTTATTTTTACACTATACACTGTTTACAAATTTATTTTTTAATAAACTTTATTACTATCGTTAATATTGGGATAATAAAAATCTCTATTATACATATAAATTTAACTATATTTTCTATAGTTGATAAATCTATATTGTTTATTATTCATAATATTGAGTCTGTTATGAAAAATATTTTTTTAGTAGGATTTAATAAAAATAAGAATATTTCTATTAAGGGTCATACTAGTAATAGATTTGGGAAATAAATTTTTATAATATTTTTTATAAATATACCTACTTTTTTTTAAAATTTGTGAACAGTGTATAGTGTAAAAATATCAATTTAATTATATTTAAGGTATTATTATGGTTTTCTCTCTGTATAAAAATATTTATAAATTTGTTAATTTATTAAAAATTTGAATAATAAATTTAAAAGTTATTATTAAAATTATTATTAGTGAAATAATTGTTTTAATTGGTAATACCATTCATGATAATCAAAAAATAGATGGTATTACATTTGTAAAAAATGAATTTATTATTTCTTCGATATTTTATTTCTTCTTTTTATTTAAAATAATTTATACAGAGAGAAAACCATAATAATATCAACTTAATTATAAACTTATTATTTTATATTTTAATAACTATTGTTAAAAATTAAATAGTATTTTTCAGTGTGCCAATTTTTATTATTTTTATATTTAATAATGTTTATTAACATTGTTTATTAAACATTAAATAAACAATATATTAGCATTATATATAACATTGTTAATAATCAGTGTTTATTACAATTAAAAAACATTATATAAACATTATTTATAACATTGTTTATTAAACAAATATTTATATTATTAAATATTTAGTTAGGAGATTATATATTATGGATATGAAATTTTGAACAACTAAGGAATATAAAAAAATAAAGAGAGATTTTATTATTAGGAATTTTGCTTTTGGTTTTTGTTATTTTTTATTTTTAATTTCTTTTATTATGTGTATTGTTTGTTTTATTATTTCCATAAATTTTGAAGTAGAAATAATTTTGGTTATTTTATTTCCTTTTTTACTTTTAATTTTATCAGTTTGGAATTTATTTGATTTAATTATGGAGCATATATCAGAAATTAAGCGATTTAAAGTTACAGTATTAAAGAAACAAATAGAAGAGTTAGAAGGTAAAATGCTAAGAGGATTAAGAGTAGGAGTTGATAAAATTGAGTAATTTTGTTAAGAAAAATCATAATGTAGAAAATTATTTTATTAGTAAGGAATTTATCCCTTTTACAACAGAAAAAGCAAGTTTTATTAATTTACCTAATCATAATCGCCATATTGGTTTTTGACTGAGTAATAAGTTTATTTATCCGAGTGAAAAACATTCAAAACAAGTAGCTATTGGTTTGATTTATGATAATTCTTATCCTATTGTAAAGTATGATGAAAATTTAAAACGTCATATTTGAAAGTATTTAACTGGAACAGAATTAATCAATTTATATAATCAATATAAACAAAATTATTTTACTAAAATGAAAAAAGCTTTATTTTCAAGTGAACCTAAAAAAGTAAAAGCAAATAATAACAATAATAATTTAACAAATTGAAGTGTTGAAAAAGAACAAGAATTAATTAATGATTTGAAAGACTTAAATTAAATGAGTTTATATGATTATTGAGTTCAATTTGTTAGTTATATTATTGGTGCAAATGCCCCTGAGTTTTTATATGTTATATCGTTTGTGTTATTTATTGTTTTGTTTTTTGGAATGTTTTTTAAACTTATTCAAAAAATGTGGAGTTTTTAAAAATGCAAAATGATTGAATTAAATTAAAAGAGTTTTTTATTTATATATTTTTGTTTATAGATAAAACGAATGTTGAAAGTATTACAATGTGGAATTTAACGCAAAATGAATATTTAACTTTGATGGTTGGTGTTTGAATTGTGATTTTGTTTTTAACTTGGTTTTTATTATGAATGGTTTTTAAAATAGTTGGGTATTTTAAATAATGAAAAAATTTATATTTTTCTTTAAAAACTATTGTTATATTAGTGGTTCAATGCTTTTGTTTAGTTTAATTGATTTATTACTTTGGATAATTTCTTTGTATTGTGTTGGTTTAGTATTTTGAATATTATTTGTTTTGCAGTGTATTTATTTTGTGTGATGATTGTGAAAAAATATTTTTTATCAGTTAAATTCTTTTGGGTTAGTAAATTTTGTTTGAGATAATCCGTTATCGGTAATTATTGGTAAGTTAGGGACCGGTAAAACATTACTTTTAACTTATTTGTCGCAAACTATGAAATTATTAACAGATGAAATTTATAGTAATTATCCGTTAGAAGATGATAAAGTTAAAGTTTTAACATTTAAAAATTTAGATTTTACAGATAGAACAAAACCAGTTCCGCCAGATGATAGTGTTATTTTATTTGATGAAAGTTATTTATATATTGATGGAACTAGTCCTCACGATGAGAAAAAAGTTCATAGTGGTAAAATTCCGTGAATTGTATTAGCAAGACATTTTGGTAATCGTGCGTTGTTTACTGCTCAGCGTGAGGGTATGATTTGAAATAATATTCGCCAGTTAGCAAGTGGAATTATTATTCCAATTTCATTGAAAAAACCAGTTATTAAGAAAGGGTTTAATTTTTTTAATCGTTTCTTTATTATGCAAATTGGTATTTTTCAAGATATAACGGATTATGAAATTTGAAAAACAAAATCAGTAGAACGAACAGCAGAAGGTAAAAGAGTAAAACATAAGTCGGATGTTGGGTTAGGAATTCGGTTTTTTAAAATAATTATTCCCCTTGAATTTGCTAATAAGTATGATAGTCAATGGTTAAAGTTTGTGCGTGATTTAAAGAATGATGAAATTGTTAATAAAAAAGAATATTATTGGTCGGAAATCACAAAATTAAGTGTTAAAGAACGATTGGAGTTATTTGATATTGATATTTTGAAAAAGAATTTAAAACCTAAAAAAGAGAAAGGAAATGGTAAAGATGATTAATTTATTAGTTGAAAATAATAATAGTAATTGAGACAAGATTTTTAGTTTTGTTTTTGATATATTTTTGTTTATTTTTGATGTAATTTGAAATACAAAATTACCGATGACAAATACGTCAATTGCTTATTTTTTAATCTTTTTTATGGTTATTAAGTTATCGATTTATGCAATTCACGGGACATCAACACAATATAATAATTTAGGTTCAACAGTTAATAATGGTGTTTCACAAGTATATTCTTCAACAGTTCGCGGTGTTTCTGATACTAAACAAGGTATGCAAAAACATATTAAAGAGCGTAAACAATTTAAAATTAATCGTAATAAAAAACAATTATCAAGTTTAGCAAAACAAGCAAAAACAAGAGAACAAGGATATAGGAGAGTGCATAAGTAATGATTAAATTAGTTTTATTGGTGGCGGCGATTGCGATATTTGGAACTGGTTTTATTACTGTTATTATTAATCAATTTACATCAGCAAAAAATATTATTATGTATTTATATAATTCTGATACTTGGTTGATTTGATTATTTGGTAGAATGGCAGTTTTGTTTAGTCATCCGTTAATGTTAACAATATCGAGTTTATATATTGTTGGGTTTATTGTTTCAAAAACATTGTATAGTTAGGAGTTGAGTTTATGAAAAAATCGTTATCTTTATTTGCCATATTTATTTTAACTTTTTTGGGTTTGGTTATTCCATTTATTACTTTAACGGCGTTTAGACCCTTAAATGAGGAGCAATATACGCTTAAACAAGAAAGTAGTACTGGTAAAGGTATTAATGAAACTGATTTTATTAATACAATGTTTTTACGTAGTAGTTTTTTTGAAAATTGAAGTGATACCAATTATTTTATTAATCCAACTTTAAAAACGTCAAAAAAATTATCGTTTAATGATAAATGGTATTTGGATTTTTTACAAGATAGTTATTCAACTGGACTTGTTTATGATAAACCACACGATAAATTTTTAGAATTTTTTCAAATGTGAGATACTTTTAAATTTACGTATAAAATTGATAAGTTTTATGATGTTAAAAAAGAGAATTTTTTGAATGATTTAACTGATTTTATTTATGCTTTTGCCGTAAAATATGAGTTGTTTGATGTATCTAAAAAAATTGTGGAGAATGTTGACCGTTATAAAGATAATCGTTATCCACGAATTAAATTAAATCAAGATAATTGAAAATTAATTAATTTTAATAATAGAAAAAATGAATTTTCAAAACCAAATAATAAATGATACTTTTATGTTCGTCAATTTGGTAGTGAATATATATATGAAAAATTTTATTTTGATAATAATTTTATAAAAAATCAAAATACACATTGACAACACTTAAAAAATGGAACAGATTTTATATGAAAAAATAATTCTGTTTATTGTTTTAATGGAGATTATGAACCCGAAATACCAACAATCAATAAAAATACTGGTGAAATTATAGATTGAAATAGTTATCATCAAAGTTGTGTAATACAATTTATTAATTTATCTTTAACTGCTGTTTTGCGAGAAAATATTAGGGTTCAACAAGGTGGTAGTGCGGATTATGAAAATCCGAATAAGGTTGGTACAAAGCGGATAATTTTTGATTTTGAGACGGTTGATGAATTGGATGTTCAAGATATTAAAAAATCAATTTATCGGATGATTTTAACTGTTGATGAGGCAAATTTAATTATTTCTGGTAGTTTAGAGTTAAATAATATTAATAATGATGATTTAAGTTTTAATTTTAGTTTTATGCGAACGGGAACTGGTGAGGTTTTTAGTTTTAATGGTTCAATTTATTCATCATTAAATAGTAAAGATTTAAAGTATTATCAACAGTTTAGCGGTCAGTTTGATTTATCTAAGTTTTTACAGTCGTTTTTTGCAAGTGCATTGGTGCCAGTGTTTCAAAATCGTAGTTCGTTTATTGAAAATGGATATATTGATAATTTACAATATGATACTGTATTAGTTAACTTTTTTGCGTTGAAATTACAAAATTTTAATAATATTTTGTTGAGTGAAAATATTAACGATAAATTACAATTTGATAAATTATTAAATAGTATGTTTAAGATTTCACAGAAATTTTATACTAATTATTTACGTACGATTTTTGATTTAGAAAATAATACTTATGTTCAAGGTTATAATAAAAAATATGGTTTGTTAGTTAATAATGGTTTTAAAATTTATCCACGATATTTTTATTTTTCGGATAAATATAAGCAATTAGATATTAAATTGTATTCAGCGTTTAAAAATCGGTTTTATATGATTAATAATTATGGTAGTGTTTTTAATTATGATTTTTCGGTTTCTAATGATTATAATATTAATTTAAATTCTGGTTATGTTTTTAGTGGTGATTTACAAAATAAATATGGTTTGCAATACAAGAAAATTGAAGAACAAAAAATCGGTTATAATGTTTTTGAATTACAAGCACAAAAAGAGAATGATATGTACCGATATTATGATTTTAATTTTGGTATTTATAACTGACAAGAGGTAAATAGTGGTGGTTTATTCCCTGATAAACAATGATGACAAGTGCAATATGTAACGCCTGAAGGTTGATGAGATTTTGGTGCTCATATTAAAAATGCGGTGATTTGAATTGTTAATACTATTCCTGGTGTTAAACAAGTTAACGAGTTAGCGAGTGGTGTTGGTAAGGTTTTTGAGACAGTATATAGTTTTTTTAGTCAAATATTCGAAGTATGAAAATTTAATCCCGCATTGTATAGTACAATAACAAATATCTTTTTATTAATTATCTTTATGAAATTTGTGCGATTAATATAAAAAAGGAACTGTTATTTAGTTCCTTTTTGTTCTTTTCAGTCAGTAATTTCACCAGTATTTTTATTGATTGTTGGTATTTCGGGTTCATAATCTCCATTAAAACAATAAACAGAATTATTTTTTCATATAAAATCTGTTCCATTTTTTAAGTGTTGTCAATGTGTATTTTGATTTTTTATAAAATTATTATCAAAATAAAATTTTTCATATATATATTCACTACCAAATTGACGAACATAAAAGTATCATTTATTATTTGGTTTTGAAAATTCATTTTTTCTATTATTAAAATTAATTAATTTTCAATTACTATTTTTTGGTGGTTGTTGTGCTTTTGTTGTTGTTTTATTTTCTTTATTTTTATTATTATTTGTTTTTTCAGATTTTTCACAGCTGATTAGTGTTGTTGTGCTTGTTGCGGTTAATCCGATTGCTCCTATTATGTTAAGTCATTTTTTCATATATATTGCTCCTTTTATTTTTTGATATATAATTGATTTTATCATATATCAATTATATATCAATTTGTATTAAATATTAATTTTATAAGTTAATGAAAGGTATATAAATGTTATGTATAGTCATTTAAGTTTTATGGATAAAGTTAAACAGAATATTTCTGCAATCGCTAAATGTTTGAATAGACATCGTAGTACTATTTTACGAGAAATTAAGCGTTTTAAAACTACTGATGAATATAGTGCTTATAAGTCAGATAAAATGTATTATAAGAAAAGAAAAAAGAATAATAAAAGATGTAAATTTACGGAAGAACAGATTAATTTTATTCAAATTAGATTTAATAAATATCACGATTCACCGTCAGAACTTATTTATCGTTATTTTTTAAAATTTGGTGTTAAATTTCCGGTTTGTGTTAAAACATTGTATAAATGAATTCGTTTAGGTTTTTATGGTTTTTTAAAACAGAATTTGCGACATCGTGGAAAAAAATATAAAACAAAAGGAAAATCTGATAATCGTGGTAAATTAACTGATTTTAAGTCAATTTGAGATATTGAAAATAAAGTTTCTAATGTTGGATGATTTGAAATGGATACTGTTGTTGGAAAAGAACATTTATCTAGTTGTTTAGTTTTAGTAGAACAATCAAGTAGAAAATATTTTGCAATAAAATTTGAAAATCATACTGCTATGGAAGTTCTAGTAAAATTTAAAGAGATGGTTATAAATAATAATTTAATGGGTAAAATGAAAGGAATAATAACAGATAGAGGTAAAGAATTTAGTAAATGACGAGAAATGGAAATATTTGCTGAAACACAAGTTTATTTTTGTGATGCTGGTAAACCTCGTCAAAAACCTTTAATTGAAAAAATAAATGGTGAATTAAGACATTGATTTCCTCCTGGAACTGATTTTAATAAGGTTAGTCAGAAACGATTAGATTGAGTAGTTAATGATGTAATAAATGAAAAATTAAGGCCTGTTCTGAATTGAAGAACAGCAAAAGATGTATTTATAGATAATTTTAGATAAGTTTATTATATTTTAATTAATTAATAATATGTAAATTAATTCATAAAATATGTCAAAAATGTATATTAAATTATAAAATATGTCATTAAAATAACAAAATATGTCATTAAAATAACAAAATATGTCATTAAAATAATAAAATATGTATTTATTAATTAAAATTTAATAAATTCTTTTTTAGTGTGTTTAAATGTGAATAAATTAAAAGAAAAATTAAAATTATTTTTATTTTTTTTAATTTATGGTTGATTTTTTTAATTTTTATTATATTATTTAATTAATAAAGATTTGTTGCACTTCATTTTACACGTTTCATGCCATATTTATTTTAACTTTTTTGGGTTTGGTTATTCCATTTATTACTTTAACGGCGTTTAGACCTTTAAATGAGGAGCAATATATGCTTAAACAAGAGAAATAGTACTGATAAAGGTATTAATGAAACTGATTTTATTAATACGATGTTTTTACGCAGTAGTTTTTTTGAAAATTGGTCGGAAACAAATTATTTTATTAATCCAACTTTAAAAACATCAAAAAAATTATCGTTTAATGATAAATGGTATTTAGATTTTTTACAAGATAGTTATTCAACCGGAGTTGTTTATGATAAACCTAATGAAATATTTTTGAATTATTATCGACAATGACATAGTTTAAAAAATCGGTTTATGGTTGAAAAATTTTATTATGTTAAAAAAGAGAATTTTTTGAATGATTTAACTGATTTTATTTATGCCTTTGCTGTAAAATATAAGATGTTTGATGTATCGAAAGAAATTGTGGAAAATGTTGACCGCTATAAAGAAAATCATTATCCAAGAGTTAAGTTAAAACAAGATAATTGAAAATTAGTCGATAATAAAGATGAAGAAAAAAAATCGTAATAAAATTTATATTGGAATTTGAGAAAATGGATCAAATTATAAAATTATTAATTAAAAAGCAAATCCAGCACAACCTAAATGACCCTTATATCATTTTGAAATTGTTTATCGTTGAGATGGTGTGGGTGAACCGCAAATTCCAACTATTAATCCTAATACTGGTGAAATTACTGACTGAAATAGTTATCAACAAACTCGCGTAAAAGAATTTATTGATTTATCTTTATATTCTGTTTTGCAAGAAAATATTAGGGTTCAACAACGTGGTAGTTCAGATTATGAAAATCCGAATAAGGTTGGTACAAAGCGGATAATTTTTGATTTTGAGACGGTTGATGAATTGGGTGTTAAAAATATTAAAAAATCAATTTATCGGATGATTTTAACTGTTGATGAAGCAAATTTAATTATTTCTGGTAGTTTAGAGTTAAATAATATTAATAATGATGATTTAAGTTTTAATTTTATTTTTATCCGAACGGGATTGGGCGAAGTTTTTAATTTTAATGGTTCAATTTATTCATCATTAAATAGTAAAGATTTAAAGTATTATCAACAGTTTATTGGTCGGTTTGATTTATCTAAGTTTTTACAGTCGTTTTTTGCAAGTGCATTGGTGCCAGTGTTTCAAAATCGTAGTTCCTTTATTGAAAATGGATATATTGATAATTTACAATATGATACTGTTTTAGTTAACTTTTTTGCGTTGAAATTACAAAATTTTAATAATATTTTGTTGAGTGAAAATATTAACGATAAATTACAATTTGATAAATTATTAAATAGTATGTTTATGATTTCACAGAAATTTTATACTAATTATTTACGTACGATTTTTGATTTAGAAAATAATACTTATGTTCAAGGTTATAATAAAAAATATGGTTTGTTAGTAAATAATGGTTTTAAAATTTACCCACGATATTTTTATTTTTCGGATAAATATAAGCAATTAGATATTAAATTATATTCAGCATTTAAAAATCGGTTTTATACGATTAATAATTATGGCAGCGTTTTTAATTATGATTTTTCGTTTGCTAATGATTATGATATTAAGTCAAATTCGGGTTATGTTTTTGGCGGTAATTTACAAAATAAATATGGTTTGCAATATAAAAAAATTGAAGAACAAAAAATCGGTTATAATGTTTTTGAATAACAAGCACATACTTTATTCCAAATTATCCCAACCAGAAGCATCCGAACCCTTTTTTTCATCTTAATTTTATAGTATAATAAATAGGTAAAAAAGTATGGGGGCTTTAATAATGGAGAATAATAAAAAAGTAATTGATTACTGAGATGATTATGACCCAAATGATTTTGATCCAGCAAAACGACCAACTTCAATTATGCAAGATAAAACAACATTAAGTGATAATAATCAAAATTATGCTAATAAAATTACTAGATTAACGAATGATTTTGAAACATATTTATACTATAATGACAATTTTAATGTTAAACAAAATAATGTTCAAAATGATGTTTTTGACCATAATGATAATTATGATGAATTAGATTATTCTGATTTTCAACCAATCGAAGGGGCAGAAATTGACCAGGCAACAGAATTAACTGATTTAGATGAGTTAAATTTAAATAATAAGAATCGGTTTGTTCCATTTAATGAAAATGATATGGTTGCTCCAGCACTTGATGTTAATCAAATTTATGATCGTTGACAAAAATCAAAAGCTAATTTAATTACGCGTAAATTAGATGTACTGCGGAACCGAGTTCAAGAACCTCGCATTGAAGGGCGTCGAAAATATAGTTTTTATGTTCCTAAATCATTAGAAGAATTATTAAATGAACCAGCCCAAGTTGTTTTAGATGCAACTCCTTGTGTTGGTGGTGATGAGGTTTATCCTGACCAAAAATATTTTAATAATCCAGCGTTACTTTCAAAAGTGCAGGGTAAAAATAATGATAATTTATCATTATCTGACAGCAATGATGAAATAGCATTAATTTCAGATGAACCTTTAGACAATGAACCGTTAACAATGAACAACATCTTAAAAAATGCAAAAATAAATCTTGATGCAAGTAAGAAAGAAGCAATCTTTATTAATGATGAAGATGTACTAGATCCCGATAATTTAAATTATGAACAACGTTTACGTTTATTAAAATTAGCAGCTGACCCCAATAATGAAGAACGAAAAAAATTGTTACAAATGAAATTAAATAATGGTAGTTTACGTTCCTTATCCGCAATTGTTAAAGAACGATTACAAAAAGTTCAAACTGGAGAAATTGAATTAGTTGAGGAAACATCCCTTACGAAAGATCACAATTAGAACCAATTACAATAAAAGGAAAAGAAAAAATATTTTTTAGTACAATAACCTATTAATGTTAACACTTTCAAGTTATAATATGAGAAGTATCAGTTTATTTTATTATTTATATATAGTAGAGGATGATTACGATGATATTAGGAAATAGTGAAATAGCCTTTATTTTAATTGGATTTTTTATTGCAATTAATATTATTATATTAATTTTTTTAATTATGTCTTACTGAAATATTTTAGTCCCAATCCCAAATTTAAATAATGCTCCAAGTCAATCAATGATTTCATTAGAAGTTATTGATCGCTATTTAACGAAAAAGAAAATTACTGGGTTAAAAGTTGTTCGTAAACCAGGCCAAGTGTTAATTACACATTCTTATAAAAAGAAAACATTTTATATTAATGATTTACAATTATTTAATCAGTCCTATTTTTTATCAGGAATGGGATTAGATTATGTTTTAGGACGAACATTTTTTGTCACCCAACTATATTTAAAAAATAAACATGTTCAAACAATGCATTTATTATTGTATTTAGCTCCACCATTATTACTACTTTTCTTTCTTATTGTTTCATTATTTACGATTATTTTTATTGCCATACTAAAAACTAACCCCGCCTTGTTAGACCATAATAATTTCTTTTATTTTATTAATCGTTATGGAGTCTTAAACTTATTATTAATTTTTATTATTGCAACATATTTAATTTTATTAAGCTTTAATGGCCATTTTAAACAAAATTTAGAAAATTGATATGAAACAGAAATGCGACCATTTGTTAAAAAAGAATTCCCGGAATTATATGATGATTGAATTATTGCCCGTAGTTATTCGCGGAGTATTCAGTTTACATATATTTTTGGCTATAATTTTATTTTTAAAAATATTTATAAGTATACCGGACCCTTTGGCCTTTAACAGAGTAGGGGAGAGAAAGAATGAAAGTTATTTTTCATATTGATATGAATAGTTTTTTTTGCTAGTTGTCATCAAGTTGCTAATCCCCACTTACAAGGAAAACCACTCGTTGTTGCCAATTCATCACGTCAAGCAGTTGTAACAACAGCAAATTATGAAGCACGGCAATTAGGTATTAATAGTCCAATGCCTTTATAAAAATGATTACGATATTTATTACATTTTTTCATTATATTTTTTTCTTTCTAAAATTAGAATAAAGCAAAAGAAATTTGTCATCATCTTGAAATTGTTAAGCAAGATTTTGGCTTATATGTTGATTTTGCTCAAAAATTATTTGATTTTAATTGATAAATGTTATATTGATGTAACTGATATTTATTTAAAATATGGTTCGGCAATGCGATTAGCGCTTGATATGCAACAAAATGTTTTTCAACAAATTGGATTACCAAATAGTATTGGTATTTCATATAATAAATCATTAGCAAAAATTGCTAGCGATATGAAAAAACCAATGGAAATTACCTTAATTCGACCAGAAGATGTTGCTCAGCTAGTTCAACCATTACCTGTCAATTAAACAAGCAACTCATCGCTTAAATGAAATTGGGATTCATACGATTAAAGTTTTAGCAGAGTTTGCTGATATTACAACATTAGAAATCATTTTAGGCAAACAAGCGTATGGTTTTGTTGAACGAGCTAATGGTGGTGGTGAGCAACAATTAAGTTTTGAACATAATCAACTAAAAAACAAATTGGTAATGAAACAGGTTTTAAATATGACTTAATTGATTATGAATATATTAAGAATAAAATTTATTTATTAGCAAAACATGTTAGCCAACGAGCAACAAAACGAACAATGATTGGAAATGTTTATGTTACATTTAAAAATGCTAATCGAAAATGTTTTACGAAACAGCAAATAATTAAAAAATATACGAACTTTCTAGATGATATTTATTCAGTGGCAATTATATTATTTGAGCAATTTTGATCGGGTCAACCAATTCGATTAATTGGTGTTGGTTTACGAGGAATTATACGAGGAATTATTAGTAAATATGATTTAAAAGAACAACTTTCATTTGAATCATTAGGAACATTGCAACCAGATACTGTAACAAATAAATTAACAAACAAAATATATTCAATCAGATCAGCGGATTTTAGATGAAACAAAATTAAAAGAAAAGGGGAAAAAGTAAATAGTATTATTCTCCCCTTTTCTTTTTATTATTTTTTTCTTTTACGATTGCTTTAACAACAGCTTTTTCAATTAAAGCTTCAATTTCTGTCGCAGTTAAGATAATCGTTGGTTCAAGTGGTTTATTTTTTTCCTTAGTAGTAACTTTATTAGTAACGTTTTGTTTTCTTGTTTGTGTTGAATTAGGCTTACTATTGGTTGACTTTTTTTGTTTCGATGCGTTTAAAGCGGTTTTTTTTACCCGGTTGGTTTGCATTTCAACATTTAATTGATCTAAGTCATTATTATCAAAATTAATAATTGTTTCATGTGGTTCTGCTTCATATGGATTTTTAATGCGTTCAATGCCACGATTAACTCGATAAGCATGATCAATTATTTCTTGCCCTACTCCTTGGTGGTCAGTAACTGCAGCACGTAAGCGTGCCATTTTTGCTTTAATATCATTTTCATCAACACCAATAGTCTTTTCATTTTCATTTTCAATTCCTAATTTGTGTTTAATGTTTTCATTATTTTTTTTAGCATTTGTTAATATATATTGAATTGTTCCCTTTTCAACTACTGCCGGTTTAACAGGTGTGCTACTAGTCGTAGTTGGATTTAGCATTCGACTCATTTTTGCTTTAATTTTATTTTCAGTTGCTCTTGAAATAGCTTTATTACTATTTTCTGGACACTCATGAATTTTTAAATGAATTGGACAAAATGTTGGTACTCCCATTATAACTCCCCGCTTCTTTTTAATATCATTGTATAATTATAACTTAAATTGGCATAAATGTGTATTAGAATAAATTTAATCCTTTTTTATGTAATAGAATAATATTATTATGAATTTATAGTATAATGATAAAAAATAAATTAGAAAGTGGCTGTAACTAATGAACATTTTTATTTTTCATCGTGATTTTAGAATTGAAGATAATCTTGGTCTTGCGCAGTTGGCTAATGAGGAAAAAAAAATTTATTTATTATTTATTTTTACAAAAGAGCAAATAAAAGCGAATAATTATTTTTCATCCCGTAGTTTTCAAGCAATGGTCCATTGTTTAAAACAGTTAACTAAAAAAGTTCATGTTAATTTTTTAAAAAGTGAAAATGAACAAACTGGAATTAAATTTTTGTTAGAACAGGGTTATAAAATTAATAAGATATATACTAACCGCGATTATACACCATTTGCTCTTAACCGGAGTAAAGCAATGCGCCAATTATCAAAAGAATATAATTTTATTTATCGTGAATTTGATGATTATGTATTACTAGAACCGTGAACAATAAAAACTACTCAAAATGGATATTACACTGTTTTTACACCATTTTGAAATAAATTAAAAGAACATTTTAACGATAATCATATTATTACTTATAAGGTTAACCCCTTTTTGCCGCAACATTTAAAAGATCTTGAGATTTTACAAGACATTACAAATGTTAAATCTAGTGATTTTAATTTACCATTAGAATTTGAAAAAGTTAAAACAGCAATGTTTCAGTTAAATCAAAACTATCAACAAACTCGTGATTTGGTTGATTTAGAAAATGGGACAGCAAAAATTAGTACTGCTTTAAAATTTGGTGTTGTTTCAATTCGCCAATGTTACCTTTGAAGTATTGAAAAATTTGGTACTTTTGATAACGCTTTTGCACGACAATTGGCATGACGAGATTTTTATTATCAAGTAACTTATAATGCTCAATTACATCAACAATGATGTTTTAGTGAAAATTGAAATAAAAAAATAACAATTAACTGAACAAATAATCTAGAATGATTTCAAAAATGACAAAATGGTGAAACTGGCTATGATTTTATTGATGCCGGAATGAAAGAATTAAAAGAAACAGGTTTATTGCATAATCGAGCAAGAATGGTTTGTGCTTCTTTTTTAGTTAAAAATTTACAAATTGATTGACATAAAGGTGAAGAATATTTTGCTCAACAGTTAATTGATTATGATCCTATTATAAATCAATGTTCATGACAATGAGTAGCAGGGACGGGGTTTGATGCCCAACCATTTTTTCGAATTTTTAATCCTGAGTTACAACAAAAAAAATATGATCCAACATCAAGTTATTGTAATAAATTTTTAAAAAACCGCCTCACAATTAATAAAATTGTTGATTATAAAATATCAGTTAAAAAAGCGTTAGAGATTTATAAAGACTGTACAATAAAGACTGTATAAATTATTTAAGGGTATTTAAGTTGATATTATTATGGTTTTCTCTCTGTATAAATTATTTTAAATAGAAAGGAGAAATAAAATATCGAAGAAATAATAAATTCATTTTTATTTTTACACTATATACTGCCTACAAGTTTTTAAAAGAAAGTAGGTATATTTATAAAAAATATTATAAAAATTTTTGGTTCAAAACTGTTATTAATATTCTTATTTCTATTAAATCCTACTAAAAATAACCAAATGAGTAGTTAAATTTATTTAAAAATAAATTTGTAGACAGTGTATAGTGCAAAAATAAACAACAAAATTATTTATTCAATTCACATAAAAACTAGTGTGCCTTAGATAATAAATACTAAAATCCTTTAACCATAACACGGAAAAAGTTTAAGATTTTAATAATACAAAATATAGCAAATGGAATTAATATAATTCACGCTTCACCTAAGAAAACCATTATCTCAGGTAAAATATTTGTTATACCTTCTTTAACTTTTCATAATGTACTAGTCAAACCCGTTCAAATACCAGTCATACCCTCAGTCATAGTTTTAGGTGTAGGTGCTGTTAAAAAATTAAACGCTGTTGTTAAATACATACCTAACATTATTTATTACTCTCCTTTCTTTCAATTTCTTTTTTTCTTTTTTCTTTCCTCGAATTTGTTTAATTTTTTGATAAATTAATAAACCAATTCAAGCAAAAATCCCTAATATAATAACAACACTAAATATTGTCGTTAATCAAGTTGGCATAATACATCTCCTCTCTAAAAATATTGCGGCACGCTTCGCGTGTTCGCTACGCTCAAAATAAACTATATTGAATAAATTACCGCTAATAAATTACGCGGATAATTTATTCATTTTCTTTTACATTATTAATTACTATCTTATTTACAGTATTAATAACAATATCTTTTCCATACTTAGTTACTAAGGACCGCAAAATAAAATAATGTTTCTTTTCAATAAAAAATCAACTCCTTTCAAAGTTGATTTGTTGCACTTCGATTACAAAATGCAAATTTTTTGGTACTAATCAAGCACTAGAATTTTTAAGTCCTTTTTTAGTTATTGTTTTTTCAGTTTGAAAAATGTATTTGCCTTGATTGGTAGCATCTTTAATTGATAAAAATAATATTTCTCCATTATAAAAATCTTTATTTTTTGTACTTGGAGTTCCTCCAGATTTACCCTTATTATAAAACTTATTAAAAGTTGTTTTATAATAAAAATCATTAAATCCTTTAAATCTAATTTTTGGCACCAAAGATTTATTCATTATTAATCACCAAATCTTTTAACATTAAATTAAATTCTTCATCTAATTTTTGAATTTCTTTTTCATTATTAATTAAGTTATCTTGTAATGCTTTAATATTAATAATTTCTTTTTCTTCTGTATTATCAACATAACGAGCAATATTTAAGTTATAATCATTTTCTTTAATTATTTCTATATCAACTAAATTAGAAAATTTATCAATAGTTTTTCTTTTATTAAAAATATTAATAATTTTAATAATATTTTTATCGGTTAAAGTATTTTTATTTCCTTGCTTTTGAAATTCTTTCGAAGCATCAATAAACAAAATTGAATTATCAATTTTACATTTTTTCATCACAATAATACAAGTGGGAATTGATGTACCATAAAACATATTAACTGGTAAACTAATAATAGTATCAATTCAATTTTTTTCAATCATATATTTTCTAATAATTAATTCAGCATTACCCCTAAACAAAATTCCATGAGGAATAACAGCAGCCATTACGCCATTATCAGATAATTTATAAATCATATTTTGAATAAAAGCAAAATCAGCTTTTGTTTTTGGTGCTAATTTTCCATAAGCACTAAATCTCTCATCACTTAAAAATTTTTGATTTGCCGATCAATGAGAACTATATGGCGGATTTGCAACAATTATTTCAAATTCTTGTCCTTTAAAACCATCATCTTCTAATGTGTCACCATTATAAATATTAAATTTATTATACTTTAAACCATGCAACATCATATTCATTCTTGCAATATTATATGAATTGGTTTTTAATTCTTGACCATATAAATGACCAATTTTTAATTCTTTATATACTCTTAATAATAATGAACCTGAACCACATGTTGGATCATAAACAGTTTTAATTTCCGTTTTTCCTTGACTAACTAATTTAGCTAATAATTTAGAAACAGGTTGTGGTGTATAAAATTCACCTGCTGCTTTTACTGATTCAGAAGCAAATTTACTAATTAAATATTCATAGGCATCACCTAAAATATCAATTTCTGATTCATTAATTTCAAAATTAATTTCATTAATTTTTAACATTACTTTAGCAATTATTTTACTTTTCTCTGCTTCTGTTTTTCCCAATTTACTAGAATCTAAATCAACAGAATCAAATAAATTTTCAAATTGTTTTTCTGATGAATAACCAATTGTTGATTCAATTAATTTTTCAAACGCTTTTCTTAATAAGAAAATATCAAATTTTCCAATATTAATTTTATTAATTATTTCTTGCCATAAATATTCCGGTTCAATATAATATCCAGCACTATCATTATCATATAAAACTTCTAAAAAATCATTACGATATTTTTCGTCAGTTAAAGAAGTTTGATAATCAATCCATTCTATTTTTAAATCTTTTTCTATTATAGATTGTACATTATCTGATAAATAACGATAAAATATTAATCCTAATATATATTCTTTATATTCGGATGGTTCCATTATCCCTCGTAGAGTATTAGAAATATCTCATAATTTAGAAAATAATTGTTGTTGTTGTACATTTTGTTTTTCATGTGTTGTCATAATATTTTTTCCTAACTTTCAAACTCATTAATTAAATTAATTATATTTAATTCTAATTCTTTTTTTACTTCATTTTTTGCTTTTATTTTAGATATATTTTTATTAATAGCTATTTTTTCAGTATATTGTTGATTAATTTTTTCTCTAATTAAGTTAGAAGGCAATTGATTAGTAAAACGATATTCACTAATAATTTCATTAATATCTAATTTATCTATATTATATTTTTTACTAATTTTAATTATTTGTTGTTCATATTTTTTATCACAAAATTGTTCATATAATACTTCTAAATCTGCAGTATTTTTAAGAGTAGGAATAACTCTTTCAATAAATGAATTTATTAATTCTGATTTATATTTTAATACTGGATCAATTGATTCTTGTAATCCTTTTTTTATTTCTTTAATTTGTTTTTCTTTTCTTTTAATATTGTTTAAATCTATTTTTTTAATAATTCTAAAATATAATGAACATTAATTTTATTACTATAAATTAATTCTAGTTCAAAATCAACATCTGCTAATACATATAATTTTTCTTTTTTAATTTTTTCATCACTAAATGATAAATAACGAGATTTAAATTCATTATATTCATTTTCACTAAAATTATATTTACTTTTATTAATATCAAATTCAATAAATGTTTCTAATTTTAATAATATTTTTACTATTTCTTTAAATAAAAAAATAACTAAGTCATTTTTTCATATATATTGCTCCTTTTTATTTTTTATATATAATTGGTCTTATCACATATCAATTATATATCAATTATTCGTATTAAATATTAAAAATTTTATTCAAACATTGCTGTAAATATTTTTTCTAACACATCAACAACAATACTATTGCCAGCTTGTTTATAAAGTTGGGTTTCTGAAACAACTTTGCTTGCTTTATCAAAATCTTTATTATTAAATCCCATTCAAATAAAAAAACAACCCTTTAACAAGAGTTGTTTTTTTACGGGTTCATCGTACACGATGCCAATATATTAAATACCCTTAAATAATTTATACAATCTTTATAAAGGTAAGTAATATGACAAAAAAATATAATTCTTTTGTAAAATGTTAATAATACTAATATTTTAATTTTGGAAAAATATTTTATTTTATTAAAAAATAAAAAAATATTGTATTATTTTAATATTAATAGTATACTATGGGTAAGGAAAAGTATTTTTCCTAAATCTCTAAAGTAAACAGAATAATTATATAAAGGATTTATAATTACACTACTATCTCTCCCCTTTAAATTATCTCTTTTCTTTTCTTTTTATTAATTAAGTTACCATAAAAAAATAATTTACATAAATCCTTATTTCGCCAACATAATTATTTTTGTTACCCAAACAGAAAAAGAGCAATCAACTGGTTTTTCCCAACACGTTGATTGTTTTTTAATTTGTTAATTTAATTTGCTCTAAAAATTGAAATGTTTTTTTTCCAACAATAACTTTTTTTTCAATTTCACCATCAACTTTGTAAATAACTTTATTAAACAAACCATTGATATCAATGCCAATTACTTGTGATAGCATAATTTCTTCATTTAGAAAGAAAATAGTTTCATCATTTACTTTAATTCATAAACTATTATTAACTAATGTTTGAATAATTAAATAACTTAAAATTAAGCCATAATTACAAATTGCAATAATTACAAATAAATAAGCAAAAGTATTTGGGATACTTGATAAAGTCATTAATAAAATATAATCAATAATAATGAAAATATTAAGTGGAGTTAAAAACAGATAGATGGTAATAAAGATAAAAATTAGCATTGCTTTTCATTTATATTCTTTATTTGCTTTATTATTTTCTTTTTGTTTTTGATAATGAATAAAAAATAAAGTATGAAAAGTATATAAAGCTAACATTAAAATTAATGAAAAAACTAAAATAATGTTCATTTTCATTGTTAAATTAGCCTCCCCTATTTTGCTGTCATGTTTTAAAAATTGTCATTGATATTTTAACATCATTTGTAATAAAGCGATAAATTTTTTGAGTAGTACTAATAAAAAAACCGATTTGATAAAAACCATTAAGATTAAAAACACTTGGTAAAACAAAATTAATATCTTTTAATCAAATGAGAAGATTTTCATCTTTGATTTGAAAAACTAAGCGGTAATTTGTAACATAAATGATCCCATTAATTGCTTCCTTACTATTACTAGTAGTAAGATTTAAATAACCAGTCAAGTATTCAACATAATATTGTTCTTTCATTTGTTGAGTTAAATAGTAAACATTTTGTTTAAGTTCTTTTTGCTTTGTTATTTCATAACCACTAATTGGTGCTTGATAATAACAAATTTCATTTTTTGGTAATTCATATTTTATTTGAATTGCCACCAAGTTAGCATTTAAAAATTGTTGATGATTATCAATCATTGTTTGAAGTTCGTTCTTTTTTTGTTTGAAATCTTTTATTTTTTGTTGCTGGAATAAAGCTAAAATAGCAACAATAATTATTGTACCACCTAAAATAGTACTAAATAAAATAATTCCAATTAAATAACTATGATTCATGTTTTCACACCTTATAAATTAGATATGGCGTTTCTAAGCCTTTTACAATGATTATAAAACGTTTTTGTTCCGTATATAAATAAAAGCCTTGGCATAGAATATTATTAATCCAAAAAATACTTAATTCAAGATTATTAATTTTACTTAATGGTCAGATCGTAGTAATTTCTTCATTTATAATTAAAATTCTTCGTTTTGTAATAAACATATGACCATTTTGAAATGGAATTTGATACATTTCTTTAATTCTTTTGCCTTCGCCATAACCAACACTAATCCCATTTGAAAATGGGATTGTATATTTAGAATGAGTTTGACTGCTTTTTAATTTATGCTGAAGGTAAATAGTAACAGGAATATTACTAAATACTTTTTCACCCGGCTCTAATTTGAATTTAACGTTAATTTCTTGCAAAGTTAATTTTGATAAATTATTATTAATATATTCTTGATTTTCAACTTCTAGTTGTTTGTAAATTTGGAAAAAAAGTTGTTGTTTTTTTTGATAAAATCATCCTAAAAAACCAACAAAAATAAATAATAAACTAAGAAAAAATCCAATTATAATTCATCCTAAGATTGTCATTTTCATCAACTTCCTATTTTAAAATATTAATACCATTATTAAAATTATTAATAAAGGTTTGAAGCATTAATTCTTCTGCTGAATTTCGTGGTTGTTCAAACCGGTTATAATAATAAATATTAATTAAATCTTTTGTTTTTTGATTTAGTTTATCATAATATTTTTTATCAATTAAAAAATGGGTACCTTGATTAAGAATAATACTTGATAGATAGTTTTGTCATTGTTTGTCATTTTTATTTTTTTCTTCTCATTCAGTAAAGTAAGTATTAAAAATACGATTATTTTTATGATAAATAAAATGAACTTCCCCTTTTTTCACATTATTAACTAATCTTGTGTATAAAATTTTATTTGGTAAAAACGGATTATTTGGTGAATTAATTGCTTGAAAAGTAATTGGAGTTAATTGAGCTAATAAAATGTCATTGCAAACAATTGAATGAATTGCTTTTGGCAAAGTTATTTTTTTAACAACATAACTATGTTGTTGATTATCCAAATCATTTAGTAAACTAGACAATTCTAATTGATAAACTAATGCTAATTTCATAATTCGACGAAGTTTAATTGTTAAAATAACTTGTTCAGCAACACTTAAACTATAATAATAATTAACATAAGTTTCATAAAGTTCTTGATGATCAACTAAATTATCGTTAATATTCATTAATAATGCTTCTAACTGTGGGACAAGTGTTTTGTTTGTTTTAACATATTCAGTTAAATGTTTTTGACAAAAAACATTAAAAAAATAAGGTGCTTGCTCTGCAATTGATAAATCTAAAAAAGATGTCTTAATATTTTTAAAAAAATGTTTAGAATGATAACGATTTAAATAATAATGATTTTTAGTAATATCAAGCGAATAAAGATTATGCTGAGCAACTTTATTATTACATTCTTGTAAAATACATTTTTGTTTAGTACAATTTTTTAAAACTTGTTGATAATGCTTTGTTTCTTGTTGAATATATTGTTCTTTTAAAACTAAGTTTCCTACTGCTTGTAAAATTGAAATATATTTGGCGCGATTTTTAGTTGAATTTAATACCTTTGTTTTACAACAATTTGCATACTGTTCTTTACTTAAACAAATACATGATTCATTATCATCAAAAGTAAAAATTGGTCGGTAATGTTTATGCAAATAATCTAATTGATCATCATCTAAATAATAGCTTTTTAATAAAGCATCAAACATTGCTTGTTCAGAACTTTTAAATGTAGATTCCAACTGCTTTTCTAACCCATTTTGCATATAAAATAATTCCCCTCTGTTGTTTATACTCTCATATAATTATAAACTTATCTAGTTAATTTTGCTATAAAAAAAGCGTTTTACTAAAAGTAAAACGCTCAAAGGCAACATATAGATTTTTTTTACCAACATTGCAATTAGTTATTATTAAATAATTTTATAAACAATTACTTTAAAAGTAATATTTTGGACCGTTAAATGATTATACAATTAGAGTACTTACTTGCAATGTTAGTTTCATTTTGTAGTTTTTTACAAAGGAAACATATAACTAAAAACACAATTAATTATTAAGGTTGGACTATATTAATAACTAATTAGTCTTTATGTAACCTGTTTTAACTACATTGTTATTATATTTTATTTGCAAAATTATTGCAAGTATTTAAGTTCGAATATTATTTTAGGTACCAGTTTAACAATAATTTTAGACTATTCTTAAAAATAGTTAATCATTAAACCGCTTAATTAAAACACATTTCTTTAAAAAAGGGAATACTAAAATGGGAATATTTTAAAAATATTCTTTTTTCGTAAGATTACTGGTTTTTTAACTATTATCTTACTGCTGTTATTTCTTTTAATACTTTACTAATACTAGTAGTACGATAACTCATTACAGGAATCCCTCCCTTTTTAGGCTCATATAATGAATTATTTAATGAATTATTAGCATTATTATTTCACTTAGCCATTTTTAGATTTTCCAATGAAATGTCTTTATTTTCAAGCTGTTCATTAAACATTTCTTTAACTAAGTTTAATCCATTAATTTTTGCTACACGTAAGGTTAAAATGTTCCTAAATGAATCATACGAATATATTTTATTCCCATGCCCCAATTGCGCTTTTATTGTATGCGATATTAATGCTTCCGCACATGCACTTAAACATAAATCATGTTTATATGCAATAATTCCATCTTTACGTTTTTTTAAGTATTTAATTACATTTAATAAATTATTTTGTTTAGTAATTAAATTAGGTTTATTTTTAAAGTATTCTAAATGAGTAATTAATTTTGTATATTCTCCATTGTTAAAAAGACCTTTACAAATTTTAAACTGTAATTTATCATACTTACTTTTTAAATTAAATACTGTTCCAATTTTTCTAATTGCATGAAACTTATCTAAAACATATTTTGAATTTAAAAAATGAGAAGTATTTTTTATCCAATCAGCGCCATCTCCACATACAATAAATTGAGTCTCAGGTGTAATATTATAATATTTTGACATTTCTTTGAAAAGCTCTTCACTATATTCTAATGTATTAATATTTGTAGCAGTTCTTAATAATTTGCAATAAGCTCTTTTATTTAATAAAATTGAATTTCCAACTCTTTCATCTTCTGGCATATGACCTTGATGAAAAAATGCTGTCCGAATTCGAAATTTCTTCTTCTTATTTTTCTCTTTCAAAGATAAAAAAGTATCATCTAGAACAATATAAATATATTTTGATGATGTTTTATTGCTAAAATTATTACTTGCATTTTCTAAATTAAGATCTAATTTATTAATTAATCTAGCTATTGAAGAATATGAAAGACTTTTAACTGGAATCATATCATTAATGTCTTTAATTCTTTTTTCCATCAGCTACATTAGTTAATATTAATTCTTTTAAATCATGTGTAATTTTTTGATATTTTTCAAATTTTAAATCCTCTAGTAAAAGACACTTGAATCGTCATTTTCCATAATTTTTTGTTTTATTATTATATACACTTGCATCTCAAAATTTATAACGTCTAATTCTAATTTGAATATCTCCAAGTAACGTAATAAAACTTCTTTTTTTAAAACCTTTTGGCTTAAAACCTAATTTTCTAGTTTCATCACTAAGAAAAATTTCCTCATCACGTTTTAATAAATGATTTTTAATTTCAATAAGTCCATCTTTAATTAATTGCTCATTAATCTCAGAAAAAAATTGATATGGGTTGATACTACCAAATTTATTAATAATATTCATATTTATATACTCTCATACTTACCCTAACTTTTGCTTATATATATTATAACATTTTGGATTTTTAATTAGGATAGGCTAAAATAAAAAATGCCTTTTTATAGGCATTAGTATGTATTAAATCAATTATTTCATTCTGCTATTAATTTATTTTGTTCTTTAACAATAGCATTAAATTCATCTTTTGAATAAGTTCCATCTATTCACTTATTTGCGCCATTCATAGCAACTTGCTCCTTATTTATAGTAGAATAAACTTCCCGTACTTACTAACGATAAAATAGTATCATCTCCTAATAAAATTTTAACAAAATTATTAATTATTGTATGATCTGAATTATGTAAATTATTAATATAACTGTCAAAAGCAGTTTCAACATATGAGTAATTAATTAAGCCTCCCAAATCTTTAGTATTTTGCACTAGATTATCTGGTACTTGTCCATTTATAAAATAATTTTGATTTATTTTTTTTAATATTTTTAAGTGCTGTAATCAATTTTTGATCTGTTGAATTATCTTCATCATTTATTTTTACTATGTTATAGATATCATACAATCCTAATGCATATTCATTGTAAATATCTGCCTCAAGGCCAAAATACAACATTTGTGAATCTGACTGGCTCATATCATCCGAATCAAAATTATTTCTTGTGTCTTGATCTAATACTATATTTAAAGCATGCTGAGTATAATCTTGAAAATAATCACTAATTGTAGTTAACTTTGGATCTGGTTGTGGTTTTGGATGAGGTTTTGGATTTGGTCAGTTTCCTTCTGAAGTTGAATTTATATTGCATGATACTATATTTGTAACACTTATTGTAGTTACTGTATTTGTAACACTTATTGTAGTTACTGTAATTGTACATAATAATACTAGTAATTTTTTCATATTTTACTCTCCTTTATTATTTTTCATATTTAAAATATTCATCTTTAATCTCAAACGGATTAAATTCTTTTTCTAATTGTTCTGCATATTTTTTCATTCAATCCAATTTTTGAAACATAATTTCTTTTGGATTATTTAGTGCATTTAAATCTTTTCCTTGTTCATCACTAAATGCATTAATTGCGAATACTGATATTTCTTGAATCATATTAAGTAATTTAAATACATTTGTAAATTGAAAATCCATATATTTAATAAAACGATTTAATTTATTATTAAATGTAGTTTCAATTTGATTTCTCTTTATTGTTAATAATTAATTGTTTAATTAATTCAACATCCTTTAAATCATATACATATATTTTTAACTCCATGGCTGAGCGAGACATCTTTATCATTCCTTTCGCATAAGCATCCTATCCGAAAGTTAATAAAAAGCACATAATTTTATTAAAAAACCAATTCTTAACGAACTGGTTCTTGATTTTCTATTGCATACTTTTCAATAGTATATTCATCTAAAAAGTCATTTAGATATTCATCATTAATTCATAGTTTATTTAATAAAGTATCTTGATCTTCTTTTGAAAGAAAATTTCATTTTGCAAGTGAAATTCCAATCATTCCAATCATATCAAATGATATACCATCATTTTTTAAATAAAAACTATTTGCAATATATAACGCATTATCAAAATTTTCATCAAAAAAATTTAAATTTAATATTTCATAAGTAATGTAATCATAATTTGATTTAATATAGTCTGTTAATAATAATTGATGTACATATATCTTTTTCTTCTCTAATTCTTCTATTTCATTAATATAATTTTTATAACTCATAAAATCTTTTCTCCTTTCGCAAACCTATCCTATCCGAAAGCAGGAGAAAAACACATAATAAAAAAGAGCTTATCGAGTAAGTCCTTCATTTTCCAAATTATATTTTTCTATGTTATATGATGAATTATTAAAATCAATATAGTTATTCCTTATCTCTTTGATTTGTTCTAAAATATAAGGAATATTTGTTGAAACTAATTTGTAATATTCCTCTTGTTCCATATTTCCCAAATATTCTGAATGAATATTAACTATTCAATTGTGGCTTCCATTTTTATTTTCATACAAACAATTTCATTCAATATATTTCTCTTCTAATGTATTACCAATTAATTTTTGCTTTGCATCAATAAATTTATCTTTTTCAGATAAAAAATTTTGGAAATCTGATAGTGAGTCTTCAATAGCATCATTAGAGTCTAATCAATTAACTATATTCATTGCAAAATCATTTAAAGTCACTATTTGAAGTTTTGATAAATTATTTAACATATTAAATAATCTCCTTTCGCAAGATCATAGTATCAGAAAAAGAACTTATTGCACATATTAAAAAATTAGTTGGTGAAACTGATTGTTGTTCTTGCACAAACAAATCAGGTTTTAATTCTTTTAAAGTTTGCATTCTTTCAGTTAAAGAATTACCACTAACTTTATCTAAATTAGTTTTAATATCTGCAATTTTAGTCGATGGAATATATTTAAATGCTTTTAATTCATCTAATTCATTAGCAACTTTTAAATATTCTTATTTTGAAATAGTATCTGTTCTTTTTTGCAAACTTTCTCTAATTAAATCTCTTTTTGTTTTTTTAATTTGGTTTAATTGTAATTTTAACTGGACTATCACTTTTATTTCTAATTCCCAAAACATTTGGGTTAGAAACATCTAATACAATATAATCTTTATTACCTCAAAATCATCTGGTACTTCTTAATATTTTTGCTGATAAATTAACAAGTGATGTTTTGGTAAATCTAATTTTTAATTTCATATCATTAGTATAGTATGCTTGAATATATAATTCTTTAATTTTATTTCTATTAGCATAATTTTTATTTGGTAAACCATTAGTATAAGCAGTAGAAAATGTTTGAATATCATTTACTTTTATATTATCGGTATATAAAGTTATGATATTATCAAAATTAACTTTATCAGTTTGTGAATAACCATCTTCTAATAATTTTACCTCTGATAATGAAAATAATTTATTATTACAATTATCAACTGCTCCATATAAATCAACATTTCTATTGGGAATAAAATTTTCTATATTTGCTTGTCAACATTCAACTTGTAAATTACCTAAATTACTTATTTCTATTGTTTTATAAGAATTAATAAATTTATCAATACTTTGAATTGTTGGGTCAATTTGTCTTAAATCAATTTCAGTTTCATAATAAGCATCATTAAACTCATCTGAAAAAAATTCATTAGATAACTGTCTGATTGTTTACATTTTATTTCTGAATTAAATTTACCCGTTAATAATGGTTGTACTACACCAGCGGGCATAATATCTTTTGTATATGGTTGATAGTTATATGGTACTGGTGGGAGAACATATTGAGGATAATTAAAGGTTGGTATTTCATAGTCGTGTGGTAGTAAGAAACTAGTTTTATAATTAGTTGTCATATCGCGTAAATAATTATTTAATACACTTTTTGTTTTACCTCGAAAACTTCATACTGATAAGCGTAAATAATCTTCTTCATTATTTGTATATGGATTATCAGCATAAAAGATAATTTCAAAATTACCTTTATATAATGCTTGAATTGAAAACATATCAATTATATAACTACAATCAGTACCATCTGGTGTTTGTAAGAATTCGTAATCATTATCTTTTTCACTATCACTAACTGGTGTTTGAGCATCAACTGCTTTTGTTTGTTCATTAATTAAATAAACTCTGTTAGTTTTAGGATTTAATTGTTTTAAATTATAAGTTTAATAAACTAACTCACTTGTTGGTTTACCATCGTTAGTTAAAACAGTACCTTTACATTTATCAGTTAGTAAAGTAGTAAAACCTAAACTAGTAGCATTTGCTCCAAAAATAGCACCAACTTTATCGTTACCTTGTTCTCTAAATATTTCAAAAGGTAAATAACCTTTACCTTTGGCATTATCACCTCAAAATGCATCATTATAAAAACTATAAACATTAGCACTCATAAAACCATTAAGAAATTGAAAATTAGGTCAAGTTTTTTTATCTTCATTAATTACTCATCCTAATGGAATACCAAATGAAATAAAGTTTAAGAATTTACCAACTCCACCGGGTATTGTAAAAGGATTAAATACTAATTTTTGTGTATAGTTTAAAGGTAATACGGTAATTTGCCGATTAATAAAATTATTCATATTTAAAATATCTCAAACATTACATGAGCCCATTTTATTATATTCAATTTGAACTTGTCCAACAGTATTACCAAATTCATCTTTTCTCCTAAAATAAGATGATGCTTGGGTACTAATAATATTATCCTTATTACTTTCATTTACTTTTACTTTATTTGGTGGTGTTATTTTTCAACTTTTAGACCAATAAAATTCAGAATTATTATCTTCTTCATTAATAGTTGTTCCAACAGTTGGATTAGTCGCTGTTGTTGTTGCTTTATCTGTTATTACAATACCTTCACTATTTTTTGAACTTCAAAAGTCATAACTACTTTCCATATCTTGTTTTCAATCTTTAAATCCTGTTATCATTGTTGGTTGTATACCTTGTATGTTATATCAACTCACATCTGGTGATGCATAAGTATTTATTTTATCAGGTGGAGCAGGATACATGTTATACATTAATAAATCACGATAATTCATTACTTTTTTATTAAATTCATCCTTAATAATTGGTCGCCCAATTACTGGCATATCAAATAAAATAGGATTACCATAAAATTTAACTGCCATTGCTCTAACGCCTGGGTCTTTTAATAAAATCTCATCTAATTCAACAATACCTTTATTTAATTTTTCATCATAAGTTATTTTAGGAAAACAATAACCCTCACCTGGAGCACTTGTTTGAATAAATTGTCGTACTGATAAACCACTATGACTAATTTTGTCATTAATACTTGAAAAAGTAATTTCTTGTCATAAAAAACGACCATCATACGGTGAATAATAATTAATAACATTTGAAGGATATAATCATTGTCTATCTTGGGGAGAAGAATTAATATCACCACCAATATTTAAACCACGGTCATTAAATACATTATTCAGGTTGAGCAATAATTAATTCAGCAATATTAACACCAATTTTTTTGGCATAATTTGGGTCTAAAGCGTGTTCAACATCAATAAAAGCCCCTCGTCCACCATCTTTTTGTACTTCAGCAATAGCATGTAATGATAGGGTTGTTTTGCCTGATGATTCTGGCCCAAAAATTTCAATAATTCTTCCTTTGGGATACCCGCCGACTCCAATTGCTTCATCAAGTAATAAACTTCTAGTTAAGACAGCTTCAATTGTGAAATTACTCTTATCCCCTAATTTCATAATAGCTCCTTTACCATATGTTTTTTCAATTTCTTTCATTACAGTTTTTAAAATTTCATCTTGGTCAAGAGGTTTCGTTTGAGGGTGAACTGGTTTATTATCTTCCATTTTTTTATTCTCCTTTCTGTTTATTTTTATGCTTTTTTACTATTAATTCCTTGTTCTTTTTCTAAAATTTGTTGTAAATGTTTAATTATTGTTGTAACAGTTGCAAATTTAATTTGTTCTCGTGATCAATTTGGATTAAATGTTAATGCGAATGTTGTTGCTTCGTTTTGAAAAAGAATAGTTGCAAATCCCGTTCCAATTGGTAAATTGTCTAATTGACCTGGACCAGCATTACCCGTAAAACTTACGGCAAGATCACTATTAAATTGTTTTTGACAAGCAAAAGCCATTGCTTCAGCTGTTTCTTTTGAAACAACACCATATTTTGTAATTATTGATTGAGAAACATGGCCAACTTTAATTTTAATTTCATTGGTATAAGTGACAATACTGCCTAAAAAAACTTGACTAGCATTTGGAACATTAGTTATATAATGACTAAACAGGCCGCCTGTTATTGATTCATATGCTGCAATTGTCATTTGTTTTTGTTTAAGTAATTGTACTAGTTCTTTAACCATTTTTCCCCTTACCTCATAAACTTTCTTTAATATTATACATTTATATAATATAATATGTAAGTAATATTAACATAGCAAGATAAGATATCTTTAGAAAAGAGGGCTTAAAATGAATTGAGCTAATCGTATTACATTAATTCGGATTTTTTTAATCCCAGTTATTATTGCTTTAATGGTAATTGTTCCATTTAAAAATAGTTCCTTATATAATGGATGAGATCAATGATTAACAATTAAAGGAGATAATGTTACTTATTCATTGCCAATTAGTTATTTAATTGCTGGTATTTTATTTATTATTGCTAGTTTAACTGACTTATTAGATGGCTTTATTGCTCGTCTTTATAATCAAGTGACAACATTTGGAAAATTTTTTGATTCAATTGCAGATAAATTATTAACAAATACTGTTTTAATTGTGTTTGCTTGTGCAAACATTATTCCAGTTTGAATGGTAGTGTTGTTAATTGCCCGTGATTTTGTAATTGATGTTGTTCGCCAAATTTTAGCAACACAAAAAGTAGTAATGGCTGCTAATCAATTAGGACGAGTGCGAGCAGCAATGGAAATGTTTGGGATGACAGTTTTGTTTTTTATTGGTTTTCGTATGTTTAATGGCCATTCTTTACAAACAGGACAATGAGATGAATTTGGTTGAGTGAACCAAATTATTATGATTCCAATTTATTTAGCTACGGTATTATCATTAGCAGCAGCAGGAAATTATATTTTCTTAAATCGTAAAATATTATTTGATATGACAGTTATTAAAAAACCAAAATTAGAAAATGGACAGGACAACAATGAAAAAAACAAATAATAATTTAGGATGAGCTGTTGTTACTGGTGCTAGTAAAGGATTAGGATATTGTTATTGCGAAGAATTATTAAAACTTGGTTATAATGTTATTGCCGTCGCTCGTGATACAAGCCCTATTACAACTTTACAACAAAAATATTCAGAACAAACAATTAAAATGATTAATTATGATTTAAGTAATTTAGAGAATTGTGAAAAATTATTTAATGATGTTGCAAAAGATAATGTAACAATCTTAATTAATAACGCTGGATATGGTGTATGAGGTTATTTTAGCGAATCTAGTTTAGAACAAGAAATGAACATGATTGATTTAAATATTAAAGCAGTTCATATTTTAACAAAATTATTTGTGCAACGTTTTATAGCACAACAACAAGGACGTGTTTTAAACATTGGTAGTTTAGCGGCATTTACGCCAGCTTCAGTTTTTGCTAGTTATTATGCTTCAAAAGCTTATGTTTGAAGTTTAGGCGTGGCTATTAATACAGAATTGAAAAAAACAAAATCACCAGTTCGAGTTATTACCTTATGTCCAGGACCATTAAAAACTGATTTCTGAAATCGAAGTAGTAACCAGAAAGATGCAAAATACCATTCAACTGTTAAAGTTATGAAAACATCTACTTATGCTCAAAAAAGTTTATTAAAAGGATTAAAAGTAAAAAGAAAAAATTATATCATAACGGGAAGTGTTAATAAAATTGTAAAAAAATTAACAAAATGAAGTCCCCAAAGTTGAGTATTAACATCGGTTTACAATTATCAAAGAAAACGAAAATAAAAACAACATTGTTGTTTTTATTTTTCTATCTTTTATATTCTTTATCTGATAATTGTTGGCTTACTTTTTTTAAGTTTGCTATTTTATTAAGGGTTTAATGCTATTGTTTTTCTAATTCGGCATTAGTTGTTTTTAATTTATTGACTAATTTGTTATAGTCTTCAATATATTTTTTATATTCTGTTATTTCTTCTTTTAAGAGATAGATAAAATCTCCTGATCTCTTAATAGTTTCAAACTTTATCAAAATCCATTTTAATTAAAAAGTGATTAATTAACTTCTCGCGCTATTTTAAAAACTTGCGATAGCTTTCCAATCACTTTTTAACTTACTTTTTGTAGTTTGTTTTTCACTTTTATATTAAATTTTTCTTTTAATAAAAAGTCATTTATTTTAAAATATTAAATAATATTTTAAAACCATATACAATGCATTCATTATATCATATTTTTTGTAAATATTATATTTAATGATACAAAAAATATCAAATTATATTTTTATTTTATCTTGTTTTTTCATCAATATTTTTATTACTTTCATTTTCTTGTTTTATTGAATTTAATTGTTTATTAACCGATTTAATTTGCTCTTTTTGTCAATTTAATAAATTTGGTTTAATAGTAGGATTTGGTATTATTATATTTGTAAAACTTCTTGGTTGTGGTTCTACTCTTCTCAAGTTATTTTTTACTTTCATAACTTCTTCTAATAAATCATTATTTTTAGTAGTTTTCATAACACTATTTGGTTGTGGTTCTACTCTTCTCAAGTTATTTTTTACTTTCATAACTTCTTCTAATAAATCATTATTTTTAGTAGTTTTCATAACACTATTTGGTTGTGGTTCTACTCTTCTCAAGTTATTTTTTACTTTCATAACTTCTTCTAATAAATTATTATTTTTAGTAGTTTTTGTTTGTTCTAAAATTTGATCTGCTCCAATTGTTGCCTTTGTATTTTGATTTTTAATTTCTGCTACATCTTTACTTTGTTTTGAAAATAAAGTATCAAATTCAGCAAGAATATTTTTATAAAATGCTACAAGTTTTTCGTTATCAATTTCATTTTTTCTATCATCATTTTCAACATCTTTATTTTTTAAAAGTGCTAATTTTTCTAATAATTGCTCTTCATTTTGTTGATTTTTAAGTTTTTTATTTTTTTGAAATTTTAAAATTAATCATGAAATTAAAGCACCTAACGGACCAAATATAAATGAAGAACAAATGAAAAAAGAAGTTTTATAAAATTTTTTTTCATCTTTATTTGCCATATTTCTTGCATTACTTTCTATAATTTTTAAGTTATTTACTTATAATAAAAGTCATATACTAAATAAATAATACAATATTTAACTATTTCTCGCAATACATTATTGCAAAAGAAAAAAGAAATCTTGTCTTTTTATTATCGACCATATGATTCGTCATCTTTCGTTTCTGTTGTTAAATTATGATTAAATTTTGTTCGTGGTAATGGTACTGGTGCTTTTGCTACGGTTTTTGATGATAATTGTTTTTCATTTGCTAAAAAACTATTTAATTTGGTCAACATTTCTTTATATTTATTAGCTTCTGTTTGACCATTACCATATGTTTTATTTACTTGTGGTTTTAATGGTTCTGCTAAACCTTTAATTGATGGATTTGGTGTAGATAACAAATCAACTTGTGGTTTTAATGGTTCTGCTAAACCTTTAATTGATGGATTTGGTGTAGATAACAAATCAACTTTTTGCATTTCTTCATTTAAAAATTGAGTTATTTCTACTTCTACTGCATTCAAAGTTCGTGCTGTTGCTTCTTGAACTTGACTTTTATTAAGACCAAGTTTTGTTAACATTGTTTTAATTGATTTTTTAATTGATCGATAAGATTCTTTTAAAGTTCCTTTAATTTTTGATGTAATTTTCATATTAAATTTATTCTTTTTCTATGTTTAATTAATTTAATAAAATAATTAATTAAAGTCATTTATTTAAAAATATAATTAATATTTTTAAAACCATGTACATTTTCTAGATTATCATATTTAATTAAAATTATCATCTAAAATTTTTAATTTTCTAAAAATAATTTGTTTAATCTTTTAAAACTAGAATTCATCAAATTAGTTTTCAGAAAAAATAATTTACAAATAATTTGACAAAATTAATCTTAAAAAGTAAAAGCAACAATTAATTGTTGCTTTTACTTTTTAACGTTCATATGATTCATCGTCTTTTTCATTTGGGTCTATTGTTTCCAACTTTGCAATTGTTCCTTTTTTCTTATCAAAAAAATTGTAGTATTAGTTGGACTAAAACGGACTTTCTTTTTAATTTTTGTAACTAATGTTTGTGGTAGTAAGAAAAAAGCTTATTTTTTATAAAAAATATAAATAAAGTAATTAAATATAAATTAAAGTAATCGCTTATAAGAGCGATTTTTTTTATTTGCATTATTCATCAGATAGTATCTTTAAAATTAAAAATTAACCTATTTTCTCCATTAATTAGTTAATTTTTATAATTTCCTTTCTGTGATTTATTATATTTTTTCGGTTTAACAGCTAATAATATCAGTTTTAAATAAAAGGTACTATCTGATGAATAATGCAGTACTAAAACTTAATATTTTGATGCTTAAAGATGGATAACTCATCTATGACACGAAGCCTTAAAGAAAGTGTGAAAGCGATTAGATTTAACCATTTTATTTCTTTAATTCTCGGCGGGGTTAGTCGCCCGCGAAATGTCAGAGCGTGTGTTTTTGGCTTGTTTCATAAAAAGAGTGCTGTTAAACCGAAAAAAACAATATCGGACACTAAAAAACAAGAGGGAGGAGCTCCAAAAGGTTATTTTCTTTATATAAAGTTGTGTAGGGATGGATGAAGCGTAATTAATAACTGGATAAACTGTTTTTTTGTTTATTTCCGTGGGTGATAAACTCTATCAAAATATCCTATCCGCCCCCGCTCACCCCCGAAGTGAAGCGGGCGGCGAAGTAATTAAATACTAAAATAAATTATCTACTAAATATCAAAATATTAACCAATAAAGGAATATTATGTTTTTTTACAGAAAGGAAATTATAAAATGAAAACATTATACGAAATGATAAAAGATTTAACAGGAATTGATGTTGAACAAAATAAAATCAGTGATTATTTAAGCAGAAAATTTTTAGATTTACATGGTGCTAAATTAAACGGTGCTTATTTAAGTTGGGTTGATTTAAAATGCGCTAATTTATCTGGTGCTAATTTAAAAGGTATTGAAATTACAAAAAAACAATTAGAACAATTAACTGTTATTGAGGAGAATGAATAATGAAAAAGTTAAATAAAAAAATTATCAACAAAATAAATGAATTAATACTTAGAAGTTATCCAGTTTCAAAAGATGATACTACACTTTCTAGAATTTTGTGAAAAATAACTTAAAGTTTAAAAAAACTTTTGCCGCGCTTTTCAAAGTACTTGGGAAAAATTCTAAGCGTTAAGCGAAGAATTTTATAAAGGTTCCCAAATTTGTTTGAAAGAACTTCAAAAATTTTTTTAACTCGCAAGTGATTTTATCACAACAATTTAAGAAAGTCAACCACTCGGCCAAAAATTATATTTACTTGACAAATTAAAAAAATAATTATATATTTTAAATAGAGATGATTAGTAAATCAGCATCTCAGTACCTAGATCGGTATTTTAAATATCAGGTCATCCCTCTTTTTTTTAAAAAGAGGAACGCATTAAATGAAAGAAATTTTATATGATTAAAAAAAATAAAATAAAAAAAATAACTATGTATAGTGTTATTAAATATCATAAATTACATTATTCAAGTTTTCATAATCATTTTTTTGATGAAAAAAATAATGAATTAACACTTAAAAAGGGTATTAATTTAATAACAAAAACATTTGATAATGAGTTTATTAAAACTAGACCAGCAATAGTTATTGGTACAATGGGGCAATCACTTTTAATTGTACCAACTTCAACAAAAAAATCTATAAATAAAAATATTCAAAATTTTTTTAGAACTAAAATTAATTTAAATGGAAAAGATACTTATATTTGTTGAGAACAAACTAATCATATTTATAATTCACAAATAACTGGATTTTGGTTTGAAGATGGGAAATTATCTTCATTATCAAAATCTTATAAAAGATATATTAAAAAAGAAAGTGAAGTTAAATTAAAAAAATTTATTTTAAATAAATAAATTTTTTTAATTTAACTTCACTTTTGCATTACCTTATTTTATTTTTACAAATTATTTATTATATTCCCATTTTAAAGCGATATGGATAAGAACCATAAAACAAAGCATCATATGGGTCGTGGTACATTTTACTATCGGGTATATTTGTTTTGGTATCGCTAAATCTTAATTCACTAATACATTTATCTAAAAATGGGAAATTATCTAATATGCCATATATCTTGCCTTGAACAAACATTTTTCGTATTCATGTTACACGGTTAATTATTCCCGCTTCTTTATTAAGTGATGTTTGATGTTTTTTGGCTTTAAACATTTTAATCTTATAACCTAAATAAGGGTAAATATCTTCTTGTAATTTTTGCATAAAGTCGTGGGCATTAATATCATAATGAAATGTGGCATATTCAAAACCATCAAATTTATCAAATGTATTAATTATTCATTGTCCGTAATGCTCTACTAATTCATTTAAATTCATTGCATTTTTTGGTGTAATAACATTTTCTTCAATTAAATATTTATCATACTCGTTATTTTCATTAATTTTATATCCACTAAATAAAAATACGGTATGGTCTTCGCTTTCATTAGCATAATCAACACCAATTGAATAACTATCAAATTGATACTGTTTTGTATTAGAATTATAAAAATCTTTTAAATTATATTCTTTAATATATTTACGATAATTTCGTAAAACATAAATACTAGGGTCATTGTCGTTATATTCAAATCCGTAATATTCAAGTTCAAATAAGTCTGGTGGTTCTTCTTTGTTGGTTAAAACAAGTTTTTTAGTGATATTAGGTATTTTACTTCAAACAGCCCCCATTGTTAATCGTAAATTAAAAACACCTAAACCGTTAAATGCTTGTTTATTTTCTGAGTATATTTGGTTATGTTCTTTTAAAATATTTTTAATTCTTTCATTTAAAAGTAAATATGGGGTTACAAATTTTTCATAAAATACGTGGTATTTATCAAAAGGATTAAAAGTAAATTGATTAGAATATGTTTTATGAAAATATGTTGTTATTGTTGTATATTGTTTTGTTATATTATCTCATTCTTTAAATGTCCAAGATAATTCTTTTATAGGAATAGGATTGTCTAAATTATATTGTTCATTATTATTTTCATCGGTGTATTTTTCATAAGATACTTTTAAACTTTTAGAACGAAACATTGAAACTCTTAAATTATTATATCTTTTATCTAATTCTTTATCAGTTAAGATTTCTTTTTCTTCGGCATGTATCATTTCATCAGTTCACGCTGTTATAATACCGCTACCTTTACCAACTTTACCCATAATTTTATTACCATTGGCATAACACGACCCGCAGAAACAAACTTAAAAAAACTTGGTGAAGTAAAATAACGGGCATAACTATCCTCAACAAAGTCTTTAAATACTTCTCAGTCAAAACCAAAATTATAGTCACTAAAATTTAAATCATATTTTGTATTTAAATGCTCATAACTAGTAATTCGTTTTTTGTTATTAATTTCAGTAAAGTCTTGCATTTTTAGATATCCTCGCTTTCAAATTATGATAAAATAATAAAACTTATCAAATATCAAATTAAGTATTATTAATATTATATTAAAAATATTTTTTAAAGATAGGAAAATAATAAGATGGAGTTAGAAAAAAATTTGTTAGGAAATTATAAAAAAAATAAAACAATCGAGACACAAAATGAAGTTAAAAATTTATTAATTAATAGAGATAATGAGATATTTAAATTATATCAACAAGGACAAATATTACAAGGATATAAGGGTTATATCAAAATTACCAAAAACAATTAAAACAGAATATGGAAATATTCCTATAAAAAGAAGATTATATGTTAAATATGATGAAGAAAAAAAGAAAATATAAATCATTATCCTTTAGATAAAGAATTAGGTTTAAAAAAATACGAAAGAATTGAAATAAATTTAAAAAATAAATATATGTCTTTTATAGGTGATGGAAAAAAATATAAAGATATTTTACATACAACAGAGAATGCAAATATTAGTGAAAGAACAATATCTAATATTTTTAAAAATGCCGATTTAGAAGAAACCGATTACATTAGTAAAAAAAATAACAATAAAATTAAAATTCCAAATAATATTTTATACATTCAAATTGATGGTGCTTTTGAACCAATGTGAGAAAATAAAAAAAGAGTTGAAAATAAAATATTTCTTGCGACTATGCATGTTGGTGTTGATGAAGAAAAGTCAACAAAAACCAGAATAAAAATGAAAAAGAAAAAAGGCGTTTTCCAAATGATAAATAAAAATGATAAATCTAATATTTATAATTTTATTGATAAAATTTTTAAATCAATGGATACTTATGATATTAATGAAGATACTAAAATATTAATATTAAGTGATGGTGAAAAACAAATTAAAAAAATTTATAAAGCAATAAAAGCAAAATATAAAAATAACACTGTATCATATAGTTTAGATAGATTTCATTTAGTAAAAAGATTTAAAGACTTATTTTCATATAGAAATAGAAACAAAATTCATAGATTAAAATATAAATTATCAAAAATATATTTTTTTACTGGAAATCATGAAGCATTATTAGATTTTTTAATTTGTCATTTACCCTATGTTATTGACAGCAAAAAGAAATTTTTATTAGAAACTATTATATTTTTAAAATCATATACAAAATCACTTTATCATATTCATTTGTAATTATCAATTGTATCAAAGTAATAAAAAATAAAAACGTTTACTTTAGTAACGTTTTTATTTTTTATTTTAATATTATTTTCCAGAAATTTCAGATAATTTAGTTGCAACAGCTTCAACATTTAAACCAATAATAATTTGAATGCCCTTTGTTTTAGAAACTAATACTAAACCAGCGACTCCGGTTGCTTTGATTGCTGATTGATCAATTTTCGTGTTGTCTTCAACTGTTAAACGTAATCTAGTCATACAGTTATCAACTTTAACTAGATTATCATGACCAATTGCATCATAAATTACTTGTGCTAGCTTTAATGGCCCATTAGGATCTTTTTGAATGTCAATTCGTTGATTAACACTATTTTGTGAAGTTAAAATATTTTCACTACCCGCTTGACCATTTTCAACAATATTGATATTTGCTATTTGTTTTTCTTGGTTTGTTTTTTTTGCATTGTTTTTAACTTTTTTTTCAAATGATTTTGCTAATGCTATTACTTCTTCTTCACGACCAACAACTCAATCAATAAAATCAGCTTAGAAACCAAATCCAACGCGAATTCCAAAACCAATAGTTAATGCTGAAAATAAACCAGCTAAAACAGCATGTAATCATAAGAAAACCGGGGCTAAGAAAACAAAAGAAAATTCAATTGGTTCTGTAATTCCTGTTAAAAAACTAACTCCTGCAGCTGACCCTAAAATTCCAGCATATTCAGCACGACGCACTTTATCTTTAATTGATAAAATCATTGCTGCACAAGCTGCAGGTAATCCAAACATCATCATTGGGAAGAATCCTGATTGGAAAATTCCACTTCCTCCTGCTAAACCAAATTTAGCATCAGCATATAATTTTCCTAAAAAGGCGTTAATATCACCATTGACTGTAGTAATAATTCCAGTTGTATTTCAATCACTAATTCGTAATACACCGTTACTATCAATACTATATACAGCCCATTGTAGCGTTCCATCAACAATTTGTCATAAGTTTGTTCCTTGATAATTCATCAAATGGCCAATAATTGGTTGTTGGAACCATAAATAAGTGTTTAACACTTGGTGTAACCAAAATGGTAATAATAACCGGTTAAAAATAGCATAGAAGAAAGCTCCTAATGGTGGAATCGCTCCTAAACCATAACCTAAGTATTGTAATCCTAATTGAAATCATGGTCAAATTGCTGCTAATGCAAAAGAGCCTAAGAGAAAATAAACTGCTGTTATCATTGGCACAAAACTACGACCTGAAAAAAATCCTAGGGCTGCTGGTAACTTAATACCAGAATATTTATTATTAAATTAGCGCAACAAGACAACCAGCTAAAATTCCACCAAAAACACCCATACTAATGTTATATTTTGCACCATAACCTTTAATAGCATCACCAACATTAAAATCAAAAACATATAGAATTTGTGAATGTGGTTTTGCTCAAAATTGATTATCTAAAAAATTACTAATTGGTGTATTTCCTAATAAAACATTTATTGTAATATCATTGTGGGACAATTCCCATTAGTCCTTCTAAAACAGCTCACCCAAAGAAAGCAACTAGTGCTGCTTCTCCACGGAAGTCTTTTGCCATTCCGAAACCTAATCCGATTGCAAATAATGGTGCTAAATTACCAATCGCAGCATTACCAACCGCTTGAAAAATTGAACCAATATATCAAATTGCTGACAATGATCCAGTTTGATTTAACTCTGGATTGATTGAGGCATAATTCATGCCCCCAATCGTAGCAACAAAGCAGAAATTGGTAGCACAACAATTGGAAATTGTAATGCTTTTCCTAATTTTTGTAAATATTGTATTTTATTTGTTCCTTTTCTTTTTATTCTTTTTTTAGTTTACATAAATTGACATGTTATAACTAAATGATTAAAAGATTATATATTAAGTTTAATAATTGTAACTATACCAACTATTAATGAGATTGCAAATAATGATGATAAAATCAAAAAAATATTTTGTTTAATTTCAAACAAAAAAATTCGTTCACGTTGAACTCCTAATCGTTTTTCTTTGAACTTAGCATTTTTATTTCGTCAGTATAAAAAGTGAATTAATAATAAAATGATGATGAAAATAATACTAATCCAATTCCAGCATTTAATGCCATATTAGCAACTAAGGTTTGACCCAGTAATTTATTGTTCATTTTAAATATCTTTTTCTACTTTTTAACTATACGTTTTATTATCTTTTTGAATAGTATTTAAAAAGATAATGTTATTTCATTAATTGATGTAACATTAATGAAAACATTGTAAAAATTTATAATAAAAAATAAATATTTTAAATATTCTTTGTTTTATAATAATTTAATTAATATAACTATTATCATTTTTCATTTTATTTTTTTATATGAATTAAATAGTTATATTTTAAATATCTATAATCTTTTTTCATTTTTTTCTAAGTATAAGTAGTCATACTTATATTTGTATTATAACACTTTTGTTTTCTAAAAAAATCCTATAAAAAATTATATTAGATTTTAAGTAATTAAAAACCTTCTTTTTCAAGAAGGTTTAAATATTAGTTTTCCCTAAATTATTTTTGTAATTGTTGATCATAATATTTTTTTGTTTTATTAATATTGTTTTTGCCAACAAAAACAAAGTTATGTTTTGATTTAACACAATCTGGATTGATACAATGCAATTTATACTCACAAGGTTTTGAGCGACAGAAAAACACCGGTTGTTCACACATTTGGCATGATAAAATTGTTTTTTGTGATTCTTGCATTGCAGCACATTTTTTACATTCTTCAGCATGTTGTTCGCAGCCAATGAAGACACTATCTGGCATTGCTAATCTTTTTTTTGTTTCAGTTGAATTGTTATTTTCGAAAGCCATAGTTTTTGTGTTCTCCTTTCATAAAATACTTGTAATAAACACCTCTCTTATCAAAAAATTATCGACGCTAATGGTAAAACATTAATGCCGATGAATGATAAAACTTATCTTTAAGGGTTAATACAAATTTTAGTATATATTTTTTAATAAAAATTAACAATGTTATTCCTGCCAATAACGTTGATTATTAAGGGTTTGATGAAATAATTTGGTAATTTATGGAAAAAATTAAATAAAATAAGTTATTTTATTTGAAATAATTTATACATATTCAATTTAATTATTAGTTTATAAAATAGAATTTATTGTAAATTTAAACTTGAAAAAAAATACAATAAAATTATCGATAACTTTAATCGAATAGAAAGGAACATATAAAAAATGAAAAAAATTTTAACAATTCTAGGAGCAATTAGTTTTTCTACAGTTGGAGCAAGTAATGTTATTGCTTGTAATTCAATACATGAAAATGAAATTAAAAGTCTTCAAAATCGACTATCAACTTAAAAGGGAAAATTGATAACTTAAAAAATGTTAGTGAAGAGCAAAAAGAACAACTAAAGTTTGCATTAATAGAACTTGAAAATGGGTTAAAAGGATTAACTTCAAATGAAATTAAATCAATGTCAAAAACAGACATTGATTTATTAAAGTCAGCAATATCTTTCTTAGAAGAGCAAATTAATAAATTAAGTTAAATAAATATTATTTCCGAAATATTAAAGATGTTTCTTTTAACTGGATATTACCAGTTAAAAGAAACATTGTTTTATTTTATTACAAGTTTTTATTTTTGAAAAGTATCTAAAAACTGGTAAACTTCTTCATAATTTGGTTCGGAAGAAATTGGTGAAACAATTTGTAAATAAATAATTTTATTATCTTGATCTAAAATCATTACGCTTCGTGCTAATAAATTATTAAATGGAAAATATAATTTTGTTTGTGTGCCAAATTCACGATAATTAGTATCAGATAATAAAATATGGTTTGCATTAACAAAACCTTCACATGCTCGTTTCAAAGCAAATGGCAAATCACGTGAAATTGTTATTAATTGAACATTAGGATACTTGCTAATAATTGTTTCATTAAATTGTTTTGTTTGTGTTAAACAAACACTAGTATCTATACTAGGTACTGCGGAAATAACTTTATATTCTTTTGTTATAGTTTCTAATTCAAAATCTTGTCAATCAACCATATCAGCTTTAAATGATACCTTGTGACCAACTTGAAGATGATCTTTTGCAAGCAAATTTTTAACATCGCCACTCATTGTTCTTACTGCCATAAAAGTTGTTTCCTCCCTTCTTTTATAAGAATATTATATCCTAAAATATTGTTATGATAATAAAGTATTTCAAGCATTTTCAATTATTGTTCCGATGGCTTCGTCAGTTATATAGTTAATCGGATTTGTTGTTCGTTGTAGTAAACAAATAAATTCAATGTTTTTCTTTTTATTTCCTAAAATTGGAGAATAGTCGCAATTGTTAACACTAAAACCATTATTAAGGGCTAAAGCAAAGATTTTTTTAATAACATCATAGTGTATTGCTTTATGATTAATTTTTCCTCTCTTAACAGCTTCTTTTGTACTCTCAAACTGTGGTTTAATTAAGAAAAAAGCATAATGATTTAATAATATAATATCTTTTAAGGGTGGAATAATTTTATCTAATGAAATAAAAGAAACATCACAACAAGCAATTTCAATTTCATCAGGGGCAAATAATGCTTTAGTAACATACCGAAAATTCGTTTTCTCTAATGAAACAACACGAGGATTATTTCGTAATTTTCAAGCTAATTGATTTGTACCAACATCAACAGCATAAACTTTTTTAGCATCATTTTGTAATAAGCAATCAGTAAAACCACCAGTTGAAGCACCAATATCAAGACAAACTAGATTCTTAACTGTTAAATTGAAAGCAGTTAAACCTTTGGCTAACTTTTCACCTGCTCGGGAAACATATTTTAATGGTTCACCACGTAATTTAATAATACTATCTAATTTTACCAATTCACCTGGTTTTAAGGCGGGTACATTATCAACTAAAACATTATTTGCTAAAATCATTGCCTTAGCTTTTTCACGCGAAGGAGCTAAATTATTATTAACCATTAATTGGTCCAACCGAATTTTCATTAAAATTTATTCTCCTTTTCATTGACTTTTATTAAATGCACGTTGGTTCTGATAACGAAATAATAACCGTTGTTTTCGAGTTTTTGTTTCACGATAAGTTTCTAAGATTGTATCTTGTGCTAAAATGTAATTAGTAATTTCTTTAAAAAAGTAAGCACCATATGATAATGACCATTCTAACGAAATAAAATTTTGATCAATTTTAGCTTCAATAATTTTTGAATAATTACTAATAATGTAATTACATTCTAGCATAATGTTATTAATATTATTATATTTAAAAAGGTAATATGTTGTTTGTGGTAATTGATATTTTTGTGCTAAAAAAGCAAGATTTTTTGGAATAATTAATTGTTGAGTATCTAAATCAATTGAAATATCAACTGGTTTTCATAATGGAACATAGTGGATTTTTCCCGATAAAGTTAATAAGCGTTGTTTAGTATCTTGTGATATTTGTCACTTTTTTGCTCATTTGTTATTTGCTCAATTATAATAATTAAACTTGTTATTTTGCATCTCATCACCCATTTGACTAAAGTAATTATACCAAATTTAACAAGAACAAAAAAGAATTTAAATAATAATTTTATTTTAAATTAAATTTAATTATTAATTATATCTTATTTTTTAAAAAAATAAATGACTTTTTTAAATAAAAAAAATATTTTTAAAAGGCAAATTATTTACAGTTCTTAACTCAAAAGTGGGAAAAAAATTGATATTTTAATAATTATAACTAAATTAATTGTACCCTAAAATGAGAAGAATATAATGAAAGTGTAAATAATATTTATGGCGTCAATATAGATATTTTTACAGGAGATGATTAATAATGTTTGGTTATAAGAATATCTTAGTTGGTGTTGGAGCAATTCCGTTGGCAACTACCCCGTCATTATTATTATCGAATACAGCATTTATCAATAATACATACAATAAAACTGCACATAATAATAAAAAACCGAGGAAAAACTAGGAATAACATATCAACAATTTTATCAAAATAATAAATCAAATATTAATCTAACAAATATTAAAAATTTAAAAGATGGGATTAATGAATGAGATTATTATTTTGTTTATTCACACTTATACTTAAATCATACTTTATTAACCAAAGTTCAAAATGATTTAGGATCAGTTGGAGGAGTTATTGCAACCTTATTAAGCACAATCCCAGAAATTGCAACTGTCGATGGAATTGTTGCTGCATTTATTAATTACACAATGATATATCTGAAATATTCCACCATATGATCAGGGTAATGGCGTTGGTGTTAACTTAATTGGAGTAGTTCCTCAACTTATAACTTCTGTTTGAGCACAGTAAGTTATTAGTTTATTATCAAAACAGACAAGGCCCAGATTTATTATTTACACTACTGCTAGCTGTTGCTAGCAGTTTTTATATGTTTTTTAAAAAGATTTTACTTGTGTTTTTTTATTTTTTGTAATTTAGTGACTTAAAAAATAATTATTTTAAATTTGAAAATTAAAAAGCATAGACAATTCTTGGTAAAGATTAAAAAATTAATTAAGTTACTATTAAAGAAGCAAAAAAAACAATTTAATACAATTTTTTAAAATAAACATTCTTAGTTTAAAGCCAAAATCAATAATTATTATAATCGATTATAATAAATATTAAAATCATTTAACCATAACACGGAAAAAGTTTAAGATTTTAATAATACAAAATATAGCAAATGGAATTAATATAATTCACGCTTCACCTAAGAAAACCATTATCTCAGGTAAAATATTTGTTATACCTTCTTTAACTTTTCATAATGCACTAGTCAAACCCGTTCAAATACCAGTCATGCCCTCAGTCATAGTTTTAGGTGTAGGTGCTGTTAAAAAATTAAACGCTGTTGTTAAATACATACCTAACATTATTTACTACTCTCCTTTCTTTCAATTTCTTTTTTTTCTTTTTTCTTTCCTCGAATTTGTTTAATTTTTTGGTAAATTGATAAACCAATATAAGTAAAAATACTTAATATAATAACAACACTAAATATTGTCGTTAATCAAGTTGGCATAATACATCTCCTTTCTAAAAAATATCGCGTCACGCTCCGCGTGTTCGCTACGCTCAAAATAAACTATATTGAATAAATTACCGCTAATAAATTACGCGGATAATTTATTCATTTTCTTTTACATTATTAATTACTATCTTATTTACAGTATTAATAACAATATCTTTTCCATACTTAATTACTAAGGACCGCAAAATAAAATAATGTTTCTTTTCAATAAAAAATCAACTCCTTTCAAAGTTGATTTGTTGCACTTCGATTACAAAATGCATCTGAGAAAAAAAATAACCAGCACAATAATTACAATGTGAAATAAACTTACTCATTATTAAATTTCCTCCCCACATGTATGACAATTCAAATAAGAAAAATTATTTTTGAGATATTTTACATAATCACATATCATTTCAAATCTACCCTCTATATTGATAACTGTTGACCATTGTGTTGATTTAGAATATTTACATTCTTGACAATGATCACAATCACATTCAATTCATTGTTCTAAATCACAATAATCATTAATTCTAAATTTATCTTTATATTTTGTATTAAATTCTTCTTTTGTCATATTAAATTTCCTCCAAATTCTTTTCTGCAATTAAAGTATCAATATAGTCATAAGCACTTTCTTCTGAATGACATTCTTCTTTAGTTATATAAGTATTTATCTATTTATTTACTACGCCATCCGCTTTACTGGGGATAAGCGGTGGCGGTATTTGGTAATTGTTGGTATATTAACTACAATGTTCTACAGTTTGTAGTTGTTTGTAGTATTAAGTACCTCCTCATCAAGCCCCCACTAGTAGATTAATTAAGAAATCCTTGCCCAGTTCTTAAAAGAACAAACTTCTACGCACACGATTTTATTTTTTCTTGTTAATTAATAGTTATGAATGCGCCACTACGCGTCTATCTTAATCAAAATCATTAATTTACAAAATCGCAAAAAAACAAGTTAACAGCTCTAATGGTTTCGTGCCGGCGAAATGCCCTGCTGGGGAACCTTCCCTAAAAAATATGTAATTGTATAAAATTAAACACTTGTAGAGCCAATATATTTAATTTGTAAAGTTGTTTTTCAAATAAAAAAAACAACCCTTTAACAAGAGTTGTTTTGTCCTATTTCATCCTTTATTCTACATTTTTAAATAAATTATAGTGATAAACTTTTTTTAATAAAAATTCAATTTCCTAAACTAAATAAACCACTTGATAAAACAAACATAGTTGGTAATTGTCAACAAAAATCTAAACTTTTAGGTTGTAATGGTTCAGCAATAATAATATTTAAACTACTATGTGGTAAATCAGCAAAATTTAATGCTGAATTAAAAAATGAAATAATTGTTAAAAATTTAAGATATTTTAATTTTTCTAAATTTGGGTTTGAAGTGCCTGAAATTTCCCCAGTAAAAGATAAAATACCAAATAATAAAAACAATATTGAAATAAATGATAATATTGAAATAGATACCCCAGACTTATCAAAATAACAAGAAATAACTCAAACAATAAAAGATCATAATATCCATAAAAATAAAAATGAAAAACTTGTAAGAACTTAATTTATTTGATTTTGTTGATTAAAATCTTTGTAAACCAGAGAGAATAAAATTAATTGTAAAAATAAAGAACCAACATTTAAAATTATAATTGACGAAATTAATGTAAAAATTTTTGAATTTAAAACTGCTTTTCTTGACATAGGCAATACTAATCAACAAGCAAAATAACCTTCTTTAATTTCTTTTGTTAATAAAATATGAGTTGTAATTATTGAATATGGAAAAATCATAATAAGACAACAACCATAACCATACATAACAAAACTAACAAAACTAGCAGCATCACTAACATCAATATCAGTAGATGGACTAAAATATTTTAGAGTTATTGCCAGAATTGTTAATAAAAAAAATAAAATAGATGATATAATTAAAATTATTTTTATATTTTTAAACTGTAATTTTACAAATTTTAAATTAATCATTGAAACTTACTTCCTTTTCATAAAATTTAATAAAATGTTGTTCTAAATTAAATGGTAATTCCTTAAAATATTCTAGTTGATAATCTGTTATTTCTTTTAAAAAATTATTTATATTATTTTGACTGATTTCAACTTTTATTATTTTTGTTACTTTATTAGTATCAATTATTTTTCATTTTTTATTCATAAAATTATCATAATCATTAATAGTTATAAATTTTAATTCATAAATTTTATCAGCATTATTTTTAAGTTCTTTAATATTAGCTTCTGATACAATTTTACCTTTTTTAATAATTGCTACTTTATCACAAGTATTATCAATTTCACTAAAAATATGGGAACTCATAAAAATGGTTGCCTCTTCTTTTTGTAAATTTTTAATTAATGTATCAAATTTTTGTTGCATTAAGGGGTCTAATCCTGAAGTTGGTTCATCTAAAATTAATACTTTCGGCTTATGCATAAAAGCACTAATTATAGCTACTTTTTGTTTCATTCCTTTTGACATTTTTTTAATTTTCTGTTTAGGATCAAAATCAAAATATTCAATTAGTTTTTCTACATATTTCCAATCAACATTTCCTCTAATTTCAGAAATTGTTTTTAAATAACTAATTCCTGTCATATATTCTGGTAAATTAACTTCACCAGCTAAATAGCCTAAATCTTTCATAATATTTTTAGTATCTTTTCACACATCATAACCTAAAATAGTACCTGTACCATTATCCGATTTAATAAATCCCACCATTTGACGAATAACAGTTGTTTTCCCAGCACCATTGGGGCCAAGAAATCCATAAACTTCTCCTTTTTTAACGGCTATATTAATATTAAAACAACCAATATTAGGGTTATATTTCTTTGTCATATTTTTTAATGATATTATTTCCATATCTCTCACTCCTATCTATTTTTTATACTAAAATAAGCTTACCATAAAAATATAAAAAATATATTTTATTTTTCATTGTTTACTTCTTTTAATTTTAGTTCCATTTCTAAAATTTCTTTTTTTAATTTAAAAATTTCATTTTCAACTGATAAATCAGATTGTTTTTCTTTTTTGGTTCTAATTCTCTTTTTAATTTAACAATTTCTTTTTTTCTTAAAGGAATTTTTTCTTCATAAGATTTAATTAGTTTAATTTGAGTACGATTTTTACCAAATTTATTAATTGTAGCTTTAAAATGTTTTAAATCTTCTTCCATTTCTTCCAATTCTTTTTCGCGGATTTGAATCCGATATTCGAGAAAAGGAATTGTTCCGCTTTTATATTCGTCATATCATTCTCATGCTTGATCTCATCTTATTTGTTTTGAATCAGTATTTTTAGGGTGTAATTCACTTGCATTATTAATATGTGAGTTTTTTAATCATGTATATTTAGCAGTTATTGGGATAATACGACCAAATTTTTCTAATACTCACATAGCATTATTTTTGTCATCGTCGTTTAATCTATCAATGCTTAGAGAAATATTGATTGATGATCCTCCCCCGAGTGCATCAATAATAGAAATATGGATTTCAGTTGCAAGACAGAGGTCTTGCATTCTGGCAACGCGTTCTCAGTTGACTTCGCCACCTAATAATCGTCATAATCCCATGATTTATTACTCCTTTTTTATTTATACCGTATTTTTTTGTTTTTGTCAGATGATTTTTTAAATTATGACTTTTTCTTTTCTGCTTTTTTGGTCGCTTTTTCATCTTATTTTTTCTGTCTAGCATCAGATTTATCGTTATGTTTTTTAATAACATCAACTATATTACCTTGTTTTCTAACTTTTTTGTTATGTTTCATCTCTCTTTTGGTTGTTTCTTTAAGATATGAAAAACTATTCTTGCTAGTAAATGTGCGTTCTACTTTCCCTAGTTTTTTGTTTAAAGATTTTTCTTTTATATCACCGTATAATTTCGTATGTCCTTTATTAATTTTATCTCCTTTGCTAGCCAATTGTGGATTAAATCTTTTACCAATTGCTTTAAATGGTGTTGCAATCCCAGTTCCAATTTGGCGGAAGAATCCTTTTGCCCCACCACCGCGAGCTGCTCCCACTAGTTTACTTGTTGCCAAGGTTGTGACACCAAGCCCAAAGCCTGCTAAGCCAACAATTCCAGCGCGAGAACTCATTCCCTCGGTCGCGTGTCAGGAATGACAAAAGTCTAGTGGTTTTTCTTGGCGAGATTGACTGTTTGATGTTTCATTATCCCTCTTTATAAATTTTTATAGTTTGTTCTTTAGTTAATTTTTCTAATCTTGCTGGTTTAGGAACAACATTTGGAACATTTTTTATTCCACCTGTATAAAACATTGAATTACCTGTTTCTAATACTTTTTCATTCTTGGATGAAATTGAGCCTGCTTCTGTTGCTGGATTTGCCTTTAATTCAAAAATATTCAGTTTACTTTTTAAATTGCTTAGAGTTTTTTGTGCTACATTAAGAATATCTGTTCCATATACAATATTTTCTTTATCTTTATCATTGTGAAAATATTGTAAAACTACCCCATTAAATAAGTCATTATAGAAATTTTTAATGTCTGATAGTTCTTCTAAATTTATTGTTTCTTTTAAATTGTTATCATTTGAGATAACTTCTTAGTATATTTTATATTTTTCATCTAATTCTAGTTTAAAATCTGCATATTCATTAGCAATAACCTTTAAATTATTAATAAATTCTATTTTTTCATTGTGATTTTCTTTCTTGTTTTTTAATTATTATTTTATAAATAATAATTAAAGTAATCTATTTTAAAACTAATTTTAAAATCATATACTTATTAAGTTTATCATAATTTATTAGTCCAAACATTAATAAGCAAATAAAAAATCAACATTTGTTGAACATTTATTATTTTTATTAATTAAAATGTTTTAACAACTTTTTGAATTTCTTCATCATATTGATCAATTAACTCATCTAGAGTTAGGGCATTGGTTGGAGCAACTTTTGTTCCTGCAACAAGAATTGGTTTATTAACAGTAGCACCAACAAATTCTCATGTTCCTTTTAAATATTCGGTATGATTTCCCCATGGATATCAACCAAAAGGAGCTCCTTGGGTTGTTAAAATTTGTACTTTTAAATGCGGTAATAACCCTATTGCATCACCTTTTTTTGAATATTTATATGAAAATGTTTTATCTGCAACTAAAACATGATCTAAGTAATTTTTCATTAATCCAGAAACATTAAAGTTATTCATTGGACATACAACAATAACTTTTTGTACTTCTTTTAATTGATTAACATAAACATCAGTATCCTCGGCATTAAAATAAGTACCAAAGTTATCACGAGTAAGTGTTTTAAGCGCCATTGGGGTTTCGTTTAAATCTAAATGAATAATTTCATCATTTGCGTTTGCTGCTTGATAATATTTAAGAAAACGAGCTGCTAAAGCTTTTGAATATGATTTTTCATTAGGACTAACCGTTCCATAAATTACTAATACTTTATTTACCATGATTTTCGTTCCTTTCTCGTTTTATTTTATCATATTTTATTCTCTAAACTAATGAATAATAATTGTTCGTAATTGTTTAAAATGATAATTTTTGATAATTTTAAAAATTTAACAAAATTTTTAAAATAGCAAATGATTTTTAACTTTTTAATAATATAATAATGTTATGAAAAAGAGAAAAAAATATTATGTATGATAAAAAAAGCAAAGTTATTGTTAAATTAGTGAATTTTCCGATTTCTTTGTCCGAGATATTCGAGAATTTGTTAATGTTGCTGACAATATTGAAGTAGAAGTTCTTGATTTTGACCCTGTTAAAAAACATTTCAAATTAAGTTACAAAAATTGTTGTCCAGAATTATTGAAAAAGGACAATAATTCAGTGGAAGAAACACTGCCAAATTCAGAATCATTACCTAATAAGCATGATTTATTATCAAAATAAATAAACTAGTAAAAAGTATAAAAAAGGTAAAAAGTAGTTTGAAACTACTTTTTATTTTGCTAAATTTAATTGGTTTTGTAATCGCTTTGTTTTTTACTACTAATTTTATTTTGTGCAAAATAGAATCCAAAGTAATATCCACTAATAATTAAGGCAAAGGTAGTGTAAACAACAATTGTTTGGACCGCCATTGGAACTTTACCATTTGTATAACTAGCTTTTGAATTTGTAAATTCCATAAAATCATATGGAAAATAACCTGAGAATGACATATCTGGCATTGGTTTTCAACTATGAGTTGCTTTTAAAATATAACCAAGCATAGTAAATACTAAGAAATATCCTAGAATTGTTGCTAAACTATAACCTCATCAACGTAACATAGTTATTTTATTATAACTTAAATTATGATGTTGATAACAAGTAAAATAATAAATCACACCTAATAGTGGAATTAAAGAATGTTGTAAAAACATACTCATTCATTGAATTGGTAATCAGGTTTTAAAATCACCTGTAATCGGTAAAGAAATATTATAAAAGAATAAGGTAAAGCAAATAACTACCATTGTTAATAGTCCAATTTTACTATTGTCATATCGTCCTTGCCCTTCTTTTAAGGTATTAAAAGCAGAATTAAGGAAGAAGGCAGAAAAAATAAAAGTTGAATATGATGTATATAAGGTTAAATTCCGAAAAATAACCATAAAACTAATACTAATATCTGATCAACTTTGTAACTCTGATAATTTTGTTTCATATTTTGGTACTCAACTTTTTGGAAATATTCCCTGATTTTTACACCATAATGTTAGTGATAAACTAACACTAGTAAAAATAATAATTGAAATAATTGGTAAAAGACCAATTATTAACTTAAATCAAAATCGTCAGCTTTTAGTTAAAGTCTTAATATTATTTTTTAATATTCAAGTTTTATTATTATTTAGTTTTAATATTGTTTCGTTGTTTGTTATATTTTCCATTTTTGGGCCTTTCTAATATAATATTTTTCATTTTACTGGTTTTCAGTAAGAAAAGCAAGATTTTAATAATTTTTGTAAATGTATATTGTAAATGTATATTGTAAAATGAAATTCGCCAAAACAACTCTTAATTAAAGGGTTGTTTTTTTATTTGAAATAAAACAACTCCTAAAAGGAGGTAATGATGATTAAATAACAAAAAATATGTGATGTTAATGATTGTTATAAATTATCATCATTCACAACGAAGAAACTGGTTTGTTAAAACTTTGATTTTATAAAACTTAATGCAGAGTGGGACAGTTATTTTATAAATAACTAAGTGCTTCTATAAGAACATGAGTATTAACTCATTCCTACAGCCGTCCGAGGCAAGTACTGAAATAGTTTATGAGTAAAGAGGTAAAACGGCGTTGGTTATTATTTTTAATAACTTGCGATAGTGGTGATGTGTCCAAGGCTAACATCTAACCACAATAAAAATAGAGATGATGACACAAACAATTAAATTTGCAAAAAGTTGTGGTTGGTTGGAGTTTAAATAGCATTCGGTCCTTCATATGGGTGCAAGTAAATTTAATTTCAAAAACTGAGCGTCAAATCCCAGAGCGAAAGCACAAATGGGCACGGAAAAAGGAAGACATATATGTCTGGCGTCAAATATAAAAATATAGGAGAATTAAAAAATGACATAATATAAAAGTAAATATATTAATAAAACTTGAGATGAAATAACAACATCATTTGATTGAGTTAATTGTCAACCTATTGATTGTCGTATTCCACATCATAAAAAACATTATGATTTGCAATGTTTAGAATGAGCAAAAATGTACTTAAATTTATTTAAAGATAAATGAGGTGTTATTGCGTCTTATATGGAACATTACAAAATTAACGATATTTTAGATTTAGCATCAGATGGATGAAAAATATTACAATTTGAGAAAAAAAATAAAAGGAATAATTTAGGAGGTAAAGATGAAAAAGTTAACTAAAAAAATTATCAACAAAATAAATGAATTAATGCTTAGAAGTTATTCAGCTTCAAAAGATGATACTACAGATGAACATTGAGCATTAGGTTTACGCAAAAAGAATTAGGAGGAATTAAATTATGAATAAAAGATACTTATTAATTATGAAAAGTGATTTTTCAAATGATATTTTAACTAAATCATTTTATACATTAGAAGAAGCAAAAATTACTGCTAATGTTGAAAATAAAAATGGTTGAATAACAACCATTATTGATTTAGAAAATGAAAATATTAAATGAAAAGGATTTGAATAATATGGAAAAAATTAAGATTAGAAATTATGAAATTACATTAGAAGAATATCAAAGTAGATACTTTATTAGATATACTAAGAGAATTTATGAAAGCAAATATTCTTAAAAGTAGTGAAGAATTGATTAAAAAATAAGGAGAATAAATAATATGAAAAAATATGTTGCTAAAAAAGATATTAATAATTATTTAGATAAAAAATTTGAAGAAGCAAAATTTAAAACCACTCAAGCTGATATAGATAATATTTGAGAAATAAGTGATAAAGATATTAAAAAAGCAATGGAAGAAGTTATAAATAATCCCTTTTGAAATCAACTATTTAAGAATTTATTAAAAAATGATTAAAGGAGATAAATAATATGTGAAAAGATGAAAATGGCAAAGTTTACACAGAAGAAGATTTATTTAATGAAGCATTAGAAGAATGTCATTCAGAAGAAAGTGCTTATGACTATATTGATACTTTAATTGTGGAGATGAATTTTCTTTTAATCGGTGCATAACTTGTGGTTGAAAAACAATGATTGATTTAACAGATATTATTGTTGAATAACAAAAAATAAATGATTATTTAGAATATGAACCATTAGATTTACAAGGTGCTAAATTAAACGGTGCTAAATTATGATGTGCTGATTTAAGAGGTGTTGATTTAAAAAATATTAAAATTAATAATAAAAAACGGAAAATATATTATTCTAGCTTTATTCGAAAAACAGTTAATTTGTATTTGGATCAAGAACAAGAAAAAATATGAAATAATTTACCACAAAACTATACTTTTTCTGAAAAAGTAGAATATTTTATTAATTATTATATTGTAAATAACAAATAAAAAATAACCAATTAAGGTTATTTTTTTAAATGCTATTTGTAAGTTTTTCAATCGCTTCTTTTTTAGCATATTCTTTATCATTAATTTTAACTTGTTTTTAATTGCTAATTCTGTTGCACTTTCAGCACCGCGTAAATGCTTTTCATGTGCAATTACAGCAGTTCGTAATTCTCTAATTTCTGCTTTATATTTTTTAATTTTTTTTAGCAGATAAACCAAGAACGCCAAGACTACCAGTTCCAAATGAACCTGCTAATACAAGTAAAACAATCATTAATGTATCTGTTGAAATATTCATTTTTTTATTTCCTTTCTATCCTTACTAAAACAGTGACCATCTATTCTTTCAGAACAAAATAATTTATAAAATAGACTATATAACCACCCAAAAATATCTACCACCCCTATATAGTCTATTTATTTCATCTTTTTTTAAGACAATATTGATTTCAACTTTCAACTTTTTCTATTGTTTGTTTACAATTATGACAAATATTAACATTATGTTTTTTAAGATATTTACGAAATATTAATCAACCAAATAATATTAAATATAAAATATAACTTGGTATTTTATAAACTTATTCTAAACATTTACCAATTGGTAATTTAATTGCTGGTATTTTAGGTATTTTTGTCGTTAATCAAGCAGTACTATGTAATAGCAGTACTATGTAATATTAGACATATCCAAAAAACCACCATCAGTTATATAGTGTTGACCAAACATAAACTCTTTAACTGGTTCTAATGTTGGTATTCAATTAGAATGTAAACTAGTAAAAAATAAACCATATAAACTTAAAAATGGAGTATGATATAAAATTGATAAAACATTATATCGCATAACGCATAATATATGCTTTTTTAATATGAAATAGATATTTATCATATTTTAAAAACTTACGATTTTTTAATGCTTTAAAACTTTGACTTGGATTTCTTTGTTCAAAACCTAATCTTTGTCAATAAGTACCATTTTCATTTTTAATAATAATATTTTCTTTATCTATCATATTTACACCTCTTGTCGGAAAATACGAACACTATTAATTGCTGTATTATTACCAGTAGAAACATCAGTTAAATAAACCCGACCACTAGAATTAAATAAAGAAAGGTCATAAGGGATTTTTCCCACATCACCAGCAAAACAATTTGATTGTTGTTTTACTAAAGTCTTATTTTCTTTTGTTTTAGTAAAATAAGGTGGTTCAAGTAATAGAAACCCCTCAATTTTTTAAAAATTAGTTGGTGATATTCTAACGTCATAACGATATTTTTCTGAAAATTCAGGAATATCAATATAAGTTGAACTATCAGGTGTATATGATATCGATACTTTTTCTCATTTAATTTTTTTATTTATTTCAAGCACTCATTTTAACATTTGTTCAATAGTATCTTTTAAACCTTTATTTAAAGATAATTTATTATTTTCAATAGATGGTATAACACCGCCTTGTTTTGCTTTTCATACATTATTTTCATAATAAATCGTATCATTATCAAAAGAAACTATTAATTTAATATACTCATTATAATCAATCTTACTAAAATCATTAGTAGGATAAGTTATATTAATTGAATTATCTGTTTGAAATCGTTCTTTTAATCAAAAATAATAATGTTTCATAAAATATTTTTTTAGTAATATATTTATATTCTTCTTCTCATGGATGAGCATAATTTCCTAAATTATAATTATATGGTCTTATATTTGTTTTACTAGATATAATATCAATTATTTCACCTGCTAATTTTAAAGCATTTTTAACATCACGAGTAGTATTTTCATTTGCCTCAGGGTCATTAGTTTGTGAATATGCTACTCCCCCTTGTGAAAATGAAGCACTCCCAGTTAGATCATTTACACCTTTTGGCAAATATCAATTCATAACTGCTAATAAACAAGCAGATTGAATATAACTTAATCATTTATCATATTAAATTACACCTGTATTATCTTTTTTTACTCATGGAAATAAATCTTTTTTATTAATCTTATCGGAAATTGTTCCACCTGATAATCTATCCATTCATAAACTAGTTTTTAAAATAGCATTATAAATTAAATTATCATTATAAGCAGATTGTTTTCTATCATTAATTGGTTGTCAAAGTTTACTTTCTTTAACATCTTCAACTGTTATAAATAACAAATTATTTAAATTATTTTCCATATAAAACACCCCTTAATTGATTACGATATTTATTTTTTAAATTAGATGGTTTATAACTATTAACTTTTCTTTTATTTTTATTAATTGTTTTAGTAGATTTATTAACCTGATAAAATTTACTACTAACTGGTGTTTTATATAAATTCTTAATATTTTTAATATCATTTCGGCGTTCACGATATCATTTTTTATTATTAATTTTACCAGCAAAATTAAAATTAAAATGCCCAATCTTTAAATTATTAATAAACTTTTTAATTTGCTGTAATTTTTGAACTGTTGGTAATGTTAATTTAATATTTCCTTTTGGGTATTTTTCTTTTAATTCTCTTGGTAATCTTTTTCTAATATAATTTCTTAAATGACTAGGTAATCATTTTCTTAATCAATAACGCCAAAATAAAGTCCTTGCATTAGATACAGCATTACTTAATAATTTTCAAATTTCCACTGGAACACTAGGATAAACATATGGACCATAAAACTTAGGGTTTTTTGCTGTTTTTGTATATATTAAAATAGTTAAATTACCCGTTAAAGTTAATTTATTTGTAATATTAAACATACCACTATCAAGTCAACTACTATTTAAAGGTTGTCAATTAGTATTTAAATAATTTTCATTTTTAAATTGTTCTCTATTTTGAATATTATTTTCTTTTTCTAATTGATTTAATATTTGTTGAATTTCTTTTTTATAACCTTTTTTAATTAAATTTAAGTAAGTAAATGGATCTAACCACTGATAAATATCTTCAACATTTTAGTAATTTTTTTATATTTACCAGTAGTATATTCAATTGGTTTTAATACTGTTTGTTTAATTTGATTAACTCTATTAATTAAATTAACAAATTTACTTATTAATGGTTTATTTTCTAAATTAGAAACTAATAAAGTTAATATTCTTAAAATTAATAAATTCATAATTAGGTTTTTTTAGTAGCAGCAGGAACAGTTAAACAGATTAAGTGATTAAACAAAAATTTTAATACTTTACATAATACGCCTGAAACAATTTGTAAAATGTATGATATTAAATTTGGCGAAAAATTTCCAATGTGTTTTAAAACACTTTATAAATATATTTATTTAGGATTATTTAATATGGATAAAAAATATCTTTATTTTAAGTGAAAGAAGCGAAAAACAAAAAATAGTACTGATAATCGAGGTAAATTATAAAATTACAGAACTATTGAAGAAGCAAAACATGATAGATATGAATTTGGTTGATTTCAAATGGATTGTATTGTTGGAGCTGACCATAAATCTGCTGTTCTTACTTTTACAGAAGAATTAACTAAATTTACTATTGCTGAAAAATTAAGAGAACAAACAGCTGAAGAAGTTGTTAAAACGATTAAAAATATTTTTGAGAATAGATTATTTAAAAATTGTATTAAAGGCATTATTACAGATCAGGGTAAAGAATTTAGTAAATGAAAAGAAATTGAAAAAATTACTGGTTCTAATGTTTATTTTTGTGACCCTGGTTCACCAAAATTATTTTTATATGATGCTATTATTTAATTAATAATAGCCTTGAAAAAACGAATTTCCATTTACAATATACAAAAACAAAATATTAATGTAAATTGTTAATTTATTTTTAAAAATGTTCAAACCTTATTTTGAATTATTTTATTTTTAATAGAAGAATATTTTAAATAGTTCTTTTTAAAGAAATACTATAACGATATTTGTTCGTTTGTTCTACTGTTGCCCTATCGAATTCTTTTCTTAAATCGAAAGTAAAATCATATTCCACCAATTATTATTCCAATTATTGGAATAATAATAATGGGCAACAATCATCGTAAATATCTTTTATCAGAACCATCATTTGAATTATCTCCCGGAATAATTGGTTTATTAGGGTCAATTGGTTCAATTGGACCTGGTGGAATATCTGGTGGAACTATGGCATTAACATCATTTTCAAGACTAAAAGATGTCATTCCGGTTGTTAAATCACTAGCATTATTTGCATATAAAAAAACAGTTATTTTCTTTGTTTGTGTTGTATTATCTAAAAAGTCTTTAAAAATGATATCATCAAAATATCCGGGAACATTATTGTGACTATCATCCTCAGGCGGAATTTTATTAATTGAAATTCCATAATCTTGGTTAAAAACTAATTGAGAATATTTTGGGTATAAACCTTTATTAATATTATCAATAATTCATTGTTTTAATTTTTCAATCGTATAACCTTCAAAATTATATTTCCCACTTTTAAACTTAATTTTTGATAAATCTACGACTTTCTCTGGGTCGTAATTTTTTGAATTTTTAATGCTTCCCTTTGCTTCACCAATTAGTAATGATGATAATGGTTTTGCTTTAATTTTGATATCAAGATATTTTGGACTTGTTGCATTATCTAATAGTGATTGTAAAGCATCAGGATTACTATTAATATCAACGCCTTCTTTGGTAACAACCGTATAGTCATTTCCTAAAACAGCGCCACTTACTTTTTGATTAATATAATTTTGGGCATAACTTAAAACTAAAGTACGGATTTTATTTGTATCAATTTCGTTCATTTTAATTGCTGGGAAATTACCTGAAATATCATAATAATTTGCTGGATTTGGATCTGGTGGAACTTTTTGAGCAATAATATCACTTGCATATTCTTTTCAATAACTAGCAACTTGTTCGTAGTTTAAAGCTAACATTTGTTCAGTATTTAATTTTTTAACATCAACTAAATAATTTTTTAAATGCACTCCATGAATAGTTGATCAAAATTCAACAGCTTGATTATTGTCAATAGTATCTAAAAAGCGTGGATATTTATTTTGATATTCTACTCCAATAATTGCATACTTTTGGGCAGTTGTTCCATCAGCCATTGTAACAGTATAATGTCAAATTCCAGTATCTGCTCAATAGTTTCCTGTTTGATCAGATTGAATTTGTTGGTTCTTTTGTCGGTCCGTGGGACTAGCAACACCTAATAAATTGCTGGCATTAACAGCACGCCGATAAACTGAAGTAATATTTTGATCATTAAAAACTTGGTTCACACCCATTCCCGAAATTGAACCTTCTGCAATAAAACCTAAGTCATAATCTTGTGGATTTTTCTCTGGATTAATTACTTCTCCGTTTTTATTTAACGGATCAAGTGGAGTTGGAACCTCTGACTTATGTTTAACTCACAAAATTTGAGTTTTAGTTCCTGTACTTGGATTAATTTCTGAATCATATTTTGGATTAGGCTTACCATCTGGTAAGGTTTTTTTCACAAGTTCAGCTTGATCAGGATTATTATTTGGATCTCAAGCATATCATTTTAATTGCAAATTAGGAACAAGCGTTTCAATTACAATTTCAATGGTATATTGTTCTTGATAAGTTCTGTCCTTATAATAAATATCAATTCGATAACTATGTTGTTTATTTGTTCCAGTAATTCGTTTATCTTCTAATGTTGCACTAAATTTATTGTCTAGCACTGAAACTGGTTGACCATTAATTTCGACATATTCAGGATTAATTGTTCCATCATCAGCTTGTTTTAAAGCATCAAATTCCATTCCAATCGAAGTATGATAACGATATTTTCCACCATAACTCTCTGCAATATTTGGTGGTGCTAATGTTTCTGGTTCATCAGTAACCATCACTTTTGTTGAATCATTTTTATCAACAATTTTTCCTGGAATAATATGTAATCGTTTTAAAATTATATTTGCTCAATAACCACTACTTAAGCGAAGATTAATGGGAGTAACAAATGTTCATACTTCTTGTTGGCCAGTTTCTGGGTTCCGAAATTTAATTAAGGTTGTTGCTTTCCGTGTTTCATCAGAAAAGGACGGTGGTTGAATAAAATTTGCTCAACTGTCATATTCATTGCCTAGTTGTTTTCTTATGATTTCATTTAATTTTGTTGGTAAATCATTTCCCTGGCCAGTTGGATCTTTAATATTACTATGATCTGTTAAACTACCAGAATAATTCGATGTAAAATCTAATGTTTTACTTAATGCAGAATTTAAATTATTTTTTAATTTATTAACATCATGACTAGAATTAAATGTTAACGATTTAATATTTACTCCTGCGCCAGCACTAGTTACTTTATCATTTCCTCCGGCAATAACGACAATATAAACATAAAAATAAAACATATTCCCACTAACACGATAATCTCAAGCAATTCCTTCATGGGTATTGGTATCATCATCAAAACTTAAACTATAAACTGCTAAAAAATCATTTCAATTAGTACTTCAACCTCCATTTGCTCCACGAGAATTAACTTGTGAAATAAAATAACTATAGTTATCGGGATAAGCACTACTTTTATTTTGAATTCTTTTTGTTAACGTATCATTATAATTATTGTGGTGAAAAAAACTTAAACTAAAGTTTATGTTAATTGAATTATAATAATTAAAAAATTGGTTATTATTGTTGGCATACTGTGAAATATCAACCGCATATTCATATCGTTTAACAGCTGATTGTTGTTGGTGAACTTGGTAGCTATAAAAACCATTATTAAAATTTTTCGTAAAAGTTGGATAAATTGGGGCAACAGACTGTGTCTGCATTAGTTTTAAATTATTTATTGAATAATTGTCTTGCTGTAACTTGTTAGTTTGGTTTTGCAAATAATAATATGTCATTGAATTTGGAAATAATGTACTTGCCAGCAAGAATAAAATAATTGCTTTCATTTTTCCTTTCCAAAATCTAAATTAAAAAACATTATAAATAATTATTATTTTAATTTACTTAATATAAATGTTATTAATTTAAATTTTTATAACTAATCTTCATTTACCAAGTAGTAACTAAACATGGTCATATATCTTAGATGTTATCATATTTTTAAGTTTAATTTCATATGAATTTACTAAATTTAATTAAAAATAACACTTTTATTATATTTATTAATATAGACATTAAATATATTCTATTGTCTTATATCATCTAAGATTTTTTATAAAATAACTACATATTTTTATATACTCATCAAATTGATAATATTTACTCAAAAATTATAAATATTTACAATTAAATATATGTAATATTTTTAAATTAATATTATTTTTTCTAAATTTGTTTGTATTTACTAGTCAAAAGCAAAAGAATTTATATAAGATATAATTAAATTATTTTTTTCATCATTTATTTCAAATTCGGGAGAATTTTCATCAATTATTTCAAAATTTGAAGAACTATTTGGTAAATCTTTTAAAGACTTCTTAACAAAAGAAAATTCAATATTATGTGAACCTATATCTAAACAATTTTATTATATTTAACAAAATTATTATTATCAATAAAAACATCAATTATAGCTTTTGAATTTATATATTTATATGTATTGGTTTCTAAATATATTTGAATTAATTGATCTTTATAAAATACATGGAATAAATATAAAATTAATTGTTATGAATATCAGTCAAATATTGTTTATTCAATATATGAAATAATTAAAGCAATTCATAGAGAAAGCAATATTAAAGGCTACAAACAAATTAAATTAGACTTGGAAGAGCAAAATATTAATGTATAAAATTCAACGGTTTATATTTATATGAAATTAGCTAATAGAATTTCTAGCGTTAGAACTAAAACAAGAAAAAATATAAATCATTTTTCAAAAATAACATATGAGCATATGTTGAGTAATTAACTGCTTAGAAAAATCTATTATTAAAAGAAAAATAGTTAAAGGAGAATTAATTATTAGCTTAGATCAAGGCCTTTATTTTACTTCAAAAAATTATGAAAGATTATTAGTAAAATATGGCATAAATATAAGTATGTCTAGAAGAGGAAACTATTTAGATAATTCTCCAATTGAAAATTGATTTTCAATATAATTTACTATAATAATCAAAAAAGAAAGGTTTTAAATTTAAAAGTGCTTTTATTTCAATATGAAATGAAAGCACTTTTAAATTTAAATTCTCAGTTATTTGAAACTGTTCAGTTTTCCAATATATTTTTAATTTCTGTTAATTCAGCTAATCGTACATCTCATCAAATTTGTCAACTCATTTTTGGGCATAATTTCATTTTTACACCCTTAGAATTTTCAGTTACATAATTATTTCCTTTAAGAGTTCAATTTTTATCAATTTTAAATATACCTGAACTAACATAAAAAATTTTGTATACAAATTGGTTACCTAATTCATTTTCTTTTTTTGAATATGGAATAAGAAAACAAGAATAAGTATTTGAATTTATAAATTTAGTAATTTCATCTAAATTTCCATTAAATCTGCCTGTTCTATGATTAGAAATAGTTATTCTATCTTTTTTATTTGACCTGATTTAATTTGAATATCATTAAGTTTACCACTTTGCTCTAAAATTCGCATATCATAGTCTATATCATGACCACGGCCTTTTCAAGAAACAGATTCTGTTTTAAAATAATCATTTTTTATCGCTCTTACAATTAATTTCTCTAGTTATCATGCCTCACATCTTCTACCTTTAAAGAGACTATGAAAAGATTTTAAATCATTTTCATACTCAGGATTTAATTCTATACCTAAATACTCAATATTATTAATTTCTGCAACTGTGCATTCAGAACCTGAGCCAGCAAATGGTATTAAAGTTCTTCCATTATTACCATTTATACGTGAAAAAATTAATTTTTCAGTTAATTCAGTAGGTTTTTGCGTAGGATGTATTATTAACTTATGATTTTCACGTTCTTTTTTCACTTGAATGGTATAACTTATTATTACAATCTTTGCACATAAAATGGCGTTTAACCATTCCTGTTCCTGCTGCTAAAGCAGGTATTTTTATAACATCTCTAGGCAATGCACCTTTTTCATTAACTTTATAAATTGTTGTTTTTGTTCCAAATCTTCCTTTTGTATTCATGCGCTCTTTTACATTTAATTTCATATAACTATCTGTATAAGGTTCTCTTATCTGATCAATTTCTAAATTAGGTCTTTGATCTTTTCATAAACATAAAATAGCTTCATGTGATCTTTGTCAAAAATTAGAAGAAGGTGATGTTTTATTAGTATAATGTCAAATTAAAAATCTTTGTTTTTCAATAGGAAATTGAGCTACAATTCTTGCCAAAATTTCAGAAAATCCATATATATACAATAGACCATTATCAGATAAAAAATTTAAACATAATTTAATTCATTTTTTAGTTCAATTAATGTATTTTTTCAATTCCATATAATCAATATTATTACCAAAATCTTTTCCAATATTGTATGGAGGGCCTGCTATTATTACATCAAATTTTATACTCTGATCCATTTTTTTAAAACTTCAATAACATCTCTGTTTATTATTTTTGATTTAAAATTAATCAATAATATTCCGCCTCCATATTTTTTTATTTATAATGCATTTATTATAGTGCAAAATATAATACAAAGTTATTTTTTATTTCTTTTTTTTGTTTTTTGTTCTTTTTTGAAACTTATTGTTTTTTCTATAAGACAATCAAATCTTTCTTCTGGTGTAAGTTTATCTCAATTAAGATTTTATTTCTTCAAAATATCACCTCTTTAAATAATTATATATTCAGTTATATCAATTTTTTCGTTGATTTTAAATCTATTATAATATTCCGTATGAGCAGAATTTAAAGTAATTCCTGGTTTTGTTATATATGGTTTTGTAATTTCATTAACAAGATGTAACGTAATAATTTCAGCCTGTGATATAAATTTTGGTATTACAATATGTTGTTTCAAAGAAAGATTCCCTTTAACTTTCATAATTAAAATATTCCTCCCATTTTTTATACTCATACAATGTTTTACTAAAAGTTCATTAACAATTCTAGAATCATAAATTTCAAAAATCATATTTATATAGTATGTTAAATATTTAATTTTATTGGTTATAACTTCTGAATTTTCAAAATCAGTAGTACTTAATATTTTAAAATTTTTGTTTATTAAAGTATAATTTTTATTTATTATTAATTTTATGAAAAAAATTAATAATACATTAAATCAAAAAATATTATAATATTCTTAAAAGGAGAATACAAATATGCCAAAACTAAATAACTATGCATGTCAAAATTGTAAAACTAAATTTGGTAATATTATGGGTGACGGTGATAAAGAAATGGAAAAAATATTTATAAATAATTTGGTTTGTAGTAAGTGTGATTTATGTTATCATTGTTGTAAAAATATGCATAATTATTAAAGATTTGTGAAAAAAAATTAATATATGATTGAATATTTGTTCCTATATTTCAAATTTTCATTATTTAGTTACTCCTTCTTCAATACAAATTCAGCAAAATACAACAATCCAAGACAACAGTACAAGTTATATAATGATTGATGAAAAAGATATTTTAATTAATGATATTTCAAAACAAGATAAATAATTTTTAGAAACATTAGACTTAAAAATAATTTCTATTAATAAACCAATTAGTGAAGACAATAAAAATGAATGCTATATCATTGAAGAATATAAACACCCCCTATTCATTAGAGGGGATTGATATTATTAAATCTATGCATTTAATTAAAATAACTGACTTTAAATGAAAAAACCAAAATAGTATTCATTTAGTATTACAAAAATCATTGTCCGAAGATATAGTATTTACTGGGATTGAAATTAAATATCCTAAATCTATGTTATTTGGTAATATTAAATGCTTAGGAAATATCAATGGTGTTTATTCATATCCTTCATCAAATATTGAAAATGCTAGTTTAGTACCATTATTATCAATGCCATTTGAAACAGAACCTAATTTAAGAGTATTTAAATATTGATTTACAGAAAGTTTTTTACCTTGAAGTATTGCTAAAAATTACATTCAAGGAAAAGATGTATTAGATTTAATAAATAAAAATGGTTTAGATAAAGTTTTATTAAATTATTTAACATATCGCTACAATTATGATAGAAAATTTCAAGGAGCAAAATACGATGAAAAAGGTAATCCCACAAATAAAGCGGCCGAATTACACCAACAATTCGAAGGACAAAAACCCGAAGAAGTAATTGATGGTTTATTTGAAAATTGAAAATTAGATAATCCAACTCTTATTAATGATAATGTTGTCAAAAGATTTAAACAAATTATCTATATGTTATCAAATTACACATATAGCAAATATGCAATTAATAAAGGCTATAATGATGATGTTAAATTATTTTCGCCTTATTACTTTGAATTAGTTTCTAATCCAAGAGAAGAAGAAACTGAATATTGAGTATTTGAAAGTTGCAAAGTTGAATTAAATTCATTATATTTTAATTTTAGTGGCAGTGGTCCTATTCCACCTGAACCAATAAATTATTGAATGAAAGTTTATGCAAATGATAAACCATTTATTACTGTTGATAATAAATATTATTTTATTGTGTGGCGTGGTGATAAAAATGATGATTGAAAAATTATTAAATTTAAACATTTTGAACAAAAAGAAAAAGTTTTAGATAAATATGATACATATGAACTTAAAACATCTCATTTTGGTGGTGATTTATTTATAAAAATGGATTTGTAGGTTATGATTGAAATAAAGATGATGGAACTTATTTTAAATCAGTTTATCGTTGAAATAAAAATAGTGAGCCAAAAAACAATATTAATAACAAAGACAATGAAATTAAGATAACTGTTAAAAACAAAGATATTTCAGAAAATCCTATTTATCAATTAGAAGCAAATTATTTTAATTGATTATCATTAACAAATGAATTAGAAACAAATAATATACCTTCTCTTATTCCAGCAGAAATCAAACTTTCAAATGGTGAATATGGTAAATATTTAACTAATTTAATTGTTTTTAATGACAAAATAGAAGATTATTTAAACTATTTTTCGCAATGATATAAATTACTTTATTCTAAGTTATCTTGAATGAGTATGACTAAAAATTTAGTTGTAGATAATATTAAAATAACTTATGATGTTAAAATATTTGCTTTAAATCAAATTGAAATATCTGGAATATGGGGTGATGGAAATTATGATATTACAATTTTTACAATTAGATTAGAAATATAAAAAGTCATTTATTAAAATGACTTTTTATTAACTAACTTGGATTACACCATCTTTATTAACTATTAAATTAGGTTCTTGTATATCTAAATTTCAACGATAAACTGATTTAAAATAAGTTCCATCATCTTTATTTCAATCATAACCTACAAATCCATTTTTATAAATAAATAAATCACCACCAAAATGAGATGTTTTAAGTTCATATGTATCATATTTATCTAAAACTTTTTCTTTTTGTTCAAAATGTTTAAATTTAATAATTTTTCAATCATCATTTTTATCACCACGCCACACAATAAAATAATATTTATTATCAACAGTAATAAATGGTTTTTCTTGTGGTGCTATTCATACTAAATTATATTTGATTTCTTGGTTATCAGTATTAATTTTGTTTTCTGCTTTTAATTTTTTTAATTCATCTTCATTATATTGTAATTGTGTATTACAAGCAACTAAACTGGTTGTAGTTGTCCCTATTAAGGTGAACGTACCTAAAAGACTTAATATCTTTTTCAATATGATAATTCCTTTCGCTAAATTTTTTATATATTATTTTTATAACATACTTGTATATATATACAAGGATTATTTAATATTTTGAAAGGAAATTGTTTAATTTATTATATGCAGAGGGTCAATTTGGCCTCGCGGTGATTTTCGATAATTTTGTGAAAAATAACTTAAAGTTTAAAAAAATTTATACCGCGCTTTTCAAAGTACTTGGGAAAAATTCTAAGCGTTAAGCGAAGAATTTTATAAAGGTTCCCAAATTTATTTGAAAGGTTTTGTTAAAATTTTTTTAAGTTATAAACCATTCTATCACAACAATTTAAGAAAATTAACCACTTGGCCAAAAATTATATTTACTTGACAAATTAAGAAAATAATTATACATTTTAAATAGAGATGATTAGTAAATTAGCATCTCATCATCTAGATCGGTATTTTAAATATCAGGTCATCCCTCTTTTTAAAAAAAGAGGGAGGCATTAAATGAAAGAAATTTTATATGATGAATTATGTAAAATTAAGTGCAACAAATATTTACTAATTAAATAATATAATAAAAATTACAAAAATCAACCATAAATTTAAATAAAAATTAAAAATATTTTAATTTTTATTTTATCCATATTTAAACAAACTAAAAAATTATTTAATATACATTTTTAAATATTTATTATTTATATATTCTGCAAAAACATTTCTTTAGCACTTATTCATTTTAAACACGGTCGGAGTTTATCATTTATAACATTAACTACTCAATCTATTTATTTTTGACTAACATTATTAAAATCAGTTCCCTTAGGAAATCAATATCTTAATTTACTATTCATATATTCAATTAAAGGTTTTTGTTGTGGTGAACCAGGATCACAAAAATACACTTGTGTTTCAGCAAATATTTCCATTTCTCGTCATTCACTAAATTCTTTTCCGTGATCTGTTATTATTCCTTTAATTTTTCCAATTAAATTATTATTTATAACAATATCTTTAAACTTTTCAAAAACTTCATTAGCAGTATGATTTTCTAATTTTATTGCAAAATATTTTTTACTTGATTGTTCTACTAAAACTAAACAACTAGATTGATGGTTTTTTCCAACAACAGTATCCATTTCAAATCATCCAACATTAGAAACTTTATTTTCAATATCTCAAATTGACTTAAAATCAGTTAATTTACCACGATTATCAGATTTTCCTTTTGTTTTATATTTTTTACCACGATGTCGCAAATTCTGTTTTAAAAAACCATAAAAACCTAAACGAATTCATTTATACAATGTTTTAACACAAACCCGAAATTTAACACCAAATTTTAAAAAATAACGATAAATAAATTCTCTCGGAGAATCACAATATTTATCTTACTTATAAGCACTATATTCATCAATAGTTTTAAATCTCTTAATTTCTCGTAAAATAGTACTACGATGTCTATTCAAAAATTTAGCGATTGCAGAAATATTCTGTTTACCATTCTTTTTTAAAAACATTTTTGATAATAATAATTGTTCTAATTTAACTTTATCTATAAAACTCAAATGACTATACATAACACTTATATACCTTTCATTAACTTATAAAATTAATATTTAATACAAAATAATTGATATATAATTGATATATGAAATAATATTAATTATATATAAAACAATAAAAGGAGACAATCTAAATGAAAAAATGACTTAGCATAATAGGAGCAATCGGATTAACCGCAACAAGCACAACAACACTAATCAGTTGTAAAAAAGAAAATAATAATAAAAACGAAGAAGATAATAAACCAGAACTACCAGATAATCAACAACATAATCCACAAAAACCACCAAAAGGTAGTAATTGAAAATTAATTAATGGTTTTGTTAATGAAAAAAATAATGATAATAAAAATTATATTGGAATTATTAAAATTGAAAATGGTTTTATAATTATAAAATGAATTGGAAAATATATAGATTATAAATATCAATATATTAACATTTATCGTTGAGATGGCGTTGGTGAACCAACATTACCTCAAATAGATAAAAATACCGGTGAAATTACTGACTGAAAAGAACAAAAAAGGAACTAAATAACAGTTCCTTTTTTATATTAATCGCACAAATTTCATAAAAATAATTAATAAAAAGATATTTGTTATTGCACTATACAACGCTGGATTAAATTTTCATACCTCAAATATTTGACTAAAAAAACTATATACTGTTTCAAAAACCTTACCAACACCACTCGCTAATTCATTAACTTGTTTAACTACCGGAATAGTATTAACAATTCAAATCACCGCACTTCTAATATGAGCACCAAAATCTCATCAACCATCTGGCATTACATATTGCACTTGTCATCATTGTTTATCGGGGAACAAACCACCATTATTAATTTCTTGTCAGTTATAAATCCCAAAATTAAAAGGCATCGTGTACAATGAAGCGGCAAAAAACAACTCTTGTTAGGGTTGTTTTTTATTTGAAAAACAACTCTTGAAAAACAACTTAATAGCAGTGTGGGACGGTTATTTTAAATAACTAAGTGCTTCCATAAGAACATGAGTTTATACTCATTCCAACAGCCGTCCGGGGCAAGTACTGAAATAGTGTATGAGTAAAGAGGTAAATCGGCGTTGGTTATTATTTTTAATAACTTGCGATAGTGGTGATGTGTCCAAGGCTAACATCGAACCACAATAAAAATAGAGATGGTGACACAAACAATTAAATTTGCGATTAGCATTCGGTCCTTCATATGGGTACAAGTAAATTTAATTTCAAAAACTGAGCGTCAAACCCCAGAGCGAAAGCACAAATGGGTACGGAAGAAGGAAGACATATATATGTCTGGCGTCTAATTTAAAAATATAGTTGCAGATTTTTAATAGATGCTAAAACAAACATAACACCGCCACCGCTCAGCCCCAGTGAAGCGGATGGCGTAGTAAATAAATAGATAATACTTATGTAACTAATTCTCGCTTTGTCACTTTCACTTGAGAGTGAGTGCCAGTGAGTTAAAAAGGAGAATTAAAAAAATGACAGAATATAAAAGTAAATATATTAATAAAACTTGAGATGAAATAACAACATCATTTAATTGAGTTAATTGTCAACCTATTGATTGTCGTATTTCACATCATAAAAAACATTATGATTTTCAATGTTTAGAATGAGCAAAAATGTACTTAAATTTATTTTGAAGATAAACGAGGTGTTATTGCGTCTTATATGGAACATTACAAAATTAACGATATTTTAGATTTAGCATCAGATGGATGAAAAATATTACAATTTGAGAAAAAAATAAAAGGAATAATTTAGGAGGTAAAGATGAAAAAGAAATATTGTCTTAAAAAAAGATATTGAGGTTAGCTTTAAATGTGATAAACAAAATAAATATATTCTTACACACAATGAAATTACTGATGAACATTGAGCATTAAATACTAAAAAGAATTAGGAGGAATTAAATTATGAATAAAAGATACTTATTAATTATGAAAAGTGATTTTTCAAATGATATTTTAACTAAATCATTTTATACATTAGAAGAAGCAAAAATTACTGCTAATGTTGAAAATAAAAATGGTTGAATAACAACTTGAACGAAGTTATATTTTTGAAAAAAATTAGATTAAATCGTCTAATTTTTATCATCCTAATTCTTACCAAATCGTCGTAAAATATTAGAACAAAATAAGCATTTAATAGTAATGCCAACTGGAACGGGAAAAACAATGGTTGTTGCTTTTGACTATAAAAATCAAGTTAAAAATAATAATTATCCAAGTTTATTATTTATTGCACATCAGAAAGAAATTATTGAACAAGCACAAAGAACATTCCAAAATGTGCTTGGTGATTTAAATTTTGGTTTTATTTTTTCTGGAACAAATAAAGAAATTGAAAATAATTTACATATTTTTGCTACTATTTGAACCATTTGAATTTAAACATATAATTTTTGATGAAGCCCATCATGTTGAATCCAATACTTTTCAAAAAGTATTTAATTATTTTAAAGGAGAAAAAATTGGAATTACAGCTACACCGGAGCGTACTGATGGAGTTACAGTTGTAAAATATTTTAATAATGATATAGCTTATGAATTACGAATTTGGGATGCAATTGCTAATGGAATGCTTGCTGAATTTGACTACTATTGTATTAACGATGATTTTTTAGATTTAGTTAATGTGGATATGAATAAAACTAATGATATTTGAAAACGAATTAAGATTTCTGATCAAAATAATCTTTTATTGCAAAAAATTAATGAATATAATAATATTAGTACGAATACGATTTAAATCATCTTTAAATGATTTAATTTTTTCTAATGGTTCTTTAAAAACAATATCAATTTTAGTTAAAGTTGATGGAATATCTTTTAAATGCACATCTTTATAACCAGTCGTATTATATTGATTACGATGTCTGTATATAAATTCTGCTAATTCTTGTCCATTTTCATCAATTCATTTTTTAATATTTAATGCTTTTAAACTTAATTCTTTAAAATCATTACCTTTAATTGCAAAAGGGAAAGAAACATTTTGAACTATATTATTCATTATTAATCCTCCTCAATAACAGTTAATTTATCTAATTTTTTTTGTAATTCTAGCACCTTGTAAATCAGCACATCGTAAAACAGCATCTTCTAAATCTATTTTTGTTCTTCAACAGTAACTCCTGTTAAATTTTTAATTAAATCTTGTAATGTTTTTATTTTATAATTCCTCCAATTTTTTATTTTCAATTTCAATTTCATAACGATCCATAATAGCCAAACCATAATCTTTATAACAATCTGGATAGTTATCAAACATTTCATTTAATAAATCTTTTAAATTCATATTATTTATCTCCTTTAATCATTTTTTGATAAATTCTTAAATAGTTGATTTCAAAATGGATTATTTATAAATTCTTCCATTGCTTTTTTAATATCTTTATCACTTATTTCTCAAATATTATCTATATCAGCTTGAGTGGTTTTAAATTTTGCTTCTTCAAATTTTTTATCTAAATAATTATTAATATCTTTTTTAGCAACATATTTTTTCATATTATTTATTCTCCTTTAATATAAGTTCTAATAATTTAATAGTTTTTTTATTATTTCTAATACTTTCAGTATATGGTTTACACCTATTTAATTCTTTTTTTAAGATATCCATTAAGATTTTCAATGTTTTTTTCCGCATATTTTATTCGTTCCTTTATTGATACCTCGTCATCACCACTTAATATTTTTAACAAAAAATTACCATCATTATCAATAATATTAATAGCGGTATCTTTATCTTGTTCTTGCAATGAAATTTTATAGCAGTATTCATCATCTAATTTATTAATAATTTCTTTTTGAAATTCTGATAATTGTAAATTTCTTATTTCTTTCATATTATTTATCTCCTTATTTTTTAATCAATTCTTCACTACTTTTAAGAATATTTGCTTTCATAAATTCTCTTAATATATCTAATAAAGTATCTACTTGATATTCTTCTAATGTAATTTCATAATTTCTAATCTTAATTTTTTCCATATTATTCAAATCCTTTTCATTTAATATTTTCATTTTCTAAATCAATAATGGTTGATTGGATAAATCAATTAGGTTTTTATTTCAATTTTTAGCAAAAGCCATTTTAATTTCATTAAATAATTTTTGATCTTTAAATTCAGAAATTTTAATATTTCATTCGCCCCCAGTTATTAAACCAGTAACTGTCATATTTGAAGAACCTAAAATTGCTGTCGAAAATCCTGTATTTCTTTTAAAAATGTAACCTTTACCATGAATTCGTTTCTTAGTATTATCAACATCTTCAACTTTTACTTTAAAATTAGAATAGAAATCAATTAATTTACATAGTTCTTCTAAATCAACATAATTTCCAGTTCCATCAAAAGTTGTTGTAATCATATTAATTTGCTTATTTCTTTTGTTTAAACTTTCAATAATATTTTCAATTTTTCTTAAAATTGGTTTAGAAATAAAAGGTACTATGATTGATACTTCATCAGAAATTATCATTTCTTTTTGAAAATCATCCAATAGTTTTGAAGAATACTCATTAGTATATAAAAAAGATTCAGATAAAGGAATTGAAGAACGATTTTTATAAAAATCAAATTCACGTTCTCTTTGTATTGACACTAATATTTTATTTGATTGCTTCGTTTTAGAAATAACCTCATTATTTTTTGATAAATAAGTTGCCAAATAATTATTAATATCAAAAGAAGGATCTAATTCATTAAAAGTAGTATTATTTTTAATATTAATATACTTATAAGAAAAAAATTCATCTTCTTTAATATTTTCTAATAATAAAAGTTCACGTAATCCTTTGTTTTCTTCCATTCTTTTTAAGCTCACACTCTCAGTATAACATATAAAAATAGGATTGATTTTAAAACCAATCCATAATTTTAATATCTAATTTTTTAACTAATTGTCTCTTCAAAAATAGTTTGAATATTATTTAGTAAGTTTCCTTTAATATATGTTAATTCATTGTCTAATAAATGACAACTAGTTTTAACATCATATCATAAGACATGATCATTAATTGTTGTCTTTTTAAAGTTAATTTTATTAATATTTTCTTTTAATAATTCTAATAGTTTATCACTTTCCAAATGATCAATAATTAAATTAATTGCTTGTTGATTTGAAGTAAATTTATAGCCTTCAAAAAAATTAATAAAATTCATTGCATATTCTTCTTTTCATTTTGGGTTTGTTGAAAAAATATAATCTTTAAATTCAAATAAATGCATTTTTTGATTAAATGATCAGTAAAAAGCTTTAATTTGACTAATAACTTCTGGACTAATTTGTAATTTTTTTTCATTAACATTAAAAGTTGAACTTAAAAATTGCATAAATAAATTAATTATAATTTTTTCAGCAGCTGTTTTAACTTCTTTATGATATTTATCAAGGTTTTTTTGAATTAAAGGAACATCATAAAATAAATTATAATCAATTAAAAAAGCATACTTAATCCGGTTTCGTAAATAATTATCATATAAAGCTTGATGAATTTTTTTATTCACAATTACATTACTATAATAATTCATAATTAATTTATCATTAATTGGTAAAGCTAATAAATAATCAATAAAAAACTTATTTAATCCTTGGTACTGAAATTGCATAATTTGATGATATGATAAAAAATATTTTCGATATTGACTAACACTCATTTTTCGTCAAATGGCTTCTGAACTAGTTGGATTAGAAAAATCAAAGGTCAACTTTTCTGGTTTAACAGTTGTTCATTCCGAAGGTTCTTCTACAGTTGGTTCAAGTTCACCTTTTAAAATGATATTTCGTTTAGTTGGATCAATATAATTATCGTCATCGTTTGACATACTATGTTGTTTGTTAAACTTAAAATATTTTTCTTCGTTCGAAGGATTATTAACGATTAAATCGGGAATATCATATAAAGCAATTACTGGTTTTTCTTTTTCATATTTAATTGAATATAATAACTGAATAAAATTAAGATACCGATCTGGAAAAGATAAACTACTAAAATCAATTATTTTACGTGGTGTTACTACTTTTGCTTTTGGTTGCGGTTTTTCTTTTTGTTCAGAAATAGAACTTAATTTTTCAATTGTTTTTGTTGACGGTAATACGGCAGGCTCAATTTCTCCTGGTTCTTCTTTTTCTTGCTTCTGACGACTAAATGATTCTAATGTTTCATTACCAACATAATTATATCCGCGCAGAAAAACAACCCGATTATCTTTTAATAACGTAATAAATTGATTTGCTTGCTCAGAAGTTACATTTGAGAAATACGTATGAATTAAATTTAATAACTCTGCTTTAATAATCCGATTACCATTTTTGGGTAAATATGTTTTAAATAAATATATTTCTAAATCCTTAAGATTTTTCATTTTTTTAATTTTAGTTAAATCAAATTTCATAAGACCTCCTATTTACCAATAATTTTTTGTACAATCCTATTAATAATATCTACTTGGTAATTTTTAAATAACCAATTACTATGTAAAATTGCTTCAATTTTTCATCCGCGGTCAACTAAATACTTTTGACGATAAAAATCATATTCTTTTTGTTCAACTCCAATTGGATATGTTAAATCATCACAAATAATCCCTAATACATAATGGTCTTTTTTCTGATCATATACCGTAACATCAATTTGATAAGTCCCTTGCACTGTATATGTTGCAATTTGATAACGCTCATGTCCACTTAAGGCTGCTGTTAAAGCAGCTGCAACTTCTGCTGTAAATTGTCGATTAATTTTAGAAATTTGTTGTTCTTGAGCATAACTTTTTGCTGTTGTTAACTTTGCTAATACTTTGTCTTTTTGATCTTTTCCGCGGTTTAATTGCTCAACATATTCTAAATAATATTTAAAGTATCGTGGGCCAGGATGTTTTGAATCTTCTGAAATTAATGATGATGGAAATGACTTAACAATATAAATTTTTTCTTTTGCTCGAGTAATTGCCACATTTAAACGGTTCTCACCACCAGCTTGCGATAAAGGACCAAAGAATTGCGTAAATTTATTATTCTCGTCCCGCGCAAAACCAATTGAAAAAATAATAATATCGCGTTCATCACCTTGAATATTTTCAAGATTTTTCACAAATAAGCCTTCATTCCGCCCATTATGCACTCGATGTAATTCTTGTTCTAACGCTGGTGTTTTTTCAAATTCTTCCGTTAAATATTGTCAAATTAAGTTTTTTTGTACTTCGTTAAAAGTAACAACCCCAATTGTTTCTTGTTGTTTTCGAGTTGTAATAATTTCTTTTAATAAAGCAACAATTCGTTTCGCTTCAGGAATATTACCCCGGTTTTTTCATACCCCATCAGGAACATCAATTAATTTTAACGGAAAATCCTTTTTTGTTTTATTTGAAATCATAATTAAATTATTATCATAAAAGGCAGCATTTGAAAAATTAATTAACTCACTATATTTTGACCGGTAATGAAATCGTAACATACTAGAATTATATTGTTTACTAGCAAAGTCAAGTAAACTCTTATCAGTTAAGGTTGTTTCAAGGGCTAACAATTCTTCGTTTTGTTCTCACCCATCATAATCAAACCGTGATGAAAAGAAATTTGTTGGTCCTAATTGTTTTTTATCCCCAGCAACTAAAATTCGTTCTGCACGATAAATAATTGGAATTGCTCGTTCCACAAAAATTTGTGATGCTTCATCAAAAATTAATTGGTCAAACTCTTGATGATTTAATGGTAATAATTGGGATGCAATATCCGGAGTTGCCATAATAACGGGAAATAAAACTTTAATTAATTCATAGTTATTTTTAAAAAAATAAGTAATTGATCGTTTTGTTTTTTTTCGACATTCTTCAATAAGTTTAGGTAACGTTTCAATAAAATTTACTTTAATAACATCCCGAATTTGTTGATGGTATAAATAAGTTAAATATTCTGTTGTATTAAGCATTGATTGATTGCTTAATTTAGTTAGTTCTTTACGTCAATTTAAAGTTCCAACTTTTAATAACTCAGCATGTTCTGTTTGATAGCAATGAAAAAAATAATGTTGATAAATTAATGGCAAATCTGCTTCAACTTTAACAACAGTTCCTAAGTAAGCATATAGTTCATAATTTTTATCTTCACGACGCAAGCGATCATTTTGGTCAATCAATTCTAAACGATTAACAAAATAATCAATATTTTTAAATTCCGTTGTTAATGCCTCAATTAAAATTGTTTCTTCAATTTTAAATAAATTAAATTTATTCTCATCAACACTATTAATCGTATAACTAACAATATTATTTTTTAAGACATTAAATATTAATGCTAAAAATTTATGTGGTTTTAATCCTTTAGCTTTTTTTAACATTTTTTTAAATTCTTTGACACGAAAACGATGATAAATTTCTGCAAAATGGGGAAAATCATTAAACAAGGCTAAAAATTTTTGAACAATCATCGTATTTTGATAAATTCGATGACAATGACGAGAATAATCATCATATTCTAATTCAAAATAATAAAACTGACTTAATAATTCAAAATCTAATGTTAATGGCTGATTTTTAACATTATTTAAAAATTGTAAATAATCTTGATAAGCATCTTGACGTGCAAATATTTTATATTTCTTAATATTATCAAATAACTGATCCATTTTGCTTAAATACATTGCACTTTCGACTTCTGGATATAATTGATTAATATTATTAATACTATCTAAAATTTTTTGATAAAAACTCTCCTTTTCTTCTAAGTTAGTAATCATTAAACAATAATTTTGAATTTTTTTCATATTATTATAAACTACTTTAATTGCATCTTGTTTTTCCGCACAAAACAAAACTCGCTCCCCACGGCATAAATTATTGACAATTAAATTGCTAATTGTTTGTGATTTTCCAGTTCCAGGTGGACCTTGAATAATCGTATTTTTTTCTAACGCTTTCTTAATGGCCACTTTTTGGGAAATATCATAATTGTTAATTGCCATTACTGTTCTTTCATTTAATTCTTCTTGATAACGTAGTTGGTTTTCCGCTCAATCCTCTTCAATATTATATTCATTTTGAAAAATTTGACTAACAGAATTATCAATAACTTTCTCTAAATCACAATAATCTCGATATAACGTTGTTGATGAAATATTATACATTCCAAGATAGCAATCAAATACTAACCCTAAATTATTAACTTGATAATTATTGGCTAAATATTTCTCAAAGTTATCAGAAATATTAGAAGATAATTGTTCATTTTGTTTATAGTAATTTAAATTATATAAATTATTTATTTTATCTTCATTTTTAACCTTAAATCCTAATGTTTTTAAATCTGTAATTGCTTTTTGAAAAATATCATCCGTTAAAGTTAAGGAATCAAAACTAAATTCAGCCACATTATAATTACTATCTTTAATTTGACTTAAACGAATTGCTGAATTTAATAAAATTTCATCATGTTTTGTTGCTAAAACAATTTTAGTTTTTGTACGACTAAGTTCATTTAGTGGTCATAATAATAATGGCGCACGAAAAACTTTTTGTGATTGTGTTAATCCTTCAATGTATGGCCAACCAATATATAATGGATTAATATTTCTTTCAAAGGAATATAATTTGGCATCTTGTAAAATTCGAATAAATTTATTAAAAATTTTTGTTGTTTCTTCACTAATGATTTTTTCTAATTTTAATAAGCTTTCTTCACTAACTTTTTTTCCATCTTTTTTAACAAACAACGTAAAAATAAATTCAAGAATTTTTGAATAATGTAAAATGGGATACTTATTGAATGCATGCTGCTTTAAGTGTGAAGCAAATTCTTCATCATTTTTACTTTTATTAATAATTCCTCCAACGTAACCACAAATTTCCCTAATTGTTTCTCCAGATAATTTTGTAATAATAAGATTTTCTTTCTTATTAATATCTTTTCAAACCTTTTCTGGACTTTGGTTTGATAAAAATAATAAGTCTAAGAAATTAATAATATTTTTACTTTTTGTGTTAATTTTGGTTAAAAAAATGTCTCCCACTGATTTATCATTTAACAGTCGTTTTTTGTACTCACTTAAAATCGTTAGAATATTTTTTTTCATAGTCTTTCTCTTCCTATTAATATTACTTATATTAGCATATTTGTTAAAAGTTGTAAATTATTGTAGAAAGACAAATGTCTTAAAAATAAAATTTTATGAAATAAATTTAGTTAAATACTACAATAATTTTTAAAAATAGTATATTATTAGCATAGTGTATGACTAATTTATTTAGTAAATAGCATTACGTTGATGAGGATAATAGTATGAACGCTATTAATCAATTATTAAATACATTAGAAAATTACGGCAGCATTACGGGAACTAATATTGTCAAAATCCAAACCTTACAAAAAAATTATACCATTAAAGATAATTGTTATTTAGTTCAAAAAAAACAAAATTCAAATGAATATTTCTTTTTTGCTAATGCTAAAATATTACCTTGATGAAATTATGAATATGATAATGATCAAAACTTAAAAATTATGAAAAATAACAAGGAAATTATTGAAACAATTCCAAAAGAAAGATATTTATCATTCAAAAATGATAAAGATGCAATAACTAGTAGTCAAGTTGTAATTCCCTTACCGTTAGCAAAACCATTATCCGTATCTGAACTAATTAATGATTATGCTTCAGAACATATTATTCGAACTTTTATTACTAATCTAGTCCCATTAGAAATTGTTGAAAAAATTACAATAAAAAATATTGAAGCAATTAAAACTAATGGTAGAAATGAACAAATTTGAAGTTTTTCACAACATATTAATAAAACGAAATAAAATGATATTAGAATTAATACTAATATCATTTTTAGTTATGTTTTTAAACAATTTATTATTGAGCCTTATTTATCTAATTCAGTTTCTTGTTCATGTTGATTTGTTTGTTGTTTATCTAAATTTTTTAATTGCTCATTAATTGATTTTATTTGTGCTTTACTTAAATCTGTTAAATTTGGTTTTGGTGCAATTGGTGGTTTTTCTTGCCCATTAATGCCATTTAATTGTGGTTTTTTTGTTTCTACTTTTCGTAAATTATTTTTCATTTTCATAATTTCTTGTTGCAAAATACTTGGTGGTGCTGGTGGTTGTTCTTTTGGTCTTTGAATTTTATTTTGCATCGCATCACTTTTTACTCGTGGTTCTACACGATAGCTTTCTGTGCTTCCTGGGATTGGCGGTGCTGGACGATGTGGTTTTAATGGTTTCAAATTTTCATAAATTGGCTCATTATCATTTGTAATAATTTCTTTTAAAACTTCACGATATTCGTCATCCTTAAGATGCTCACCAATTGTTTGACTCATTGCACTCACAAATTCTGATGAAACTTTTGAAGCTTCTTTATTACTAAAACCAAGTTTTTTCAAAAATGAATTAAATGACTTTTTAAGTGATTTATAAGCTGTTTTTAACGTATTTTTTGCTTTTGAAGTAATTCCCATCTTATTTACTTCCTTTTTTAGTTTTTAATTGACTATGTTTTATAAACAATAAACAATTAAAGTAATTTATTTTAAAAATATTAGTAATATTTTTAAAATCATATACGATATTAAAATTAACATATTTAATTAAATTTAGCAAGGATTATTTTTAAAATAATGTAAATTGTAATTTAATAAAAATAAAATGATATGAGGATTAAAACTCATATCATTTTTAATATTAATATTTATTATCAATCATAAGATAAGATTATCTGTTTTCCAACCGGTAACCACATTGCTCCCCCAATTCAAGTTCCAAAACTACGACCAAATTGATATAATAATAATTGTAAATATCATTCACTGTCTTGGCCCATATAATATGTGAAACCAATTTTTTGTTTAATTTTAATACCGGTAATACTACTTATTTTCTCATATTTATCAAAAATATAGAAATTAGCATACTCTTTTCCATCTTCTAACGTTGTTGCATGCTTAATATTGAAAATTATAACGGGGGCTAACCTTGTCATGCATTAAAAAATTATCAAAATTTTCACCATAATTTCTTGTTGTACTACCTCAACTAGCAGAAGTAGGCTCTGTATATGGTGTTCGAACCTTATCAAATTGTTTTGGATTTTTATTTCCTGTTTTTATTGTAATAATTTTAAAATTTTCAGTAGTTGTATTATAACTAGTTAACAATGTTACATCAGATTTGTCTTCATTAAAATAATAGACATATTTATTTTCTCATGGCGAATTTGCTTGTGCTAAATTTGCTCCTAACAAAAGCCCACTAGCAATGTTTGTTGTGCTGAATCTGCATCTGTTGGAATTGGTAATATAATATATTGACCAGTTGCAATACAACTATCAATAACTCCTTGTAAATAAATTGCATTCATATTTGAATATCAATTACGAGTAATAGTACGCATTTATTCTCTAATTGTATTAGTTCTTACTTCAACAGGTGATTCCATAAAACGAACAGTATCAAATTAAGGAACATCATACTTAAATGTTAACATTTGATCCATCATAACGATTGCTCTTCTTACTCCTACTGATTGTTGTTCAGCACCAGCAGATGTATCATAATCATTTCCTCAAACCATTCTTTCAGGAAAGACATATTGCCCTTGTTCAAAACCATCTTCCATTGAAATTTGTTTAGCAGACATCATCATCATTTCTGTTGCATCAATATATTGACTATCTGCTTCTAAAATTTTTTTAATTTGTAAAACTGCAACATCACCAATTGCTTTTTCTGTTGGACTATTTCCACCAATTTGAAAAAGAGTAGGTAATACAATACTTGATTTTCCACTTATTTTTGACATAGGTTAATCCTCCTTATTGTCATTGTAAATTTTTAGCAATTTCAATAATATCTTCATCAGTTTTAGCACCATTTTTCTTAATTTCTTCTAAACGATTAGATTTAATTTCTTCTTGTCTTTTTAACATTTGGTCAATTACAGAACCACCATCAACAGTACCATCAACTTGATTTAGATTATATTCTTCTGCTATTTTATTTATTCTTTCTTGTTTAGATAAATCATTATATTTTTCATTATCAATTAATGAACTAATAATTTTTTTATCTTTATCTGTAAAATTTTGTATTAGTTTTACCTAATGCTCAATGTTCATCAGTAATATCTTCAAATGAAACTGGATAACTTCTAAGCATTAATTCATTTATTTTGTTAATAGTTTTTTATTTAACTTTTTCATATTTCACATTCTTACTAGGTAATTTGTCATATTTTGAATTATCTTTTAAAACATAGTTTTTTCTTAAAGTTTTTTCTGAACAACTTGATAATATACATTCGTCAACTTTTTCACAATTTATACAATATAATTGAAAATAAAAATCTTCTTTATATAATATTTGTTGTTTTAATTCAGCAAGTTCTTTTTTAAGTGCTCGAATTTTGCTATTAAGTGCATCAATTTCTCATTTAATTGTTTGAATGTGGCTATTAATTGCATCAATTAATTCTGTTATATTCATTGTTTTTCTTCCTCACTAGAAATATGAAATAAGACAACTAGCACATACACAATGCAATTTAGCTTTGAAATTTTGTCTTAATTCTCTAGCTGAACATTCGCCACCAATAAAATCAATTTCTTTTTGTGTATATCTTTCATCTGAAAAAGACCAATAATAACCATCATAAGGAATATTTAATCCGTCTTCTTGACAATCTTCACAATATTTTCTTTTTCCCATTATTTATCCTCCCCAATAACAGTTAATTGGTCTAATTGTTCTTTTGTGATTTTAACATCTTGTAAATCAACACAAGATAAATTAGCCCATTGTAAATCAGCACCTCGTAATTTAGTACCTCATAAATTAGCCTCTTGTAAATTATCCCAACGTAAATCAAAATCTTGTAAATTAACACCTCGTAATTTAGCACCTCGTAAATCTAATGCTTCATATTCTAAATATTCATTGATTTTTTTTGTTCAACAGTAACTCCTGTTAAATCTTTAATTAAATCTTGTAATTTTTTCATTTTATAATTTCCTTTCTGTAAAAAAACATAATATTTCTTTATTAGTTAATATTTTTATATTTAGTAAATAATTTATTTTATTATTTACTTACTTCGCCGCCCGCTTCACTTCGGGGGTGAGCGGGGGCGGTAGAATATTTTGATAGAGGTTTAACCCACCACCACGGAAATAAACAAAAAAAACAATTTACCCAGTTATTAATTACGCTTCATGCACTCCTACACAACTTTATATAAAGAAAATAACCTTTTGGAGCTCCTCCCTCTTGTTGTTTTAGTGTCCGATATTGTTTTTTTCGGTTTAAAAGCACTCTTTTTATGAAACAAGCAAAAACACACGCTCTGACATTTCGCGGGCGACTAACCCCACAGAGAATTAAAGAAATAAATATGGTTAAAACCAATCGCTTTCACACTTTCTTTAAGGCTTCGTGCCATAGATGAGTTATCCATCTTTAAGCATCAAAATATCAAGTTTTAGTATTGCATTATTCATCAGATAGTACCTTTATTAAAAATGATATTATTAGCTGTTTAAATATCTCATTATCTCTATTAATAAACCGAAAAAATATAATAAATCACAGAAAGGAAATTATAAAAATTAACTAATTTGTAGGGAAAATAGGTTAATTTTTAATTTTAAAGATACTATCTGATGAATAATGCAAATAAAAAAATCGCTCTAATAAGCGATTACTTTAATTTATATTTAATTACTTTATTTATATTTTTTATAAAACCTCAACTTTTTTCTTACTACCATTTGAGTTTTATAGATAAAGTTAAATTAGAACAATTATTATTATCAAAAATGTTTTTAAAAAAGAATGGTGAGCAGAATATTTCTGTAATTGCTAAATTTTTGAATAGACATCGTAGTACTATTTTACGAGAAATTAATATATTTAAAACTATTAAAGAATATAGTGCTTATAAGTCATATGAAATGTATTATGAGGAAAGAAAAAAGAATAATAAAAGATGTAAATTTACTGAAGAACAGATTAATTTTGTGAAAATTAGACTTAATAAATATCGTGATACTCCGAGAGAATTTATTTATCGTTATTTTTTAAAATTTGGTGTTAAATTTCCCGTTTGTGTTAAAACATTGTATAAATGAATTCGTTTAGGTTTTTATGGTTTTTTAAAACAGAATTTACGACATCGTGGTAAAAAATATAAAACAAAAGGAAAATCTGATAATCGTTGTAAATTAACTGATTTTAAGTCAATTTGAGATATTGAAAATAAAGTTTCTAATGTTGGATGATTTGAAATGGATACTGTTGTTGGGAAAAACCATCAATCTAGTTGTTTAGTTTTAGTATAACAATCAAGTAAAAAATATTTTGCAATAAAATTAGAAAATCATACTGCTAGGGAAGTTGAGAAAAAGTTTAAAGATATTGTTATAAACAATAATTTAATTGGAAAAATAAAAGGAATAATAACAGATAGAGGTAAAGAATTTAGTGAATGACGAGAAACGGAAATATTTGCTGAAATACAAGTATATTTTGATGATGCTGGCAAACCTCGTCAAAAACCTTTAATTGAAAATATGAATGGTGAGTTTAGAAAATGATTTCCTCCTGGAACTAATTTTAATAATGTTAGTTAAAAACAAATTGATTGAGTAGTTAATAATGTAATAAATGAAAAAATTGGACCGTGTTTAAACAACTTAATTGCTTAATATAATATTTTCTAAAAATTATTTGTTTTAACAACGATTGGTTTATAATTTTCTTATTTTAACTTTCCCAAGTTTTTGCAAGTGTTGTTTTAATCCATGATGTCATCAAAAATGACAAGCATCAGTTATCACAATAATTGTCACAGGAATCATTGCCATTGCTAAACAAGCGGGGATAAAATATCAATTATTTAAATTATAAACTTCTAAATCATTTAAATTTAATACTTTATTATTAATTCAAGGAATAAACAAAATAATAATATTTAATAAAACTGCTCCTATTGCGGCATAAATTAATGGGCGATTAATAATTGGGGTAAAGCGGTTTTTTATTTTTCAATTTGTTAAAGTAACAGTATTAACAAACATACTTGGTGCACAAGTTAAAGCAATAAAAATCCCTGTCCGTCCAAAATCAGAAATTTGTAATTTCATTTCAATTGTAATATTTGGATCACTACTTCGTAAAAAATCAAAAACTGTTTGATAACCATAGGCTTCGTATGCCTGAGCAGGAACGAAACTCATTCCAAAATAATAAGCTCCAATACAAACACTTGTTGTTAGAATAGTAATCCGAATCATTGGTCCTCAAATATTTCGAAATAAGGGATTTTTCCCTTGAACTATTTTAATTGTCATTAATGTGTCATCATTATCCGCCATTCCAATACAAATTGCTAAAATTGATTCAATAACTAAATTCATTCATAAAATATCAGTTGCTTCTACTGGTGAAACATGATTAATTAAGGATAAAATAAAAATTGATAAAACATTTGCTAAATTAACCCCAATAACAAAAGTGATTGCCCGTCGGATTTTTTGATAAACATTGCGCCCTTCATTAACTCCTTTAATAATTGTTTCAAAATTATCATCCGTTAAAATAACATCGGCTGCTTGCTTTGCAACATCTGTTCCGGTAATTCCCATTGCTACCCCAATATCCGCTTTTACTAAACTTGGAGCATCATTAACACCATCACCTGTCATTGAAACAAGATAATCTTTTTGTTGTAAAATATTAACAATCCGAACTTTATGTTCAGGATTAACCCGAGCAAACACTTTAATATTATCAACAATTCGAATTAATTGCTCATCCATCATTTCATTTAATTGTTCAGAAGAAATTACTTCATATTCTGAATAAGCTAAGTCTAACTCCTTAGCAATTGCTAGAGCAGTTGTTGCATGATCACCAGTAATCATAACAACTTTAATTCCAGCAGCGTGTGCTTTTTTCACTGCTTCAATAGCAGATAAACGAACAGGATCAATCATTCCAACTGCTCCTAAAAAAATTAAATTTTTTTCTAATGCTTCAGGGTCTTGTTCATCATCAAAGTTAGTATTATAAGCAAACGCTAACACCCGTAATGCTTGCGCTGATAAATTATCTGCTAACTTTAATAACAGTGCTTTATCTTGCTTAGTTAATCTTAGAATTTCATTCTGAATCATAATGCGATCACAACGTTCTAATAAACTATCCAATGCTCCTTTTGTAAAAGTTGTACTAACCCCTTCAATAAGATTTAAGGTAGACATTAGTTTCCGTTCAGAATCAAAAGGAACCTCATCAATTCGTTCTCATTTATCACGTGAATCTTGTTCATCATAAGCAAATAATTCAGCATAATCAACTAATGCTAATTCTGTTGGATCACCAATTCGTTCCTTGTCTTCAGTAACACTATCATTACATAAAACTAATGCTTTCAAAAATAAATCCTGGTGCTGATCAAGACCACTATTAATGTATTTATCAGCATTAATTACATCATTATTCATAATTACTTTTTTAACTGTCATTTTATTTTGTGTTAAAGTTCCTGTTTTATCAGTACAAATAACATTGACACTACCCAATGTTTCCATACTAGCAAGTTTCTTAACAATTACATTTTGTTTCGCCATACGTTTGGTTGAAAATGATAAAGTAATAGAAACAACAGCTGCTAATGATTCTGGAATAACCCCAATTGCTAAAGTAATCGCCACCATTAAATAATTGGTTCATCCATTTTTATTACCATTAAAGTATAATGCTAAAAAGATAACAATAGTAATAATAAAACTTAATCCAGCAATTCAATAAGAAAACTTTGTTAGTTTTTTTTCTAAATTTGTGGCAGTTTCTTCTGTTTCATTAATTGTTGTTGCAATTTTTCCAATTTCTGATTGTTGACCAACCTTAATAACTACACCAACTGCTCGCCCAGCTGTAATAAAAGTTGACATAAAAGCAATGTTTTTCATTTCTGCCAAAATTGTTGTTGGTTCAATTGGATAAGCTGTTTTATGAACAGGAACACTTTCCCCAGTTAAAATTGCTTCATCAATAAATACATCAGATTGTTCAATAATCCGTAGTTCAGCTGGAACATATTTTCCTGCTTCCAAAATAACAATATCGCCAACTGTTAATTCATTAGCTGGGATTTCTTGCTGTGAATCATTTCGAATTACTACCGCTTTTGGCTTTGATAGGGATTTTAAAGCTACCATTGATTTTCGCGCTTTTACTGTTTGAATTGTTTCTAAAATTGCATCAAGGATAACAATTGCAGCAATTACTGAAAAATCAATAAAATACTCACCCTGAATTTGTCAATTATTTCCAATCATTGGTGCAATTACTGAGATTACAGCTGCTACAATTAAAATTAATTGAATTGGTTCAATTAATGCTTTACCAAAAATAACATATCATGGCGTTACTTTACTTTTTGGTAATTCATTTTTGCCATATTGTTTTTGCCGAATAATTACTTCTTCTGAAGTTAAGCCAGTTTCAAAATTAGTTTTTAAATTAGTTTCTAAGTTGCTATTAGTCTGGGATATATATTCTTCCATCATTAATGACCTTTCTATTTTATTGTGTTGTTAATCATTATACCTTAAAAATATTATTTTAGAAAAATTATTTTTACTTCAATCATTAAAAGTTAAATCAGAAAAACTATTTCTTTCTTGAACTAATTTTTCTGATTTAACTTTACTTAAAATTATAAATTTTGATGTTGCTTAGCAAGATTTGTTTGGTATTAACCAAACATTGAATAATAAGGATTTCGTCACTTTACTACGCCTTGCCCCATCCGATTATAATTGTTTGAAGCATTACGTAATAAATTAATCCTTTGCTTTGTTAATTCTAATAAATTACCTTGACTAAAAAAGGCCCCTTTTGATAAATATTTGTTACTTGTTGTGGTTTTTTATTTTTTACTATTATTTGTTTCTTTTCTTTTTTTTGTACTTTTATTAATTTTTTGCAAACTAAGTACTTGTTTTTTCTGCTGGGTTTGACTTACTGGACGAGCATTATAATTTGCTTTAATCTTAATATTATATTTTTGTCGCATTAAATTTAAAATTGTTTCTTTTTGAGTAAAAGTTAATTTTGTTTTTACTTTTAAAATTCGTTCAATTGAAAGAAAATTTAATTTTAGTGAATTTAAAAATTTAAAAGTCTTTAACACTTTTGGATCTAAATTTAATTTGGTCAACATTACCCATCGTTCCTTTTAATGGATATATTATACATTTTTTTCTATTAAATTAAAAATATTTTTTCATAAAATAGGTTAAAATTTCTTGTTGAGAATAGATATGAACATTTTTCTTCACTGCAATGTAATGATGCTTTTGAAAAAAAGCAACAGCTGATAAAAAAGCATCAACAGTAATATCTAAAAAACCATTTGTCTGTGCTTCTAATTCTAATTGTTTAAGCAATTTTTTGCCAAAATATCATCCTTGATATTCAGGATCAACATATAAATCAGTAATTTGATTTTGTTGTGCATGATAAGAACCATAACCTAAAATTTTATTTTCAAAACTAATTACATATCCTATTTCGGCTTCTAATGTTTTACAAAAATTATTATTTTGAAAATATTGTAAAATAGCTTCTTGTTCTAAAAGATTATAATCATCAAGATTAATTTTCTTAATTGTTTTTTGTCTTAATTGATTAATTTGGTCTTGATCAACAATTGTAGCTTTTCGAATCATTAGTTCTTCCTTCCTTTCATATTTTTACTTGCTATTTTAAAATAATTAAAAACACATATATGAAAATAATGTTATCTACTTTATCTTAATCATAACATAAAAACCGTTAATCAAAGCAAGATGTTAAGTCTAATCTTTGATAAAACTAATTTTAAAAAATAACTCATTTTAATGAGTTATTTTTTTTCTTTATGTAAAGTATGTTGATTACATTTTGAACAATATTTTTTCACTTCTAACTTGTCTTGTTGTTTCTTTTTATCATGCTTTGCAATATAATTTTCTTCTTTACATTGTTCACAACGTAAAATTATTCCTTCACGCATTTGTTTATTCCTCTTTTCTGCTTAAATCCTATTCTTCCCAAATTTTACAACAAATATATTATAACAAAATAATTTAAATTTGCCAATTATTTTCGGCTCTTTCCTTATTTTTTTAATTATCTCAACGAAAAATTCGAATAATTAATCATATTAAGAGACTGGTTAAAACAAGAGAGCCCAGCATAACACCACAACTAATACTTAATCCCTTGATTGATAAAATTGCCTCTTTATAATGTGTACCAACTAAAGCCGGAATAAAAGCAACAAATAAGAATGAACCTCCAACAAATAAAATTGTTAAAATTGTCGTTACTATTGATTGCATTGTTCGTGAATTAATTAAGATAACAGCAATAATCATTAAGGCAATTGCAAAAGCAGAAATAAAAATTGAAATAATGAAAAACAAAAGAACAATTAAATTATACGCAACAGCAAAATTAATCTTTAACACCGCATTAATAATGAAACTAGTAATTAAAACTAGCAAATCAGCAATTATTACTAAGGTAAAACAATAAGCGTAAACAATTAAAACAAAACCTAATGGTTTAATTTCCAATAATCCAATTCGTTTATATACAACGGACATTTTTAAATCAATTAAAAATCCCATTAACATATATACAGCAACACTTGTCCCAGTTGCAATAAAAGTAACACCAATTGATAATGCAATCACATTTGATCCTTGTCGATAGTTAACAAAAATTGCTTGACAAAGAATTGCGATTGGAATTAACACTACTGAAAAAATTAAAACCATTTTTTGACGTCGTAAATAACTTAGAAAAAAACGATATAGTGCTGATAAATTAATTTTTTCATTAATTAATCAACTATTTTTTATTTTTATCGATGTATCTTGCTCAGTTTTTTGCTCATTTGTCATGTTTGATTGCTCCTGTTCTATAGCCTTGTTTATAAGCCCCAATTTGATATTCTTTGAATTGATCTTTGACAAAATCTTCAACACTACCATATTTCGCAACAACATCAACTATTTTTGTTATTTTTGTAATTTCTCCTGCAACCATAAAAATCAAAGTATCACAAAACTTCTCAATTTCTTCCATATTATGGGAAATTAATAATAATGCTTTATTTTCATTTGCTAAAAAAATACTTAAAATTTCATATATTTTATCTTTAATTTCTAAATCTAATCCGGTTGCTAATTCATCAAGAATAATCAAATCCGGATCAACAATTAATGCTAATAAAATATTAATTTTTTGTTGTTGTCCTCCGGACAATTTTGAAATATCCTTGTTCATTCTTTTTTCAATTTGTAAATTTAGTAAAAATTGATAAATCTTTTCTGGTGGAATTAATAAATTATAAGCTTTTAAATACAAATTTAAAATATCATAACCAGTAATGCCACGAGGATATTTTGATCCTTGTAATTGCATTCCAATACGAATTCCATATTTTTTCTCACTACTACCATTCGAAACACGACGCAATTGGGCTAAAATTTCACATAAAGTTGTTTTCCCCGTTCCGTTCGGTCCAACAACCCCAATCCGTTCTCCTTTTTGCACAGTTAAACTAACATTTTTTAAAACATGTTGTTTTCGATAAAATTTATTAATATTAGTACATTTAACTAAAAAGTCTGTTCCCAAATTAGCCATTTTTTCTTCGCTCCTATTGTTTTTATCTGCAATTACTAAAATTATATATGAAAAATCAGTCAAAATTGACTGATTTTTCATTTATTTTTTACTTTTATCTAAAATATCATGGATGGTTAATTGTAACTCTTTTGTTTCATCAATTGCTAAATCTTTTTTAAATTTAGCTTTTGTTACACTCTTATTTTTAATTTCTTTAAAATCAACTCTTTGCATTGTTTGTTCATGATTATTTAAAGTAACATTTCTTAACCCCACCTTAATTGTTCTGGCTGGAGCTTGTTCAATTGCTTTTAACCATTCTGTTCGTGATTTTACTTTTATCGTAGACTTATCTTTTGGGTTATCTTTTTCAATATTATTAAACTCAAAATCAATTTTTTGTTGTCTATTTTTAAGAAGAGTCTCCACTGTAGTAACCACTTTGCCAAAAGTTGGTTTTTCTTCAGGAAGAGAAGGAACAAGCAGTTTTCTATTTTTTTGGTGATTATTTTGTTGTGCTTGTGCTTTTACTAATGCTACTTTAGCTTGTTCACGTTGTTTCTTTTCAATTAGCATGTCTACTGTTGTTTTTACTTTTCCAAATGTTTTACGAACAAACAATGGTGATGGTTCTTGTTCAGATGGCGCTGCAATTATGCTAGTTTCCACATTTGTTACTGGTTGTTCCGATTGTTTTTTACTTTGTTGTTCTTTTCGAAATTTCTTTTTTGTTTCTTTTATATTTTTATTTTTCTGGCGCATTTTTTCTCCGCGTGGTTTAACCACAATGTTTTTGTTAATACTTTTCTTACTATTAGGATGATGGTCTAGCATTGTTATTGGCTCTGCTGTTGCAATCACCTGATCGACTTGATAAATTTCTTCTGGTGGAATCATTAATGCTAATTTAACCTTGAGATCACTTTCTTCATCGTTAGTATTATCTGCTGTGATTGTTTCTTGATTATAACTTTTTTCACTTGATTCTGTCTTATTAAGAACAGAATTATTTGTTGCCTGTGTTACTTCAATTAAGGGTTTAATATTATTGGCATTATCATGTTCATTATAATGAAACGAATGCTTTTTTCCAGCAGTACTACTACTTTCTAATCCTTTTTTTGATGGGATTACTTTTAAATCATAATAATGTGGAATAACAATATCAACAATATTTTCAAAACCTAAGGTATGATTGGCAGTAACTAATTTATGAACAGTCATTTTATCAGTATTAAATAACTCAATTTCATCATTTTGTTTTAACATATGCAAGATATCTTTCCCTTTTGTTAAAAACGTTCAGCGAACAAGTTCATTAATATCTTTATTTAATTTATATAATCGTGTTCCTTTTACTGGTCGCGTTGATGTAGGAATTTCTGTTAAAGAAATTTTTTTCCCAGTATGAAGATTAGTAATTAATACTAAATTATCATCTTCACAATAACCCGCGTTAATAACAACATCATCACGTAGATTAATTGATTTAACCCCTGCTGTTCGTAACCCTAATGTTGGAATTTGTTTTTTATGATATTTAACAATAAAACCATTTGCTGTTGTTATGACCACATATGGATGATGACCAACTAATTGACTAGCAACAACTTCATCATCATTTTTTAAATTAATAGCTTTAAGTGCTTTACTAATCCGTGTCGCTTCAAAATCTTTAACGGCTGTTTTTTTAATCATTCCATTTTTAGTTGCTAACATAATGTATTGTTCTTTTTTATTAAAATCATTTAATAAGAAAGCACTAATAATTTTTTCTTCTCCTGGTAACTCAGAAATAGTATTAATATGTTCACCAATATCACGTAGTCGAACTGTTTTAATTTGATAAACTGGAATAATAACATAATTCCCTTTTGAAGTAATTAACAAAATTTTATCGGAAGTATTAGCTTGAAAATCAGCAATTCATAAATCCCCTGGTTTTCGTTTAAATTCTTCGTTTACTAATCGCGCTAATTGATTATTTTCTAAGGCTTTTAAATATCCATCTCTTGAAATTCAAATGTTCAAATCTTTTTCAATAATTGTTTCTGTTTTTTGAATTTCAATTGCTTCAATTTCATTTTCAATCACACTACGACGACGAGAAGCAAATTTTTTCTTAATTAATTCTAATTGATGAATAATAACACTATTTAATTTATTAATATCACGTAAAATTGCTTTTAATTCAGCAATTGTTGCAATTAATTCTTTTTCTTCTGCTTTTAATTGCAAAATATCCGTTGAAGTTAATCGATATAATCGTAATTGTACAATTGCTTCTGCTTGAATTTGGGTAAAACCAAATTTTTTTACTAAATTATGAATTGCATCACTACGATCTTTTGAATAGCGAATGACAGCAATCACTTCATCTAAAATACTAATTGTTTTGATTAATCCAGCAACAATTTCTGAGCGTTTTTGTGCTCGTGCTAATTCAAAGCCAGAACGATTAGTAATAACTTCTTGTTGATGTTCAACATAATGGGTTAAAATTTCTTTTAGCCCTAATTGTCGTGGTTGTTTGTTTGCAATAGCAACCATATTAAAATTATATGAAATTTGTAAATTAGTATTTTTTAATAAAAATTTCCGTACTGTTTCAACATTAGCTTGTTTACCTAATTCAATAACAATTCGTAACCCTTCGCGGTCTGTTTCATCACGAACTTCTTTAATATTTAATCCTGGTTCATTATATTTAATATCATCAATCTTTTTAACTAAGTCTTGTTTAACAACTTCATATGGAATCTCAGTAATTACTAAAGCATTGTTTTCAAATTTAATTTTGCTACGAACAATAATTTTTCCTTTTCCTGTTTGATATGCCTCTAAGATTCCACTTTTTCCCTGAATAATGCCTCCGGTTGGAAAATCAGGTCCTTTAACATATTTTACTAAATCTTTAACCGTACTGTCTGGTTTTTCAATAAAATGAATTGTTGCATTAATAATTTCATGTAAATTATGCGGTGGAATATTTGTGGCATATCCAGCAGCAATCCCGGTTGAACCATTAACTAATAAATTTGGAAATAAGGCTGGTAATACAACTGGTTCTTGTTCTGAATCATCAAAATTAGGAGCAAACGCAACTGTTTTTTTATCAAGATCTTGTAATAAAAATGAGGAAATTTCACTTAAACGAGTTTCAGTATAACGCATAGCTGCCGCTGGGTCTCCATCAATTGAACCATTGTTTCCATGCATATCAATTAATGGATAACGAACTTTTCAATTTTGAGATAACCTTACCATTGCATCATAAACCGATGTATCACCATGGGGATGATATTTTCCAATTACTTCCCCAACAATCCGTGCTGATTTTTTATAACTCGTATTAAAAGTTAATCGTAATTCATTCATTGCAAATAAAATACGGCGTTGTACTGGTTTTAAACCATCACGAACATCAGGCAAGGCTCGATCTTGAATAATATATTTGGCATAACGTCCAAAGCGTTCTGACATAATATCATTTAAACTATAAACTAATTCATTTTCTTTTTCGTTATTACTCATTTCTAAATTCCTCTCTGTAAATCAACTTTCATCATTTCATTTTTGATTATAAACTTTTTATAATCAATTTGATAAAATAACTTGTGCCCTAATTTTGTTAATATTCAATAATCCTTATGCTTGTCATAAGTAAACAATTGGTGGTGATGGGTTAATAATAACAATGTTCGAAAATATGCTAAGATTTGGTCATTAGATAATCAGTCAATTTCACATTGATAAAATAAGGTTCCTTCAATTAATAATAATTTATAAATTGTTAAATTTAACATATTTAATTGCTGATTAATTTTTAGTGGTAAATTTTTAGGTGTAATTAATTTTTTTTTCATATTAATTCCCATATTAATTTTTTGCCAAGCAAATAAAATTATTAATATATTATAATTATAGTAGTTTAATTCAAAAGCAATAATTTTATCTTTAAAAAAGTGAATACCATGTTTTGTTAACAAATATAAGTTACTACTTGATTCTAACTGATAAAGTGGTTCTGCTTCTTGCATAATTTTTTTTCAAAAAATTTCTTTTTCAGTAGTCTGTTGTGTTGCTAATAATAAACTTTCATACCATCAACTTAATGCTGTTTCATCTACTATTCCAAGTTCAATAGTTGTTGTAATTGTATTTTCACTATATTCAATGCCACTATTTGTTCAAACTTCTAATGTCAATGTTGTTTTTGTTTCTTTTATTTTAATAAGTCACAACTGAAAATTTTGATATTAACTAAGAGTTAGATTGATTTGATTTAGTTTATTAATTATTTTTTTGATTGCTTGTAACATTGTTGGCCTATTTAATTAATGATTGCTTGAAAATCATCTTCTAAAGTAAACTTAACATTTTCATCAATTCAATATTTTCGTTTTTTAGCATCATCTCCCATTAAGGTTACAATCCGTCTTTCAGCCATAACGGCATCATCAATTGTTACTAAAATTAATTGACGAGTTTGAGGATTCATTGTTGTTTCTCATAATTGTTCTGCATTCATTTCTCCTAACCCTTTATAACGTTGTAATTCAAATTTACCATGAAATTGACTTAATTTATTTTTTAATTCTGTTTCATCTCATGCATATTCAATATGTTTATTTTTGGTGCTAGTAATCTTAAATAAAGGTGGCAAAGCAAGATAAACACGATGATTTTCAATTAATGGTCGCATATAACGATAAAAAAATGTTAATAGTAAAGTTTGAATATGTGCTCCATCAGTATCTGCATCGGTCATAATAATTACTTTACCATAGTTGGCATCATTAATGTCAAAACCATTCCCCACTCCTGCACCAATGGCATTAATCATTACATTAATTTCTTCATTATTCATTAAATCTTGAAGTTTTGCTTTTTCAGCATTAATTACTTTCCCTCGTAATGGTAAAATTGCCTGAAAACGACGATCACGTCCTAATTTGGCACTTCCCCCAGCAGAATCTCCTTCAACTAAAAAAATCTCATTATTAAATTTATTTCGATTTTGAGCAGGGGTTAATTTTCCTGTTAATAAACGATCACTATTACCCCGTTTTTTGCTATTGCGCGCTGCTTCACGTGCTTTCCGAGCTTCTTCACGAACATTACGAGCTAATAATGCTTTTTCAATAATAGTGTAAGCATTTGTTTTATTTTCTGTTAATCAAAATCCAAATTGTTTTGATACAATCGTTTCAACTGCAACCCGAGCTTCATAAGTTCCTAATTTTCCTTTGGTTTGTCCTTCATATTGAATTAAATTTTCAGGAATTTTTACTGAAACAATAGTCGTTAGTCCTTCACGTGTATCAACTGAATCAAGATTTTTATCTTTTTCTTTTAACAATCCTTCTTTCCGAGCATAATCATTAATTACTTTTGTTAATCCTGTTCGGAATCCAACAACATGGCTACCACCTTCACTTGTTTTAACATTATTTGCAAAACTAAGTAAATTTTCATTAAATTCAGTTGAATATTGTAATGCTATTTCAACTTCGATTTGTTTTTCTACTCCTTTTAACATAATAATTGGAGTAATACTTTTTTTATCTTCATTCATATAAGTAATGAACTCTTCTAAACCATTATTAAATAAATATGATACTTTTTTATCAGTTCGTTGGTCAGTCAATGTTAACTTAACCCCGCTATTTAAAAATGCTGATTCACGAATTCGTTCTGAAATTGTTGAAAAAGAAAAATCAATTACTTTAAAAATCTTATGATCAGGTAAAAAAGTAACTGTTGTTCCCGTTTTCGTTGTTGTTCCAATTTTTGTTAATGGTTCTTTAACTTGACCACCATTTGCGAATTTAATACTTCAAACTTTGTGATCACGATAAATTGTGACATCAAAAGTGGCCGATAAAGCGTTAACAACTGAAGAACCAACACCATGTAGTCCGCCTGCTGTTTTATAACCATCACCACCAAATTTTCCACCAGCATGTAAAACTGAAAAAATTACTTCTGGGGTTGATTTTCCAGATGAATGAACTCCAGTTGGAACACCACGCCCATTATCTGCCACCATAATAGCATTATTCTTATAAATAATAATATCAATTTCATTACAATAACCAGCTAATGCCTCATCAATTGAATTATCAATAATTTCTCAAACTAAATGATGTAATCCACGAACATCAGTTGACCCAATATACATTCCTGGACGTTTTCGAACTGCATCTAGTCCTTCTAAAATCTGAATTGATGATTCATCATACTTTAATGTTTTATCTTCAATACTCATATCCTCTATCATTCCTTTTAAATATAATTTTCACTATTATTATTTTATATTATAATGCTTTTATTTACAATTATTTACTAAATTATTTCTAATTGCTATATAATAATAAAAGAGAGGTGACCGAATGACATTATATGGATATTTAGGAAAAGCTATTACAGCAATAATTGGATACTTAATTGGTTCTTTTAGTTGGTCAATTTTTATTAGTAAAAAAATTTATAAAATTGATGTGCGTGATTATCATTCTAAAAATGCCGGAGCCACAAATACTAGTCGTGTTTTAGGTAAAAAATGAGGTTTTGCCATCATGTTTTTAGATATGCTAAAAGTTACTATTACAATGTTTATTGCCTTTGGTATTAGTTGTATTAATATTAATGGTGTTAATTTTGGTTCAACTAGTTATTATATTCCAGCTTTTTTTGTTTTAATTGGTCATTCTTATCCAATTTATTATAAATTTAAAGGTGGAAAAACAGTTTCGTCTTTTTTAGGTTTATTATGAATGACTAATCCATATTATTTTTTAATTGCTACAGTTGTTTGATGAAGTACAATTTTTATTTGAAAACGAGTTTCTGTTTCTTCAATTTTAGCAGCACTATTTACAGGAGCATTATGTTGAATCCCACAATTAAGTGGCATTGATATTATCAATTTTAATGGTGATTTACTTCAAAATTCTCACCTTGTTTGAGTGAATTACTTACATTATGTTAATTATGATAATTACTGCGATAGTTTAGCTTTAATTAATATTATTATTACTTTAAGTGCTATTTTCTTAATCTTAAAACATCATCAAAATATTACTCGTTTATTAAAAGGAGCCGAAAAGCCTTATGATTTTAAAGGGAAATCTGATTTAGAAAATGGTAATCTTTCAAAACACAATAAAATAAAAAACACTAATAATTACCCATAGTTTTAAGTACTTAATAAGTTAAATGAAAAATGCTTTCATTCTAAAGAAATGAAAGCATTTTTCATTTTTAAAATTTTTGTTTATTAACAAAACTTAAGCTACCTTAAATTCAATTATCTGTAAAAAGTTATAATTACCATCATTAATATTGGTTTCACCCTTGTTTGGATTAAACATAAAACTATAAAAAAAGTTGCTATACGATAAGTAAACATTGTTTGAAATGAGTGAGTATGTCTTAGTATCATTATTTCATGAATAAAATAATTGAAAAGTTATAGATTTTTCATTTTCAATTCAATTAATTTTATTGTTAAATTTACTTATATTGTACTTGTACTCATAAGAAAACTTTGTATTTCAGTCTAATGACTTCCAATAAAAGCTAAAAAAATATTTCAAAAATGTGTTAAAGTTGTCTAATATTTGGTTCTGTTTATACTTCGTTCTAATTTTTTTAACAATTTCATCAAAGTTAACTTGATTCATATTAAAAACAAGACGATTATTTTCATTATATGTTTCTAATTGATAATAATGCCAAAAACCCATTATTGTTTTTGCAAATATGATTAAGTCATTATCAAATTTATTTTTTTTCTCTCAATATTGTTATTGGTGCTTTTAATTCAATATTGAAACTTAAAATTTTAAGTGGGAGATTCTCAATAATAAAGTTATTCAAGAAATTGAAAGATTTTAATGTTGCTTGTATATAACACTCATTATGAAGGCATCATGTAATCGAAGTGCAACAAATCAATTCTGAAAGGAGTTGATTTTTTATTGAAAAGAAACATTATTTTATTTTGCGGTCCTTAGTAACTAAGTATGGAAAAGATATTGTTATTAATACTGTAAATAAGATAGTAATTAATAATTTAAAAGAAAATGAATAAATTATCCGCGTAATTTATTAGCGGTAATTTATTCAATATTGTTTATTTTGAGCGTAGCGAACACGCGGAGCGTGACGCGATATTTTTTAGAAAGGAGATGTATTATGCCAACTTGATTAACGACAATATTTAGTGTTGTTATTATATTAAGTATTTTTACTTATATTGGTTTATCAATTTACCAAAAAATTAAACAAATTCGAGGAAAGAAAAAAGATAAAAAAGAAATTGAAAGAAAGGAGAGTAATAAATAATGTTAGGTATGTATTTAACAACAGCGTTTAATTTTTTAACAGCACCTACACCTAAAACTATGACTAAGGGTATGACTGGTATTTGAACTGGTTTATCTAGTGCATTATGAAAAGTTAAAGAAGGTATAACAAATATTTTACCTGAGATAATGGTTTTCTTAGGTGAAGCGTGAATTATATTAATTCCATTTGCTATATTTTGTATTATTAAAATTTTAAACTTTTTCCGTGTTATGGTTAAAGGATTTTAATATTTATTATAATCGATTATATATCTTAGTTAAGGCACACTAGCTTTTATGTGAATTAAATAAATAATTTTGTTGTTTATTTTTGCACTATACACTGTTTACAAATTTATTTTTTAATAAACTTTATTACTATCGTTAATATTGGGATAATAAATAAATATCCCTATTATACATATAAATTTAACTATATTTTCTATAGTTGATAACTCTATATTGTTTATTATTCATAATATTGAGTCTGTTATGAAAAATATTTTTTTAGTAGGATTTAATAAAAATAAGAATATTTCTATTAAGGGTCATACTAGTAATAGATTTGGGAAATAAATTTTTATAATATTTTTTATAAATACACCTACTTTTTTTAAAAAACTTGTAAACAGTATATAGTGTAAAAATATCAACTTAATTATATTTAAGGTATTATTATGGTTTTCTCTCTGTATAAAAATATTTATAAATTTGTTAATTTATTAAAAATTCAAATAATAAATTTAAAAGTTATTATTAAAATTATTATTAGTGAAATAATTGTTTTAATTGGTGATACCATTCATGATAATCAAAAAATAGATGGTATCACATTTGTAAAAAATGAATTTATTAAATAGAAAAATGAATTTATTATTTCTTCGATATTTTATTTCTTCTTTCTATTTAAAATAATTTATACAGAGAGAAAACCATAATAATATCAACTTAATTATAAACTTATGATTTTATATTTTAATAACTATTGTTAAAAATTAAATAGTATTTTTCAGTGTGCCAATTTTTATTATTTTTATATTTAACATTGTTTATTAACATTGTTTATTAAACATTAAATAAACAATATATTAGCATTATGTATAACATTGTTAATAATCAGTGTTTATTACAATTAAAAAACATTATATAAACATTATTTATAACATTGTTTATTAAACAAATATTTAGTTAGGAGATTATCTTATGGATATAAAATTTAAAACAACTAAGGAATGTAAAAAATTAAAGAGAGATTTTATTATTAGGAATTTTGTTTTTGGTTTTGTTTATTTTCAATTTTTCATTGTTCTTATTGAAATTATTGTAGGTCTTGTTTTGTTTTCAAATAGAGAAATAATTGTTGGTATTTTACTTTTTTCTTTATTTTTATTTTTAATATTTATTCTTTTATTTTTTATAATTCAATGTCATATATGCGAAATTAAAGAATATAAAGTTATGTTGTTAAAGAAAAGAATGTTACCGTTAGAAAATATAATTGGAGGATTAGGAAAAGGCACAATGTTAAGACCAGTAAGACGAGGAGATGATAAAATTGAGTAATTTTGTTAAGAAAAATCATAATGTAGAAAATTATTTTATTAGTAAGGAATTTATCCCTTTTACAACAGAAAAAGCAAGTTTTATTAATTTACCTAATCATAATCGTCATATTGGTTTTTGATTGAGTAATAAGTTTATTTATCCGAGTGAAAAACATTTGGAACAAATAGCAATCGGTTTGATTTATGATAATTCTTACCCTATTGTAAAATATGATGAAAATTTAAAGCGAAATATTTGAAAATATTTAACTGAAACAGAATTAATCAATTTATATAATCAATATAAACAAAATTATTTTACTAAAATGAAAAAAGCGTTATTTTCAAGTGAACCTAAAAAAGTAAAAGCAAATAATAACAATAATAATTTAACAAATTGAAGTGTTGAAAAAGAACAAGAATTAATTAATGATTTGAAAGACTTAAATTAAATGAGTTTATATGATTATTGAGTTCAATTTGTTAGTTATATTATTGGTGCAAATGCCCCTGAGTTTTTATATGTTATATCTTTTGTGTTATTTGTTGTTTTATTTTTTGGAATGTTTTTTAAACTTATTCAAAAAATATGGAGTTTTTAAAAATGCAAAATGATTGAATTAAATTAAAAGAGTTTTTTATTCATATATTTTTGTTTATCGATAAAACGAATGTTGAAAGTATTACAATGTGGAATTTAACGCAAAATGAATATTTAACCTTGATGGTTGGTGTTTGAGTTGTGATTTTGTTTTTAACTTGGTTTTTCTTGTGAATGGTTTTTAAGATAGTTGGGTATTTTAAATAATGAAAAAATTTATATTTTTCTTTAAAAACTATTGTTATATTAGTGGTTCAATGCTTTTGTTTAGTTTAATTGATTTATTACTTTGGTTAATTTCTTTGTATTGTGTTGGTTTAGTATTTTGAATATTATTTGCTTTGCAATGTGTATATTTTGTGTGATGATTGTGAAAAAATATTTTTTATCAGTTAAATTCTTTTGGGTTAGTAAATTTTGTTTGAGATAATCCGTTATCGGTAATTATTGGTAAGTTAGGAACTGGTAAAACATTACTTTTAACTTATTTATCGCAAACTATGAAATTATTGACAGATGAAATTTATAGTAATTATCCCTTAGAAGATGATAAAGTTAAAGTTTTAACATTTAAAAATTTAGATTTTACTGATAGAACAAAACCCGTTCCCCTAGATGATAGTGTTATTTTATTTGATGAAAGTTATTTATATATTGACGGAACTAGTCCTCACGATGAGAAAAAAGTTCATAGTGGTAAAATACCGTGAATTGTTTTAGCGAGACATTTTGGACATCGTGCGTTGTTTACTGCTCAGCGTGAGGGTATGATTTGAAATAATATTCGCCAGTTAGCAAGTGGAATTATTATTCCAATTTCATTGAAAAAACCCGTTGCTAAAAAAGGATTTAATTTTTTTAATCGTTTCTTTATTATGCGAATTGGGATTTTCCAAGATATAACGGATTATGAAATTTGAAAAACAAAATCAGTAGAACGAACAGTAGAAGGTAAAAGAGCAAAACATAAGTCGGATGTTGGGTTAGGAATTCGGTTTTTTAAAATAATAATTCCCCTTGAATTTGCTAATAAGTATGATAGTGAATGGTTAAAGTTTGTACGTGATTTAAAGAATGACGAAATTGTTAATGAAAAATTTTATTATTGATCGGAAATCACAAAATTAAGCGTTAAAGAACGATTGGAGTTATTTGATATTGATATTTTGAAAAAGAATTTAAAACCTAAAAAAGAGAAAGGAAATAGTAAAGATGATTAATTTATTAGTTGAAAATAATAATAGTAATTGAGACAAGATTTTTAGTTTTGTTTTTGATATATTTTTGTTTATTTTTGATGTAATTTGAAATACAAAATTACCGATGACAAATACGTCAATTGCTTATTTTTTAATCTTTTTTATGGTTATTAAGTTATCGATTTATGCAATTCACGGGACATCAACACAATATAATAATTTAGGTTCGACAGTTAATAATGGTGTTTCGCAAGTATATTCGTCAACTGTACGAAAAGGTATTAATGTTGGTAAAAATGTTTATCAAAATAGTAATAAGCAGCAAGTTAAACGAGAAATTAAGCGTCAAAATGTTAGACAACAAGCAAAATTTAAAAGAGGTGTTAAGTAATGATTAAATTAGTTTTATTGGTGGCGGCGATTGCGATATTTGGAACTGGTTTTATTACTGTTATTATTAATCAATTTACATCAGCAAAAAATATTATTATGGATTTATATAATTCTGATACTTGGTTGATTTGATTATTTGGTAGAATGGCAGTTTTGTTTAGTCATCCGTTAATGTTAACAATATCGAGTTTATATATTGTTGGGTTTATTGTTTCAAAAACATTGTATAGTTAGGAGTTGAGTTTATGAAAAAATCGTTATCTTTATTTGCCATATTTATTTTAACTTTTTTGGGTTTGGTTATTCCATTTATTACTTTAACGGCGTTTAGACCCTTAAATGAGGAGCAATATACGCTTAAACAAGAAAGTAGTACTGGTAAAGGTATTAATGAAACTGATTTTATTAATACAATGTTTTTACGCAGTAGTTTTTTTGAAAATTGATCGGAGACAAATTATTTTATTAATCGAACTTTAAAAACATCAAAAAATTTATTGTTTAATGATAAATGGTATTTAGATTTTTTACAAGATAGTTATTCCACCGGAGTTGTTTATGATAAACCAGATGAAGTATTTTTGGGTTATTATCAACAATGACATAGTTTAAAAAATAGGTATATGGTTGAAAAATTTTATGATGTTAAAAGGGAGAATTTTTTGGATGATTTAACTGATTTTATTTATGCCTTTGCTGTAAAATATAAGATGTTTAATGTATCGAAAGAAATTGTGGAAAATGTTGACCGCTATAAAGAAAATCATTATCCAAGAGTTAAGTTAAAAGTAGATAATTGAAAATTAATTGATAGAGATAATTTTGTAAAAGAAAATAATGAAAAAAATAATAAATGATATATTTTAATTGCTAAACAAATGCAAAGTGATAATTTTTCTATTATAAAATTTAATTTTTCAAATGAACTAATTTGAAAAGTTGGAGAACATAGAGGACATAGAATTAATAATCGTTGATATGTTTATATTAATTCACTATATCGTTGAGATGGCGTTGGTGAACCACAATTACCAACTATTGACAAAAACACTGGTGAAATTACTGACTGAAATAGTTATCAACAAACTCGCGTAAAAGAATTTATTGATTTATCTTTATATTCTGTTTTGCAAGAAAATATTAGAGTTCAGCAAGGTGGTAGTGCGGATTATGAAAATCCGAATAAGGTTGGTACAAAGCGGATAATTTTTGATTTTGAGACGGTTGATGAATTGGATGTTAAAAATATTAAAAAAACAATTTATCGGATGATTTTGACTGTTGATGAAGCAAATTTAATTATTTCTGGTAGTTTAGAGTTAAATAATATTAATAATGATGATTTAAGTTTTAATTTTAGTTTTATGCGAACGGGAATGGGTGAAGTTTTTAATTTTAATGGTTCAATTTATTCATCATTAAATAGTAAAGATTTAAAATATTATCAACAGTTTAGCGGTCAGTTTGATTTATCTAAGTTTTTACAGTCGTTTTTTGCAAGTGCTTTGGTGCCAGTGTTTCAAAATCGTAGTTCGTTTATTGAAAATGGATATATTGATAATTTACAGTATGATACTGTTTTAGTTAACTTTTTTGCGTTGAAATTACAAAATTTTAATAATATTTTGTTGAGTGAAAATATTAACGATAAATTACAATTTGATAAATTATTAAATAGTATGTTTAAGATTTCACAGAAATTTTATACTAATTATTTACGTACGATTTTTGATTTAGAGAATAACACTTATGTTCAAGGTTATAATAAAAAATATGGTTTATTAGTAAATAATGGTTTTAAAATTTACCCACGATATTTTTATTTTTCTGATAAATATAAGCAATTAGATATTAAATTATATTCATCATTTAAAAATCGGTTTTATACGATTAATAATTATGGTAGTGTTTTTAATTATGATTTTTCGGTTGCTAATAATTATGATATTAAGTCAAATTCCGGTTATGTTTTTGGCGGTGATTTACAAAATAAATATGGTTTGCAATATAAAAAAATTGAAGAACAAAAAATCGGTTATAATGTTTTTGAATTGCAAGCACAAAAAGAGAATGATATGTACCGATATTATGATTTTAATTTTGGAATTTATAACTGACAAGAGATTAATAATGGTGGGTTGTTCCCCGATAAACAATGATGACAAGTGCAATATGTAACGCCAGAGGGTTGATGAGATTTTGGTGCTCATATTAAAAATGCTGTGATTTGAATTGTCAATACTATTCCCGGTGTTAAACAAGTTAATGAATTAGCTAGTGGTGTTGGTAAGGTTTTTGAAACAGTATATAGTTTTTTTAGTCAAATATTTGAGGTATGAAAATTTAATCCCGCATTGTATAGTACAATAACAAATATCTTTTTATTAATTATTTTTATGAAATTTGTGCGATTAATATAAAAAAGGAACTGTTATTCAGTTCCTTTTTGTTTTTTTCAGTCAGTAATTTCACCGGTTTTTTTGTCAATAGTTGGTAATTGTGGTTCACCAACGCCATCTCAACGATATAGTGAATTAATATAAACATATCAACGATTATTAATTCTATGTCCTCTATGTTCTCCAACTTTTCAAATTAGCTCATTTGAAAAATTAAATTTTATAATAGAAAAATTATCACTTTGCATTTGTTTAGCAATTAAAATATATCATTTATTATTTTTTTCATTATTTTCTTTTACAAAATTATCTCTATCAATTAATTTTCAATTACTACCTTCTGGTGGTTTTTGTGGATTATATGATGGTTTTGGTGTCGGTTTATTTTCTTCATTATTATTTGGTTTTTTAGATTTTTCACAACTGATTAGTGTTGTTGTGCTTGTTGCGGTTAATCCAATTGCTCCTATTATGCTAAGTCATTTTTTCATACATATATATTGCTCCTTTTTATTTTTTTATATATAATTGATTTTATCACATATCAATTATATATCAATTATTCGTATTAAATATTAATTTTATAAGTTAATGAAAGGTATATAAATGTTATGTATAGTCATTTAAGTTTTATGGATAAAGTTAAATTAGAACAATTATTATTATCAAAAATTTTTTTAAAAAAGAATGGTGAGCAGAATATTTCTGCAATTGCTAAATATTTGAATAGACATCGTAGTACTATTTTACGAGAAATTAAGCGTTTTAAAACTATTGATGAATATAGTGCTTATAAGTCAGATAAAATGTATTATGAGAAAAGAAAAAAGAATAATAAAAGATTTAAGTTTACAGAAGAACAATTAAATTTTATTCATCTGAGATTTAATGTTTATCATGATTCACCATCAGAACTTATTTATCGTTATTTTTTAAAATTTAAAGTTAAATTTCCCGTTTGTGTTAAAACATTGTATAAATGAATTCGTTTAGGTTTTTATGGTTTTTTAAAACAGAATTTACGACACCATGGTAAAAAATACAAAAGAAAAGGAAAATCTGATAATCGTGGTAAATTAACTGATTTTAAGTCAATTTGAGATATTGATAATAAAGTTTCTAATGTTGGATGACTTGAAATGGATACAGTGGTTGGTAAAGACCATAAATCTGCTATTTTAGTTTTAGTAGAACAATTAAGTAAAAAATATTTTGCAATAAAATTAGAAAATTATACTGCTAGGGAAGTTGAGAAAAAGTTTAAAGATATTATTAAGATATTATTATAAAGGAATAATAACAGATAGAGGGAAAGAATTTAGTAAATGAAGAGAAATGGAAATATTTGCTGAAACACAAGTATATTTTTGTGATGCTGGTTCACCACAACAAAAACCTTTAATTGAATATATGAATAGTGAATTAAGACATTGATTTCCTAAGGGAACTGATTTTAATAAAGTTAGTCAAAAACAAATAGATTGAGTAGTTAATGTTATAAATGATAAACTCCGACCGTGTTTAAATTGAATAAGTGCAAAAGAAGTATTTTTACAGAATATTAAATAAATTTATTAATTAAAATTTAATAAATTGTTTTTTAGTGTGTTTAAATGTGTGTAAAATAAAAGAAAAATTAAAGTATTTTTAATTTTTTTAAATTTATGGTTGATTTTTGTAATTTTTATTATATTATTTAATTAATAAAGATTTGTTGCATTTCATTTTACATAATTCATATTTATAAAATATTTTAATTTTTAAAAAAAAGAGTTGCATTTGTTAAAAATGATGTTATCATCAAATTAACAAGAGAAAAAATTTTCTGCTTGAATTTACATAATACAAAAAAAGAAAGCACCCCTGTGCTTTTAACAATTTAATTGTTTGTTAAAATATTTATTAAGAATTTTTTGATTGTTGATGATGTTTGGCAACTTTTAATATACTAAAATGATATAAACCACCAAAAGCAGTAATAATCCCTGAAATTAAGACAATAGCAATTATAAATCAAACAATGCCAGGTAAACCTTGTGCTTTTGGATTTGTAATTTGTAAGAAGAAATATTGATAGGCAATCTTTAAATGCATTCCACTATATTCACATAATATTCCTTTGATAACTCCATAAACACCATATAAAATTGGATAAATAAAATATCATCCTAATTTTTGTTGATAAAATTGTTTTGTTGAAACTAGCGGTGATTGTTTAGCAAAGATAACAATATAAATAATTGTTAATATTGGTACAATAACATGCAAAATAATTTGCTCCGTTCATTGTAGTGGACCTCACATTAAATCTTTATTTTTTAAGATTCCTGGTAATAATACAAAATTGTAAATTAAACAAGTAACTGTAATATACACAGCAACTGATAATGAAAAATATGTTTTTAATGGTTTAATGATTCCTTCTTGACGATGACAAATAATTGCAATTACAAATCAAATTAGGACTAAAAAATTTGATTGCGTAGTAAAAAATGAAATTCATCATATTGTATAGCCAGCATAATTTCAATGACTAATTGCTTCTGTTTGATCATAAACAGCTCATAAATATGTCACTTGGTTATTACTATCCGTAACAATCATTTTGTCTAAATGCAGTAAATTAGTTAAATAATTAGTTAGTAACCCAAATAAAGCAACCAATGCAATAATTATTTTGAATCAAAACCGTCAATCACGACAATAATATTTGATAAATTTATACATTAAATCCCTCTTTCTATTTAATAACATTGTTTAAATTATATCTTAATTTTAAATTTTTTATTCTTTATTATTAAATAATTTTGTCAAAATTAAATCAGAAATTAAAATTCCTGCTTGTGATAAATTTTGTTTAAATTGTGTTGTTGAACTTTTTTTAGTTGCTTGTAAATAATCTGTAATAATTTTAATACTAACAATTGGAATTTGATACTTTAAGGAAACTTGAAAAAAAGCACAACCTTCCATATCCACCACATCAATTTTATTCTTAAATTTAGTATTAATATGATTAAAATATTCTAGTTTATCAATAAAAATATCACTGCTCCCTAAAAATGCTGGTTGAATGTTAGGTATTTTTGATGTAATTGTAGTTACTAATTTTTTATCACTATAATAACTAGGCAATTCACCTGGAATTTGCCCCATTGTATAACCAAATTCTTGTGCATCAGCAAAAGTATAGTAAGCTTCAGTAATCACTAAAACTGATAATGGTTTAAAACTTGACTTTAAAGTCCCAACTGTGCCAATATTATAAACTGTTTTAATTGCATAATCTTTAAGTAAGATTGTTAAAGTCATTGCAGCATTTACTAAACCAATCTTGCTAATTGCAAATAATCAATTACCTTTTTGATATAATTCAATCTGTGAGTATTTACCAATTACTGTTGGTTTTAAAGCATTTAAAATTGTTATTAACTCTTCTTTCATTGCACTAATAATTAAATTCATTACGTTATTTATCCTCTTTTCATTGTTGATAAGTTAATTGTATGTTTTTACCTAAATGTTCAAGACCTTGCTTATCTACTGCTCGTTCAAATTGGATTATTAATAATTCTTGAAACGCTTTTATTAAATCTTTTTGTGCTAATGTTCGATAATAATCAACTTTCGGATAATTTCGTTCACTACTAATTTTATCCGCAACAAAAATTAGCATTTCAAACAATGTCATTTGTGGATGGCCAACAGTATGTAATTTAACTGCTGTTAAAATATCCTCATCAGTAAATAATAAATCATATTTTAAATGACAATAAGCTGTATAAGCATGCCAAGTAGGAATTGGCTCTGATAAAAAAGTTGGTAAGTATTTTGTTAGATATGCTTTTTGTTTTTGTTTTGACCATTGTTTCGTAATATCATGATATGTTCCAGCAATTAAAGCTTTTTGCGGGTTTAATTTATGAATCAATGCTAATTCTTGGGCTTTTTGCCCAACATTTAAACAATGTTGATATCGTTCCTTATCCATATTTTGTCCCAATCGTTCTGGTAAATATAATAAATTATTATTAATATACTTAGTAATACTTGGCAATTGCAATGAAATGTTTTTTCCTTCTCGTAACATTGTTGATGATAAATGTAAATTATTATGAAATGGAATTACTATTGCTTGATATTGTTTTAAAATTGCTTGTTCAATTGGTTCATTTCGTTGAAAAACAATAAAAGTTTGCATTCTTGTTAATTCAATAATATTGTTTCATTTATTTAACGATGCTAGTTGGTCAGAACCAATCATAAAATAAAATTGATAATGTGGAAATTGGCCTTGCAATTTTAAAACAGTATCATATGTTATACTAGGTTTTGTATTTTCTAATTCAATTAAATTAATCTTAACATACGATAAACCAGCAACTGCTAAAGTAATCATTGCAACACGATCAGTGGAAGAAGATAATTTTCGTGTTTTAAAAGGATTCTGATTTGTTGGAATAATTCAGATTTCATCAATATCTGTTTTTGTTTTAACAAGATTAATCATTGTTAAATGGTCAGTATGAAATGGGTCAAAACTACCACCAAATAATGCTATCTTCATTTATTTTTCCTCCCAATCTAAAAAATACAGCACATAAAAACAAAACAAAAATTATTCATCTTTATTTTTAATTCCTAATTCAACTAAAACACCCTCCACAGTATCACGCACAACTTGTTGAAATTGTTTTACAGATAATGTAATTGTAACATTCTCTTTTTCACTTAAATTATTAGAAGTCTTTTTTGGTAAGTTTTGTTTTAAAGTATTAATTTCACTTTTATCCCCAGCAATTGTAATTTTATTTTTTTTTACTCTTTTTGACGAATTTTCTGCTAATGGTTCACCATTAGGCTCACCATTATGCGCTAATTCTAATTTATCATCATCACGATGAGAAATCTTAATTCGATCCATAATATATGCCATTCGGTCATTAAAATTCCGTTCTTTAATTCGATTTAGCATTTGTTGAAACTCATTTGGTTGAACTTGAGAACTATCACGTAATTTTTTTAATTGCTCTAAGCGTTCTAATAAATTTTCATGTTCATTAACATTATGTTCTTCTTTATATTTATTAATTTGATGACGTGAATTTTGAACAAGACTATCAATACTATTAGTATCCTCTTGAGTTGTTTTAATCTCAGAATTTTCTAAATTATTTATTATAACCCTTTTTGATTGTGACAATTTAAAGTCAATTGTTTCATCACTAAAATTAGCTCCACTAAACCCTTCAATTTCATCATCAAAAGCACTCGCTGTTTCTAAATTTACTATTTTTTGTTCAGTTTTTTTTCGTCTTCATCATTTAAACATATCTTTGCCTCTAATTCCATATACATTATTATATAATAAATTATTAAAATTTCTGTCAATATCTAGCTAAAATTTCGTAAATTTATTTAATTGATAATTGTTTCATAGTATATCTTTCAGTTCATGGATGATTTGATTTGGGTTTATGAGCTTTAGATTTTGGTAATGTTTTTTCTGTATTTTTAACTGTTGAAATATATTCTAATAGATTATAAATTTTGTTTTCATACTTAAGATACAATGTTTTAGTAAAGGTGTCTTTTTCTTCGTTTTTACTATTATTTTTTTTGATAAGTAAAAATTGTTCGCTTATATGTATAAAATGTCATAGGAATACCATAGTTTTTTAAAATTTGATATAAAACATTAATAAAAATTTAAGGTTTCTTGATAATCAAAATATAATCCAACAACTGTATTTGTTGCATCATCAATAACACCATGTAAAAATATTTTAGGATGATTTATTCCTAGTCATAAATGTTCACTAGCATCAGGTTATAATAATTCCCCAAAATATTTGCGGCGTTCTCTTAAAGTATGTGATTTATCTTTTTTTCTTAATTTCTGTTTTCTAGGAGATTTTATTTAATTTAGAGACATTAAGTTGTACAAAAGTGAATAAGAAATTTTTATTTTTTCATTTTCAATTAATTTTTCTTTAAAATGTATAAAATTAAAATCAATATATTTAGTTTTGTAAAGATTAAGAATATTTTCACAAATTTCTGGTTTTGTTTTGTTATATGCTGTTATACCACGTGAATGATGGCAAAGGAGGTCATATTTTGTGTATCATAAATTTTCATTAATTGTTCAATTCTACGAATAGACAAATCTAAAATTTTAGCAGCACGTTTTTTTTGTTATTTCATTTTAATAACTTTTCTAATAGTTTTATATTTATGTTTTTCTGTCATTGTTAATTTTCTTTCCATAGTTATCAGCAAATTAATAATATAAATAATTGCGAAATTTTTGCTAGATAACTATTACGAAATTATTACAAGATAAGGACATAAATTATTAAAATTTCTTGCAGTTTTTTGCAACAATGTTAAAATAATATTGTAATTGACAGAGGTAACTTACAAAACATAAGTTTGAGAAATACTCTTAGAACCTGATCTAGTTAACACTAGCGTAGGGAGTTCAAATTCGTTATTTATTTAATTTAATAAATTTAATTTGATGCTCACTTTCACAGAAGTTAATTACAAAATTATTTGTGTAAGGAAATTTTTTATATGGCCACAACCGCAATTTTTAAGTTTAAGTTAAACCAACAAAAAATTATTTTATGATATAATAAAGTAACTATTTTTATCATCATTAGTTTATATCTTGGTATTATAATAAATCTTAGTATTTTACCATTATCAACATTAAGTAAATTATTCCATTTAAATAATGACCAAAATTTTAAAAATATATGATTTTTTTGTTTAGCGGTTTGTGGATTTGGTTTAATATTTAGTATCATATCCGCAATAAGTGTTTGATTAACAAATTATGAAGAATATATTAATTATAAGTTTCAGTTTATTATTTTAAATATTATTAGTTTAAATTTTCTTAATTTAATTAGTAATCTTATTATTTATAGTTATGAAACAAAAGTTAGTGATTTATTATTTACTAATGTTATAAAACGAAAACGATTTTTAATTAATTTAGGAATTTGAAAATGAAAAACATTTGATATTGTTATTATTGGAATGTTTGCAGCAGTAACCTTAGCATTAGCATATTTAGAAACCCTGCTGCCAATTTTACCCCATGGGGGTGGGATTGCTCTAAAATATATTCCTCTTACAATAATTGCTTTTTTTCATTCCGCTTTAGCTGGTTTTTTTGTTGGAAGCATTAGTGCCTTAATGTCCCTGTTATTTATTCCCTCTGGTTTTATTGTTTCACCTTGATCATATTTGTTGGATTATTTTATTCCAATGATTATTCCAATGATTGCTGGCTTTATGCGGTTTAAAGTTAACAATGATAAAAAAAATATTACATATGTTAATTATATTATTATTTGTTTTAGCATCATTGGTTTAATTGCTTTATCACAAATATTAGGTGGTGTTATCATTTGAACCACATTATTTCCTGCTTCTGTTTGACCAGGGTATTCTAATTGATTATATGCAATTGTTTATAATTTTATTCATAGTTTTCTTTTTACCTATCCAATCATGCAAATTGTAATACCCCTTGCCTTGCGCGGTTTAGCTCCAGTGTTTTGACAACGTTATTTAAAATATGATAATTAAGGTTGCATAAAAAAGTAGGGTATAAAAATATAAAGAAATTAAATAAGAATAATTAAACCATTTACAAAAATGGTTTTTTTTATTTGAAAAAACCTAAAATAACTAATTGATTCAAAACAAGGATAGTATCTTTATATATTTATAATTTTTAAAATAATAAAAAGTTGTTTCCTTTCTGAAAAAAAACAATATTAAATTAAGAAATTAATAAATAATTTATCTACTAACTTAGTAAAGGTGTTGTCCTTGTTTTGTTTCACTTAGTTATATTAATAAATCAATCGTTAAATGTTAGATTGGAAAAACTAAAAATGGAAAAAATTAATATTATGATTAAATGCAGTAAATGCGGAATACCAAAGCGAGTTCATAAAGTTAAAAATCGCGAAAAAACAGAATGATTTGAAGATATTTATTATAGTCAATATTAAATTTGATTTATAAAAATGAAAAATATTAAACAACAAAAAATATGTGATGTTATTAATTGTTATAAATTTAATTGTTATAAATTAATTGTTATAAATTATCATCATTTATCACCGAAGAATTTGAAACAAATAAAATTTTATAAACTTGTGAAAATCACAAAGATTTATTAAATCAAATTAAATATACAAACAAAGAAAAAATTTGATTTTATAATAATTTGGAAAATTCAAGGATAGTTGCTGATTGAAAAACTGGGTATTTAAAAATCTTTTTTAGTAAAATTAAATAATTCTAATATAACAAGATGAATAACTCATCTATGGCATACTAGTTATGTTATTTGATTTATTAATTTTAATTTTATATTTCTTTTATTAAACTTGTTAATTACTATTTAATGATGAATAAATTGAACCATTAAAATTAAAAACTTCACCGATTCCCGTTCGGATAAAACTAAAATTAAAACTTAAATCATCATTATTAATATTATTTAATTCCAAACTACCAAAAATAATTAAATTTGCCTCATCAACAGTTAAAATCATCCGATAAATTGATTTTTTAATATTTTTAACACCCAATTCATCAACCGTCTCAAAATCAAAAATTATCCGCTTTGTACCAACCTTATTCGAATTTTCATAATCCGCACTACCACCTTACTGAACTCTAATATTTTCCTGCAAAACAGAATATAAAGATAAATCAATAAATTCTTTTATGCGAGTTTGTTGATAACTATTTCAATCAGTAATTTAACCAGTACTTTCATTAAATTCTATTTTTTTAGGTTTATTTGTATTATCTCAACGATAAATTGATTTTATAGAAGAAAGTCAAGCGCCTGTCATTCTAGGAGCAGACTCATCATATTTAAAAAACATTGATTGTCATATTCAATGTGAACTATTTCCTCTTTTTCAAATAATAAAATATCATTTATCATTATATTTTTCAAATTCTTTTTGTATATTATTTAAAGAACTATCAATTAATTTTCAATTATCTTGGTTTAACTTAACTCTTGGATAATGATTTTCTTTATAACGATCAATATTCTCCACAATTTTTTTCGATACATCAAACATCTTATATTTTACAGCAAAGGCATAAATAAAATCAGTTAAATCATTCAAAAAATTCTCTTTTTTAACATCATAAAATTTTTCAACCATATACCGTTTTTTTAAACTATGTCATTGTTGATAATAACCCAAAAATACTTCATCTGGTTTATCATAAACAACTCAGGTGGAATAACTATCTTGTAAAAAAATCCAAATACCATTTATCATTAAACGATAATTTTTTTGATGTTTTTAAAGTTGGATTAATAAAATAATTTGTTTCCGACCAATTTTCAAAAAAAACTACTGCGTAAAAACATCGTATTAATAAAATCAGTTTCATTAATACCTTTATCAGTACTTATTCTCTTGTTTAAGCATATAATGCTCCTCATTTAAAGGTCTAAACGCCGTTAAAGTAATAAATGGAATAACCAAACCTAAAAAAATAAAATAAATATGGCAAATAAAGATAACGATTTTTTCATAAACTCAACCCCTAACTATACAATGTTTTTGAAACAATAAACCCAGCAATATATAAACTCGATATTGTTAACATTAACGGATGACTAAACAAAAATGCCATTCTGCCAAATAATCAAATCAACCAAGTATCAGAATTATATAAATCCATAAATACATCGATTGCTTATTTTTTAGTCTTTTTATGGTTATTAAGTTATCTATTTATGTAATTCATGGCACATCAACACAATATAATATTTTAGGTTCAACAGTTAATAATGGTGTTTCGCAAGTATATTCGTCAACTGTACGAAAAGGTATTAATGTTGGTAAAAATGTTTATCAAAATAGTAATAAGCAGCAAGTTAAAAAAGAACTTAAACGACAAAATATTAGATATCAAGCAAAAAATATTAGAAGTATTAAATTTAAAGAAGATAAAAAATAATGATTAAATTAGCTTTATTGGTTGCGGCAATCGCGATATTTGGAACTGGTTTTATTACTGTTCTTATTAATCAATTTACATCGGCAAAAAATATTATTATGCATTTATATAATTCTGATACTTGGTTGATTTGATTATTTGGCAGAATGGCAGTTTTGTTTAGTCATCCGTTAATGTTAACAATATCGAGTTTATATATTGTTGGGTTTATTGTTTCAAAAACATTGTATAGTTAGGAGTTGAGTTTATGAAAATTAAAATTTTAAAGTTTTTAAAAGAAAAATGATGAGAAATATTAGTATATATTTTAGTTGTTGGTTTTGGTTTTTCTTTATTTATTGGATCAATTTACGATAAATGAGTTTGGTATTTTATTCTGATATATGTTAGTTGCAAATTTGTATTTTTGATTTGAGTTAGTTTGATGTATTTTATTTATAATTAATTTTAAAAAGAAGAAAGGTGGTAAAGAATAATGCGTAAGCCATTATCTTTATTTTTAATATTTATTTTAACTTTTTAAATATATTTATAAGATGTAATGCATGCTAATACAATATTTAATAACATCGCACAAATCATAATTAATGCTCCAGCTAAGACAATTTTTGGTAAACTATTTAAAAATAATCCTGAAATAACATCATTACTAGCAATAATGCCATTAATTCCAAATAATAAATTAAAAGCATTTCCTAATTTACCAACAACACCAACTAAAATCCCAGCTCCCCCACTAATAATTAAAAACCCAATGGTTGTTTTAATCGTTGCGGAAATTGTTTCGGTAAATTTCTTGCGTTGTAATAAACAACCAACAAGGGCAAATAAACCAATCAAGATTGCTGGTGTGCCAATAAATTCTTTAAAAAAATTTAGAACATAATGCCCAGTTGTTAAAGATAAAAAAATCAACATTTTTATCCCTCCTTACTAATTATTATCTTTGTAGTATTAAGATAACGAAGGCTCTTCTAACACCTTAAATCAACATAACATATGTAACATATGTCTATTCTGATTTTATTTTTTTCTTTCTTCTTTGCAATTTGTTTTCTTTCTTTTGATAATAACGGGTGGAATTGTAAATTTTTTGCAAATTTATGCAAAAGTATTCGTAATGGTAATAATTTGATAAAACAAAAACACATGTTAGATTATTAATCTAACATGTGTTTCATTATTGGCAAAAGATATTAAATACAGCCTTATTTTGCACGTTTCATTGAATTCATAACCTTTTTAATATCTGCTTCTGATGGTTTACGTCCCATTTGCATATACATTGCCCGAATTTGTTTTTCAGTAATTGGGGGATTATCACGTAATTGTTTTTGCACATTTTTTTTGGTAATTAAAAATCCTAAAACCCCACCAATAACTAAACAACCAATCCCAATAATAAGTCCTGCTCATCAAGGCATTCTTGTTGTCCTCCTTTTTTCAATATGTAATAAGTAATTATTAGCATAATTCCTATAGTATTTTAACATATTTTTTAAAATAAGTCTTATTTTCGTGGTTTTTAAAAATCTGCTTTTCTTCTATTACATTTAGTATCGATAGCAATGATATTATCATTTAAATTTGTTCCATCTTGTGGGCATCGTGTACGATGAAGCGGCAAAAAAACAACTCTTGTTAAAGGGTTGTTTGTAGAAACCACACACATTTTGTATTTTTGGTTTTTACAGTTTTGAACTAAAAATTTTTATAATATTTTTAATTAAGGAGTTGAAATTATGCAAACAAAGCAATATTTTATTTTGCAGCCGCTAGTGAAAAAGTATGGTAAAGATAATGTTATTAATACTGTTAATAAGATTGCAAAAGATATTGAAATTAAAAAGTAAAAGAATAAATTATTCCGTGTAATTTATTAGCGGATAATTTATTCAATAGTGTTTTTAATGGAGCAAAGCGAGTTTGCAAATTTCAATTTTTTAGTTTTTAGAAAGGAGATGTAATATGCCAACTTGATTAACGAAAATATTTAGTGTTGTTATTATATTAGGGATTTTTGCTTGAATTGGTTTATCAATTTATCAAAAAATTAAACAAATTCGAGGAAAGAAAAAAGAAAAAAAAGAAATTGAAAGAAAGGAGAGTAATAAATAATGTTAGGTATGTATTTAACAACAGCGTTTAATTTTTTAACAGCACCTACACCTAAAACTATGACTGAGGGTATGACTGGTATTTGAACGGGTTTGACTAGTACATTATGAAAAGTTAAAGAAGGTATAACAAATATTTTACCTGAGATAATGGTTTTTTTAGGTGAAGCGTGAATTATATTAATTCCATTTGCTATATTTTGTATTATTAAAATCTTAAACTTTTTCCGTGTTATGGTTAAAGGATTTTAGTATTTATATTTATTATTTATCATGTATTTTAACTGTGGCACACTAGTTTTTATATGTGATTTGATTAAATAATTTTTTTGTTTATTTTTGCACTATACACTGTCTACAAATTTATTTTTAAATAAATTTAATTATTTTGGTTATTATTGATAATGTTAACAAGATGAAAAAACTTGTAGGCAGTATATAGTGTAAAAATATCAATTTAATTATATTTAAGGTATTATTATGGTTTTCTCTCTGTATAAAAATATTTATAAATTTGTTAATTTATTAAAAATTCAAATAATAAATTTAAAAGTTATTATTAAAATTATTATTAGTGAAATAATTGTTTTAATTGGTGATACCATTCATGATAATCAAAAAATAGATGGTATCACATTTGTAAAAAATGAATTTATTAAATAGAAAAATGAATTTATTATTTCTTCGATATTTTATTTCTCCTTTCTATTTAAAATAATTTATACAGAGAGAAAACCATAATAATATCAACTTAATTATAAATTTATGATTTTATATTTTAATAACTATTGTTAAAAATTAAATAGTATTTTTCAGTGTGCCAATTTTTATTATTTTATATATTTAACAATGTTTATTAACAGTGTTTATTAAACATTAAATAAACAATATATTAGCATTATTTATAACATTGTTAATAATCAGTGTTTATTGCAATAAATAAACATTATATAAACATTATTTATAACATTTTTTATTAAACAAATATTTAGTTAGGAGACTATATTATGGATATGAAATTTAAAACAACTAAGGAATATAAAAAAATAAAGAGAGATTTTATTAAAGATATTTTTTTATTAAGTTTAATTGTTTTTTTGGTATATTGTTAGTTTTTGTTTTTTTAAGTTCTTTTATTTATTTTTCAATATTGAGTTGAAATGATAAAGATTTTCCACACTTTGTATTTGCAATTATTATGTCTGTATATGCTTTTATAGGTATTATTTTTGTGATTATTATGTATATAAAATATATTTTTGAAATTAAGGTAGAATTTGATGTTGAAAAAGAAAAATTAAATCAATATTGACAAATTGAAGGAGTTGATAAAATTGAGTAATTTTGTTAAGAAAAATCAGAATGTAGAAAATTATTTTATTAGTAAGGAATTTATCCCTTTTACAACAGATAAAGCAAGTTTTATTAATTTACCCAATCATAATCGTCATATTGGTTTTTGATTGAGTAATAAGTTTATTTATCCGAGTGAAAAACATTCGGAACAAGTAGCAATCGGTTTGATTTATGATAATTCTTACCCTATTGTAAAATATGATGAAAATTTAAAACGCCATATTTGAAAGTATTTAACTGGAACAGAATTAATCAATTTATATAATCAATATAAACAAAATTATTTTACTAAAATGAAAAAAGCGTTATTTTTAAGTGAGCCTAAAAAAGTAAAAGCAAGTAATAACAATAATAATTTAACAAATTGAAGTGTTGAAAAAGAACAAGAATTAATTAATGATTTGAAAGACTTAAATTAAATGATTTTATATGATTATTGAGTTCAATTTGTTAGTTATATTATTGGTGCAAATGCCCCTGAGTTTTTATATTTTATATCGTTTGTGTTATTTATTGTTTTGTTTTTTGGAATGTTTTTTAAACTTATTCAAAAAATGTGGAGTTTTTAAAAATGCAAAATGATTGAATTAAATTAAAAGAGTTTTTCATTCATGTCTTTTTGTTTATAGATAAAACGAATGTTGAAAGTATTACAATGTGGAATTTAACGCAAAATGAATATTTAACTTTAATGGTTGGTGTTTGAATTGTGATTTTGTTTTTAACTTGGTTTTTCTTGTGAATGGTTTTTAAAATAGTTGGGTATTTTAAATAATGAAAAAATTTATATTTTTCTTTAAAAACTATTGTTATATTAGTGGTTCAATGCTTTTGTTTAGTTTAATTGATTTATTACTTTGGATAATTTCTTTGTATTGTGTTGGTTTAGTATTTTGAATATTATTTGCTTTGCAATGTGTATATTTTGTGTGATGATTGTGAAAAATATTTTTTATCAGTTAAACGCTTTTCGGTTAGTAAATTTTGTTTGAGATAATCCGTTATCAGTTATTATTGGGAAGTTAGGGGCCGGTAAAGCATTACTTTTAACTTATTTATCGCAAACTATGAAATTATTAACAGATGAAATTTATAGTAATTATCCGTTAGAAGATGATAAAGTTAAAGTTTTAACATTTAAAAATTTAGATTTTACCGATAGAACAAAACCGGTTCCCCCCAGATGATAGTGTTATTTTATTTGATGAAAGTTATTTATATATTGACGGAACTAGTCCTCACGATGAGAAAAAAAGTTCATAGTGGTAAAATACCGTGAATTGTTTTAGCGAGACATTTTGGTAATCGTGCGTTGTTTACTGCTCAGCGTGAGGGTATGATTTGAAATAATATTCGCCAGTTAGCAAGTGGGATTATTATTCCAATTTCATTGAAAAAACCCGTTGCTAAAAAAGGATTTAATTTTTTTAATCGTTTCTTTATTATGCGAATTGGGATTTTCCAAGATATAACGGATTATGAAATTTGAAAAACAAAATCAGTAGAACGAACAGCAGAAGGTAAAAGAGCAAAACATAAGTCAGATGTTGGGTTAGGAATTCGGTTTTTTAAAATAATAATTCCCCTTGAATTCGCTAATAAGTATGATAGTCAATGGTTAAAGTTTGTGCGTGATTTAAAGAATGACGAAATTGTTAATAAAAAAGAATATTATTGGTCAGAAATTACAAAGTTAAGTGTTAAAGAACGATTAAAATTGTTTGATATTGATATTTTGAAAAAGAATTTAAAACCTAAAAAAAGAGAAAGGAAATAGTAAAGATGATTAATTTATTAGTTGAAAATAATAATAGTAATTGAGACAAGATTTTTAGTTTTGTTTTTGATATATTTTTGTTTATTTTTGATGTAATTTGAAATACAAAGTTACCGATGACAAATACGTCAATTGCTTATTTTTTAATCTTTTTTATGGTTATTAAGTTATCGATTTATGCAATTCACGGGACATCAACACAATATAATAATTTAGGTTCAACAGTTAATAATGGTGTTTCACAAGTATATTCGTCAACTGTACGCGGTGTTTCTGATACTAAACAAGGTATGCAAAAACATATTAAAGAGCGTAAACAATTTAAAATTAATCGTAATAAAAAACAATTATCAAGTTTAGCAAAACAAGCAAAAACAAGAGAACAAGGATATAGGAGAGTGCATAAGTAATGATTAAATTAGTTTTATTGGTGGCGGCGATTGCGATATTTGGAACTGGTTTTATTACTGTTATTATTAATCAATTTACATCAGCAAAAAATATTATTATGGATTTATATAATTTTGATACTTGGTTGATTTGATTATTTGGCAGAATGGCAATTTTATTTAGTCATCCGTTAATGTTAACAATATCAAGTTTATATATTATTGGGTTTATTGTTTCAAAAACATTGTATAGTTAGGAGTTAAGTTTATGAAAAAATCGTTATCTTTATTTGCCATATTTATTTTAATTTTTTTAGGTTGGTTATTCCATTTATTACTTTAACGGCGTTTAGACCCTTAAATGAGGAGCATTATATGCTTAAACAAGAGTTTATTATTTATCGCAAATTGCTAAATTTGATAATGTTTATTCTAATTATTTTATTGATGATGAAAAAATTGGAGTTTTAGGTTTAAATCATTTAGATTTTAAAAATAAAAATTATAAGATACCACCAAACGATAGTTTAATTTTATTTGATGAAATATTTTTGTATATGAATGGTGCGAAACCCGAAGAAAACAATAAAAAGTTTAGTGGTTTAATTCCATATTTTTTGTTATGTCGTCAGTTTGATAATAATATTATTTTTGCCGGACAACGAATTAATCAGAATTGAGTGGAATATAGAGCAATTACTAATATGATTATTGTTCCTATGCAATGTATTCCACCTAGTATATTTTTTCCTTATTTTAAAATGAAGATAGGTTTTTTTTGATGATTTAGATGATTATTTAGTATGAAAAACTGAAACGGTTAAACGAACAGCAAACGGAAAAAGAGTTCGTAAAAAATCTAATAAAGATATTGGTATTAATTTTGTTAAGATAACAATTCCTTTATCTATTGCAATGCAATATGATAATAAATATTTAAAATTTGTGCGTGATTTAAAAAATGATAAAGTACCAAGTTATACTAAACAAAATTGACCTAGTATTGTTAAAAAAGATATTACGCTTAATGAATTACGAGAGATGGGGGTGGAACATTTATTAAAGAATTTGGGAGAGTTAGAAAATGATTAATTTACTTGCTAATGATGTATGAAATGGTGCCATTAATGTTGTAGTTGATATTTTTATGAAAATAATGGATTGAATGTGAGCATTAAAATTGCCGGGTACAAATATTCCTTTATTTGTAATTTGAGTAATTGGTGGTGTTATAAATGTTATCTTTTTGTTAGTTAATAGTTCTCGTGGTTTAAGTTCAGTTTCTCGTGCAAGTTTAGAAGCAAGTTCTAATATTGCCAAAGGTGTTAAGGGTACTGTTTCATTTTCATATAAATCTGGTAAAAAAGTTGGTAATTATGTTGGTACTCGTTCAGCAAATAAAAAGGCAAGAATGTCAGCAAAAATAAATAAGGAGAATGATAAATAATGTTAAAATTAATATTTTTCTTTGTTATTGGTTTAACCGTTGGTTTTGGTTTTATTGCTAATATTGTTGTGGCAACAGATTTAGGTTTTTCAACTGTTAAGCATTATTGGGAGTCTGCTAATGATTTTTATAAATTAGTAGCACAGTTATTTATTATTGCAACACACCCTATTTTCCAGTTATATATGGCGTTTGCAATTATTATTATGGGTATTAAAAAAATTATTTTTATTGTTTAGGGGGTTAAAACAATGCGAAAACGATTATTAGATATATTTATTATTTTTTATTTAATATTTGGTTGAATATTTCTTTTTTGTAGTGTTACAGCTGTAAATTATATTAGTAATGTTTGTAAATTAGAAACAAGAAATAATGATAATTTTAGTGATTTGACTTATGCAAAAGCAAATGAATATGATTTTCAGTCTACTTTAATGTTGCGACAAGACTATTTTATGCAAGGTTTAGACCCTAGTAATTATGCATTTAGTTTTGGTGTTGAAACTTCTTTTATTCCAAATGTAAGTGCTGATAAAAATGATAGTAATTATTGATTTAATATAATTAAAAATACTGCTTGAAGTTATTTATTAAGTTGAAACCCAAAAGATATTTCTAAGGGTTTTTTGGGTAAATTAATTATTAATTATGAAACCCCAAATAAATTGTTAGATATTTTTATTTATAAAAACAATATAAAATATGAATTTACTTTTAATTGAGAAATTATACAATATTTATTTATGCCAATTATTGCCAATCAAAGTTATAAACATTTTGATATGAATTATTTAGTTTTAAATTTTAATTATAAAGAATTGATTAATATGGATATTCTTAAAAAATCTAACAGTAATTATTTTGTTAATGATGTTAAACAAAATTTTTATTCGTTGGATAATTTATTTCAAGTTTTAGATTATTTTTATTCTAATGTTTTAAGAGTTATATTTGATATTTCGAATTTTAGAGAATGTATTTATTTTACATCTAATGGTAATTTAGGTTTTGTTTTTTTGTAAAAAATGGTTTTTTATTATATCCAAAATCAATGGTTTTTAATATTTTAAGATTTCCTGATACAAATATTTATTATTTAAAACCACAAGTGCAATTGTATAATGCTTATACGATAAATAGTACTAATGATTATTTTTCTTATTATTCAAATTGAGATTATAAGACTGATATTTTACCTTCTAATAATGATAAATATACTCAATCAATAAAATTATTAGATATGAAAGATAGGTCAAAATATCAAGGTTTTAATTTAATTAGATTTAATACAACCAGATTAACAGAAGATAAGTCTATTTCAATTAATGGTTTTAATTTTAGTCTTTATAATGCTACTGATTGAAGTGGTGAACTTAATGATGGAAAAATTTGACAATTACCTTATAAAAAAGGTGCTTGATACCGTTTAGATATTCATATTGAAAATGCGGCAATTTGGATTGTAAATAATTTGCCTGGTATGAAAGAAATTTATAAATTTGTTAATGGGATAGTACATGTGTTTAGTAATGTTTCTGAATTGTTTAATAATATTGGTAATTTGTTTGCTTTTGATATTACATTTAAAATTATGTTAAGTTCTATTTTAATTTTAGCAATGGTTAACGGACTTTTACGCTATTTTTAATAGTAAAAATAATGTTGTTGGTAAAAAAAGTAAGGTGGTGTGGTGGTTTATCCACGCACCACCTTACTTAAAGGGGTAAAAGTCGCGGAGCGACTTAGGGGCGAAGCCCCTTTCCTTGATTGAATATATGAATAGTGAATTAAGAAATTGATTTCCTAAAGGCACAGATTTTAATAAAGTTAGTCAAAAATAAATAGATTGAGTAGTTAATGTAATAAATGATAAACTCCGACCGTGTTTAAATTGAATAAGTGCAAAAGAAATGTTTTTACAGAATATTTAAAGAAATTTATTAATTAAAATTTAATAAATGCTTTTTTAGTATGATTAAATATGGTTAAATTAGATATTAATAAAATATTTTATTTTTTTTAAAAAAGAGTTGCATTTGTTAAAAATGATGTTATTATCAAATTAACAAGAGAAAAAGTTTGCTGCTTGAATTTACAGGATTCCTATTTTATTATTTTAACTTAATCCCTAATTCATCCAACTGTTTGCCGTCAACTGGACTTGGTGAAGCTGTCATTGGATCAATTCCTGTTGCATTCTTAGGAAATGCAATCACATCACGAATTGATTCACTATTCGTTAAAATCATCGCTAACCGATCAAGACCAAAAGCAATTCCGCCATGGGGTGGAACACCATAATTAAAAGCATTTAAAAATCAACCAAATTTATTCGCAATTTCTTGGTTTGATAATTGTAACGATTTAAACATTCGTGTTTGAACCTCGTTTTGATGAATACGAATGCTCCCGCCCCCAATTTCATAACCATTTAAAACTAAGTCATAAGCATCAGCCCGAGCAGTTGCCATGTTCTGTTCAAAATTATCAATAAATTCACTAGTTGGTGCAGTAAACGGATGATGAGCTGCTTCATAACGATTATTCTCATCTGATCATTCATATAATGGTCAATTAACAATTCATAAGAAGTGATATTCATTCAATGGGATTAAATCAAACATTTTAGCTAATGCTACACGTACTGCTCCTAAAGCTTGACAAGTAATTGCTTTTTGATCACTAACAAAAAAGAATGTTCCTGCCTGTTTATTACATACTTGTAATAATTTTGTTTTTTCATTATCACTAAGTGCTTTAGCAAGTGGTCCTTCTCAATTATTCTTTTCTTGTTTAACTCACGCCAACCCTTTGGCTTTGTTTTGTTGGGCAATCCGAGTTAATTCTTCAACTTGTTTTTTACTTACTAATTGTGGAATAAAAATCCCTTTTAAACTTAACTCTTTTTTTAACGCTGTTGCAAAGATACTAAATTCAGTTTTAGCAAAAATATCTTTTGCATCAAATAACTGTAAATCATAACGCGTATCAGGTTTATCGGTTCCATATTTTTCAATTGCTTCATCATAATCCATCCAAAGAAATGGCGTTTTAATTTTAACCTTCATCACATCTTGCATAATTGTGTGAAATAGTGTTTCAACAAAATCCATAATATCATCCCGAGTAACAAAACTCATTTCTAAATCTAATTGTGTAAATTCTGGTTGACGATCACTACGTAAGTCTTCATCACGAAAACACTTTGCAATTTGAAAATATTTATCAAATCCGGCTAACATTAATAACTGTTTAAATAATTGTGGGGATTGTGGTAAAGCATAAAAATGATGAGGATTTAAACGCGATGGAACTAAAAAATCACGGGCACCTTCTGGCGTTGATTTGTTTAAAATTGGTGTTTCAATATCAATAAATTGATGAACTTGACAAAATTGGCGAATTGTTTGTACTAATTGATTTCGTAACATAATTTTTTGTTGCATTATCGGACGACGTAAATCTAAATAACGATATTTCATCCGAACATCTTCTAAGGCATCCGTTATATCATTAATAATTAATGGTGGCGTTTGGGCTTTTGATAAAATTGTGATTTGTTCAGCGGCAATTTCAATTTCCCCGGTTGGTAATTCTAAATTCTTATTTTTTCGTTCAATTACAACACCTTCAACACTAATTACAAATTCATTCCGAATTGTATTAATCATCGCATATTGGGGATGATCTGGTTGCACGACAATTTGGATAATTCCTGTTCGATCTCGTAAATCTAAGAAAATAATCCCCCCTAATCGACGATTCTTTGCTACTCAACCACTTAAAACAACTTTTGACTTAACATTTTTTAATGTTAATTCCCCACAAGGATGTGTTCTCTTCATTATTTCTTCTCCTTACTTAAAAATGAAATAATCTTTTCAAACTTAACTTCTTGTTCTTTTCCCGTTTGTTGGTTTTTAATTTTCAAAACATTTTTTTTCAATTCTTTATCACCAATAATAATAGCATTTTTCGCTTTTAATCGTTCTAATGATTTAAATTGGGCTTTAACACTCCGTGTTAAATAATCACAATCAGCACGAAAACCACTTGCTCGTAGTAATAACAACAACGAAGCAGCAAAATGGCGAGCATGATCGGATAAACAAATTAAATAAGCATCAAGATAAGGCTCATCAGCTAGTACAATATCATTCGTAGCTAAAGTTAATAACAATCGTTCTAACCCTAAGGCAAATCCTACCGCTGGATAATCTAAACTTGGTTCAAACGTATGAACTAATTGATCATAACAGCCTCCCCCTAATAAGGTTAATTCTCGGTTTTGATCCTCAATCACAATTTCAAAAACAATGCCAGTGTAATAATCTAATCCACGTACTAATTGGGCATCTAAGCTAAAAGGAATTCCTAATTTAGTTAACAACTTTTGAATTGCCACAAATTCTTCATTTTCTGTTGGGATTAAATAATCATAAATTTTTGGAGCATTACCAAATTTATCATGATCAATTTTACAATCTAATACTCGTAATGGATTCTTTTGTAACCGAATTTTACAATCAGCACATAATGTTTGGTCTTGGAAGAAAGCTGTTAACACGCCAAGATACTTTGTGCGTGCTTCACCAACCATTAAATAATTTAGTTTTAATGTTAAGTTTGTTAATCCAAGAGTTTTTAATAAATTATACCCAAGTAAAATTACTTCAACATCTAATAAATAATTCTTAGCTCCGACCACTTCAACCCCAAACTGATTAAACTGACGTAAACGACCATGTTGAGGTCGTTCATAACGAAACATATTCCCAAGGTAAAACAACTTTAACGGTAATTCATATTTCCCATATAGTTTATCTTCAATAATGCTGCGAATAACAGGTGCTGTTCCTTCTGGGCGTAAAACAAATGCTCGTTCTTTTTTATCTAATAATTCAAACATTTCTTTGCTAACAATATCGGTTTCTGCTCCTACTGAACGGACAAATAAATCTTTTGCTTCAAAAATTGGCGTTCTAATTTCATGATAGTTATATTGCATAGCAAGACTACGCAACATTAATTCTAGGGCACTTAATTCACTTGCTTTTTCATAATAAAGATCTTCAGTTCCTCGTGGTTTTTGAATATTCATAACTAACTTCCCTTCTAAATAAAAAACTAAAAGATTGCTTAGGAACGAAAAATCGAGGTGCCATCCTATTTCATTATCTTTTAGTTAATGAGCTTACTTATCAAAATTTATTAAATTTTATCTTCATGTTGTCATCACGCTTTAAAATTACAATAGTTTCCACCATCCACTATTTCTCTGTTAAATTATTGTCAACAATAATCTCTTTCAATTAAAATTATACCTATTTTTCAAGAAAAGTAAAATAAATTACCAAATTAAATTAAATAATACAAAAAGGGTTAAGGAGGAACTTAATCCTTTTTACCATTTAAAGTATTAAACATCTTCTTTATAATATTTATTTCATGCTGCAATATCATCATTTTCATTCTTATTAACTGGTTCTAATGTTGGTCGTTTTTCTAATTCAATTTCATCTTCAACATTATTATTTTTTTTCCGCGAATCAATGATAAATTCTTTATCCGGTGGTGTTCGATTTTGTAACGCTTGAATTTGCATTCTAATTCGTGACATCGTTAATTTTTTATCTTTAAATTCAATCATTCATTGAATTGGTAATATTAATGGATCAAGTTTTTCCGCATTACGAATAATCATTAATAGCATATTAATAAATTTGCCAAATCCTTCTTCACCTTTTCAATGTTCCGTTTCTAATGGATCATACATTAATTGATTTTTAACTAAATCATAATTTGAAGCATGTGCTTCAGTAATTTTTTCTGATCATTCTGTTTCAGAAATTAAATAAAAATTAGTTGATAAACTACAATTAAATAAATGTTGTTGATTTTTAAATAATGAGAAATTAAACTTATCAACAATAATGGCACTAATACTAATTGTTAAGCCAGTTAAATCAGTTACTTCTTTCATTCACTGAAAGATTGCTTGAACATAACGAAGAATAAATTTTAATTTTCCTGACGAATAAAGAATTGTTTTTCAACTTTCATAATCAAACTGATATTCTGCATCATGTCGTACTTCACGAATATTTTCATCAGGTTCTAATGCTAAAAAGTCTTCAACTGATAAAATAATCATATCTTTTTTCATATGGTTTTTTTCTCCTAGATGGCCTATCTCATTGACACATTTTCTATTTAATTATATCACAAAACTAGGGAGAAAACTAGTTTATCACCAGCTCAGTTTTGCTCCGAAGGGATGAAATAATCCTTATGAAAATCAATTTAAAACTTCCCTTATCTCAGTTTTATATTGTTTTAAATAAATCTATTAAATATATATGTTAGTATTAAATATGTTAGTATTAAAGTATTAGAGTTTAACTAAATAGAAAGAGAAAAAAATGAAAAATAAAACATACAAATATATTAGATTAAATATTTTAGATGATATTAATGATTTTCTTAATCAAGTTCAACCCGAAAATTTTCGTATTGTAACAATTGATTCAACCCGAAAGGTTTGAGGTATTTTTCAAAAAGGATATGCTGTTTTTTATTGAAGTGAGCAAAACCCAATTCCAAGAATCTAACAAAAATATTTTTAATCGTTTTAACAACTTCTTCGGCTGTTTGTTCTCTTAATTTTTCAGCAATAGTAAATTTAGTTAATTCTTCTGTAAAAGTAAGAACAGCAGATTTATGGTCAGCTCCAACAATACAATCCATTTGAAATCAACCAAATTCATATCTATCATGTTTTGCTTCTTCAATAGTTCTGTAATTTGATAATTTACCTCGATTATCAGTACTATTTTTTGTTTTTCGCTTCTTTCACTTAAAATAAAGATATTTTTTATCCATATTAAATAATCCTAAATAAATATATTTATAAAGTGTTTTAAAACACATTGGAAATTTTTCGCCAAATTCAATCTCATACATTTTACAAATTGTTTCAGGTGTACTATGTAAAGTATTAAAATTTTTGTTTAATCACTTAATCTGTTTAACTGTTAAAGTAATATGTTTTTTAGAATTTTTTCTATTTTTAAGATATTGTTTTTGTAATTTTAAAGGATCATATTCTTTAAATTTTTTAAGTTCACGTCGAATTGTTTCCTTATCTCTTCCCATAAACCGTGCTATCTTTGAGTAATTAATTTTACCATTTTTGTTTATTATATAATTCTGATCTAGATAATTCCTTTAATATAATTTTTTCATTAATACTTAAATGTTTAAATTTTCTCATATCCAAAAGCTCTCTTTCCGAAAATAGTTTTAGCATAAAAAATAAAATTTTAGAAATTTATTGACATTTTTATATAAAGTGTTATATTTAAATTATATTTATAAAAGTTTAATGGATTTTCCAAAGCTCTAAAAACTTGTTTATAAATTACAAAATTAAGACTTGAAGAGGTCTTTTTTTTAATTGTAAAATAAACATAATAAAAATAATATTAAGTTCTTTAATACATTTTGCTACGTTTTTAGTTCTTGATAATTTTGTTTATTACTCTTTTATTTAACCATATTGTTTAAATAATAGCAATTTTAATATGCAAAAAGGAGTAAAAAATGGTAACTTTTAAGACTATTTCGGGTAAAACTAAGGAGTTTTTACGAAAAAAAGCGGACAAATTGAGTAATAAAAGAGCATATTTATACTATTTAAAACTACCATTTGATAATTGACAAGATGAAGTCGATACAAAAACCGCTTATTTTATTAAAGATACAATAAATCAATTAGAAATAGAATTGGAATTGGCTTTATTAAATGACAAATATGACGGGGGGGAGAAAATATATGTTGAGAAATATGTTAAAGATACAAATATAAATAATGCTAATATTGTTATTAATTTTGATAATGTTGATTTACCTAAAATAAATGAGGTGATTAAAGATGCTTAAACATTTTTTACATTTAGATGAAATTCCAAGATGATTTTTGATGAATATAATGAAATAGGAAGTCGTTATAGTGCTAAAACTTTTATGATAAAAGATAATGTAGTTGGCAAATGCTGTGCTATATCATTATTGGTGGGTAAGCCAATATTTATTATTGCTGTTATGAAAATGAATAAAGATATTAGAAATGGAGTATTTAAAAATATTCAAAATACTCTTAATGATATGAATATTAATTATAAAGTTAATTTATCTGAGAATTCTTTTACATTAGATAATGGTACTTATATTATTTGTAAAGGTTTACATTCACAAACAAAAAGAGAAAAATTAAAAGCTTTTGCTGATTTAAATAAATATGAATTTGCTATTGAATGAAGAGAAGAAGCAGACCAATTAACAAAAGATGATATGAGTGAATAAAATATGCTATTCGTGGTGCTAAAAGAAAATTTATTATTAATTCATCTAATCCTGAATCATTACACCGTTATATTATTAAATATTGTAATGAAATAATGTTATTTAATGAACAAATATTATTATCTAAATATCCTGATCAAATAGGTAAATTTAAAATTAATTATTATGAAAAGAATAAAAAACTTACTAAAACAGTAATAATACATTATTCTAGTTGAAGCCCTATTAAATCAGGACAAATTAATAAAAGAGTATATCAACCACGAGATTTATTATTTTCAGATGAATTAAGTGGTATGCCTGATACTTTATTAACTAATTCTAATCCTGCTAATGTTTTATATAATTTACAAGGATTAAAACCATCTAATCAAACTACTTATGGAGAATGAACTAATATTTTTAATGCATTAGCAGATCCATTAGCAAAGAAAAATGCTGAAGGTGTATTAGGAAGTGATTTAATTGCTACTAGAGCAACAAATCCTAATAAAACACCTTTTTGAGATAGTGGATTACAATTTAAACCTAAAGGTGCTTATGATACGAAACAAATTCGTAAATTTATTTATCAAGACCCAGAATATAAAAAGCCCCTTTTGGTGTTGCATCATTTGATTATTCACAATTAAAATTTTCATCATTTCATGATGTATTAAATGCTAATCGTTATACACATTCATCAATTTCATTATTACCTTGAGATGTTAATGAATTTACTAAATTTAGTCTTAATAATTTACCTATTGTTGGTAAAATAATTTCATTTTTTGATTTAGGTTTACCAGTTAAATTAATGAGTCAAAAAAATACGCAATTAATACCAAAAATAGCACAATTAAATGCTTTTATTGATTATTTAAGTTATGAAATTATTCAAAATAGTTTATGAAAAGAAAATAGTGCTGGAATTGGTAATATTCCTTATGATATGTTTCGTAATGAAACAGAAGATCAAGTTGGTGGTTTAATTGGAAGTAATTCATTAACATTTGGTTGTATGCTTAAATTAACAGATAAAATTAAAACACATTTAAAACACATTATTATTCTGCAACTGGTCAAGATTTAGGTACAAAAGTTTATTCTACTATTGATTTAGGGCAAAATAGAATTAATGTTAATGGTGGTAATGATGAAATTGTAATATTATCACAAGATTTTCAAGCATTAGATAAAGATACACCATTAACTAATTTAGATAATAAATTAGATTTTAATCCGACAGCAGATGGGACATTAGAAAGTTATGTTATTTTGTAGTATACCACACACATTTTAAAGATTACAAGAAAATAACAAAAATAATAAAAATATTTATTTATAATAAAAAAATATCATAAAATAAATAAATAAAAAATATAAAATTAAACACACTAAAAAATAATTTATTAAATTTTAATTAATAAATACATATTTTATTATTTTAATAACATATTTTATGAGTTAATTTACATATTATTAATTAATTAAAATATAATAAACTTATTTAGTTTAAACACAAAAACTTAATAATTTAAAATTATTTAATTAAACTTAAACTATTCAAAAAATTAAATGGTGTCTGAAAATTTAAAGACTTATGTACTCTTTCAAAATTATAAAAATAATAATCATTTAATTTATTCTGTAAACTAACTGCATTTAATATTTTTTCTTCAAATACAAATAATTTAGTATAATTTTGATGAAATCTTTCAATCTTACCGTTTGACTGTGGAGAGCGAACTGGTGTTGTTTGATGCAAAATATCTTTATCTGTTAAAAATTGAGTAAAATTAGTCTTTTTAACACTAATTTTTTGATTATTCCGATAATTATTAATAAATTCAGAACCGTTATCAGTTCTAATCCGTGTTATTATAATACCAAATATATTTTTAAAATCACTAATTGCTTTTTTAACAGCAGCAATAGCATTATCAGTACTTAATTTATCATAAACATATCCTAATGCTAATCTTGTTTTTTCATCAATAAAATCATAAACATAATACTTTTTATCAACTGGAAATTTACTTGGTACAAAATATTTAGCGTCCATCTGTAACAAACCCATTTCTTTAACTTCATATCTTGGATGTTGTTTTTTAATTTCTTTAATTTTATTTTTTATTTTTAATCATCTTTCATCTTTTTTAAGTCAACGAAAAAATGTTTTTAAATTTTTTGGTGCTTTATTTTTTAATTCTTCTCCATGAATTCCTTTTTTTAAATTATAAAACAAAGATAAAACACCACCAGCATGTTTATTACAATATTCAAAATATAAATCACAAATAATTTTGCGAATATCATCACTATATTGATAATTAATATTATTAGGAATTGTTGACTTTAATAATAATTCAGCAAAATCATTATTTTTATATGCAATTAAAATTTTATTCGCTCAATAATAAAAAGTTGAAAACTTATTTTTAAAATATTTTTTAATTAAATCTTTCAACAAAAAATTACCATTATAATAATCATTACACAAATTAATATATGAAAATATTTTTTGTTTTATTCTTTTATAATATTTATTTTTATAATTTTTACTTAAAAAATTCTTTAATTTTGCTTGTAAATCAAACAAATTAAAATTATTAATAATATATTTCATTAATTTACACCTACCATCAAAAATATATAAAATTAATATTTAATACGAATAATTGATATATAATTGATATGTGATAAAATCAATTATATATAAAAAAATAAAAAGGAGCAATCTATATGAAAAAATGACTTAGCATAATAATAGTAACAATCGGATTAACCGCAACAAGCACAACAACATTAATCAGTTGTAAAAAAGAAAATAATAATAAAAACGGTGGAGGAGATAATAAACCAGAACCATCATATAATCCACAACAACCTAATACACAACAACCGCCCAAAGATAGTAATTGAAAATTAATTACTGATTACAATTCTTTTGAAAATAATGTTGATAATAAATATTATTTTGTTGAGTGAAAAAATACAAGTAATGAATGAAAAATTGGTAAGTTTAAACACGATACATCTGGTGTAAAGAAAATAGGAGAGGTAATTTATGTTCATAGTATAAAATATTATGCTAAAAATAATAACCTTAAAGGTCTTTATCTTTGAGATGGTGTGGGTGAGCCGCAAATTCCAACTATTAATCCTAATACTGGTGAAATTACTGACTGAAAAGAACAAAAAAGGAACTAAATAACAGTTCCTTTTTTATATTAATCGCACAAATTTCATAAAAATAATTAATAAAAAGATATTTGTTATTGTACTATACAATGCGGGATTAAATTTTCATACTTCAAATATTTGACTAAAAAAACTATATACTGTTTCAAAAACCTTACCAACACCACTCGCTAACTCATTAACTTGTTTAACACCAGGAATAGTATTGACAATTCAAATCACCGCACTTCTAATATGAGCACCAAAATCTCATCAACCCTCTGGCGTTACATATTGCACTTGTCATCATTGTTTATCGGGAAACAACCCAACATTATTAATCTCTTGTCAGTTATAAATTCCAAAATTAAAATCATAATATCGGTACATATCATTCTCTTTTTGTTCTTGCAATTCAAAAACATTATAACCGATTTTTTGTTCTTCAATTTTTTTATATTGCAAACCATATTTATTTTGTAAATCACCGCCAAAAACATAACCCGAATTTGACTTAATATTATAATTATTAGCAACCGAAAAATCATAATTAAAAACACTACCATAATTATTAATCGTATAAAAACTGTTTATATTTATCTGAAAAATAAAAATATCGTGGGTAAATTTTAAAACCATTATTTACTAATAAACCATATTTTTTATTATAACCTTGAACATAAGTATTATTCTCTAAATCAAAAATCGTACGTAAATAATTAGTATAAAATTTCTGTGAAATCTTAAACATACTATTTAATAATTTATCAAATTGTAATTTATCGTTAATATTTTCACTCAACAAAATATTATTAAAATTTTGTAATTTCAAAGCAAAAAAGTTAACTAAAACAGTATCATACTGTAAATTATTAATATATCCATTTTCAATAAACGAACTACGATTTTGAAACACTGGCACCAAAGCACTTGCAAAAAACGACTGTAAAAACTTAGATAAATCAAACTGACCGCTAAACTGTTGATAATATTTTAAATCTTTACTATTTAATGATGCATAAATTGAACCATTAAAATTAAAAACCTCACCCATTCCCATTCGCATAAAACTAAAATTAAAACTTAAATCATCATTATTAATATTATTTAACTCTAAACTACCAGAAATAATTAAATTTGCTTCATCAACAGTTAAAATCATCCGATAAATTGCTTTTTTAATATTTTTAACATCCAATTCATCAACCGTCTCAAAATCAAAAATTATCCGCTTTGTTCCAACCTTATTCGGATTTTCATAATCAGCACTTCCGCCTTGCTGAACCCTAGTATTTTCTAGCAAAACAGAATATAAAGATAAACTAATAAATTCTTTTACGCGAGTTTGTTGATAACTATTTCAATCAGTAATTTCACCAGTGTTTTTATCAATAGTAGGTATTTGTGGCTCACCATTACCATCTCAACGATAAAGACCTTTAAGGTTATTATTTTTAGCATAATATTTTATACTATGAACATAAATTACCTCTCCTATTTTCTTTACACCAGATGTATCGTGTTTAAACTTACCAATTTTTCATTCATTACTTGTATTTTTTCACTCAACAAAATAATATTTATTATCAACATTATTTTCAAAAGAATTGTAATCAGTAATTAATTTTCAATTATCTTGGTTTAACTTAACTCTTGGATAATGATTTTCTTTATAACGGTCAACATTTTCCACAATTTCTTTCGATACATCAAACATCTTATATTTTACAGCAAAAGAATAAATAAAATCAGTTAAATCATCCAAAAAATTCTCCTTTTTAACATCATAAAATTTTTCAACCATATACTGATTTTTTAAACTATGTCATTGTTGATAATAATTTAAAAATGTTTCACTAGGTTTATCATAAACAACTCCCGTAGAATAACTATCTTGTAAAAAATCCAAATACCATTTATCATTAAATGATAATTTTTTTGATGTTTTTAAAGTTGGATTAATAAAATAATTTGTCTCCGACCAATTTTCAAAAAAACTACTGCGTAAAAACATTGTATTAATAAAATCAGTTTCATTAATACCTTTACCAGTAATAATTCTTCTTGTTTAAGCGTATAATGCTCCTCATTTAAGGGTCTAAACGCCGTTAAAGTAATAAATGGAATAACCAAACCCAAAAAACTTAAAATAAATATGGCAAATAAAGATAACGATTTTTTCATAAACTTAACTCCTAACTATACAATGTTTTTGAAACAATAAACCCAACAATATATAAACTTGATATCGTTAACATTAACGGATGACTAAACAAAACTGCCATTCTACCAAATAATCAAATCAACCAATTATCAGAATTATATAAATCCATAATAATATTTTTTGCCGATGTAAATTGATTAATAATAACAGTAATAAAACCAGTTCCAAATATCGCAATCGCCGCCACCAATAAAACTAATTTAATCATTACTTAACACCTCTTTTAAATTTTGCTTGTTGTCTAACATTTTGACGCTTAATTTCTCGTTTAACTTGCTGCTTATTACTATTTTGATAAACATTTTTACCAACATTAATACCTTTTCGTACAGTTGACGAATATACTTGCGAAACACCATTATTAACTGTCGAACCTAAATTATTATATTGTGTTGATGTCCCGTGAATTGCATAAATCGATAACTTAATAACCATAAAAAAGATTAAAAAATAAGCAATTGACGTATTTGTCATCGGTAATTTTGTATTTCAAATTACATCAAAAATAAACAAAAATATATCAAAAACAAAACTAAAAATCTTGTCTCAATTACTATTATTATTTTCAACTAATAAATTAATCATCTTTACTATTTCCTTTCTCTTTTTTAGGTTTTAAATTCTTTTTCAAAATATCAATATCAAATAACTCCAATCGTTCTTTAACGCTTAATTTTGTGATTTCCGATCAATAATAAAATTTTTCATTAACAATTTCATCATTCTTTAAATCACGTACAAACTTTAACCATTCACTATCATACTTATTAGCAAATTCAAGGGGAATTATTATTTTAAAAAACCGAATTCCTAACTCAACATCCGACTTATGTTTTGCTCTTTTACCTTCTACTGTTCGTTCTACTGATTTTGTTTTTCAAATTTCATAATCCGTTATATCTTGGAAAATCCCAATTCGCATAATAAAGAAACGATTAAAAAAAATTAAATCCTTTTTTAGCAACGGGTTTTTTCAATGAAATTGGAATAATAATTCCACTTGCTAACTGGCGAATATTATTTCAAATCATACCCTCACGCTGAGCAGTAAACAACGCACGATGTCCAAAATGTCTCGCTAAAACAATTCACGGTATTTTACCACTATGAACTTTTTTTTCATCGTGAGGACTAGTTCCGTCAATATATAAATAACTTTCATCAAATAAAATAACACTATCATCTAGGGGAACGGGTTTTGTTCTATCAGTAAAATCTAAATTTTTAAATGTTAAAACTTTAACCTTATCATCTTCTAACGGATAATTACTATAAATTTCATCTGTCAATAATTTCATAGTTTGCGACAAATAAGTTAAAAGTAATGTTTTACCAGTTCCTAACTTACCAATAATTACCGATAACGGATTATCTCAAACAAAATTTACTAACCCAAAAGAATTTAACTGATAAAAAATATTTTTTCACAATCATCACACAAAATAAACACACTGCAAAGCAAATAATATTCAAAATACTAAACCAACACAATACAAAGAAATTAACCAAAGTAATAAATCAATTAAACTAAACAAAAGCATTGAACCACTAATATAACAATAGTTTTTAAAGAAAAATATAAATTTTTTCATTATTTAAAATACCCAACTATCTTAAAAACCATTCACAAGAAAAACCAAGTTAAAAACAAAATCACAACTCAAACACCAACCATCAAGGTTAAATATTCATTTTGCGTTAAATTCCACATTGTAATACTTTCAACATTCGTTTTATCGATAAACAAAAATATATGAATAAAAAACTCTTTTAATTTAATTCAATCATTTTGCATTTTTAAAAACTCCATATTTTTTGAATAAGTTTAAAAAACATTCCAAAAAATAAAACAACAAATAACACAAAGGATATAACATATAAAAACTCAGGGGCATTTGCACCAATAATATAACTAACAAATTGAACTCAATAATTATATAAACTCATAATAAAAACCTCCATATTTATCATATTCATATGCATTTTTATAATCAAAACGAAACATACTAAGTTTAACGGGTTTTTTATAAAATTGTTCATCTAAAATTTCACAAAATTCGTAAGACAAGGATTTTTTAAATTTTTTATAACATTTCTTACACAAAAATTTAACTTTATATTCGCCACCAAACTTTCTAAAATAAACTTGTGCCTTTATAAATTGATTAGAACAACCAAATAATTTAAAATAATTTTCATTTGAATTATAAATAATATAACCATTATCACATAATTTATAACCTTTATTTTTTTCGTACTTTATTCTATTTTCTCTTTGTTCTTCTTTTGTTGATTTAACTTCCATTTTATAATTCCTCACAGTCTTTAATTAATTGTTCTTTTTTTCAACACTTAAATTTGTGAAATTATTATTGTTATTATTTGCTTTTACTTTTTTAGGTTCACTTGAAAATAACGCTTTTTTCATTTTAGTAAAATAATTTTGTTTATATTGATTATATAAATTGATTAATTCTGTTCCAGTTAAATATTTTCAAATATTTCGCTTTAAATTTTCATCATATTTTACAATAGGGTAAGAATTATCATAAATCAAACCGATTGCTACTTGTTCCAAATGTTTTTCACTCGGATAAATAAACTTATTACTCAATCAAAAACCAATATGACGATTATGATTAGGTAAATTAATAAAACTTGCTTTTTCTGTTGTAAAAGGGATAAATTCCTTACTAATAAAATAATTTTCTACATTATGATTTTTCTTAACAAAATTACTCAATTTTATCAACTTCTTTCTTTAATTGTTTTTTAAATCCTTTATTTAAATCTATATGTTCCAAAATAGTTGGTACAATTGCCAAAATTACAGAAACAAACCATAAAACTAATGCCAAAATAAAAATTTCTTTATTGTTATTATTTATATTTAAAATAAAAACATAAACTAACACAACTGAACTTATAAAAAGAAAAATATATAAAAATCAAGCAACAAAATTAACTAAAATATATCATTTTTTTAATTTTTTATATTCCTTAATTGTTTTAAATTCCTTACTAATAAAATAATTTTCTACATTCTGATTTTTCTTAACAAAATTACTCAATTTTATCAACTCCTCGTCTTACTGGTCTTAACATTGTGCCTTTTCCTAATCCTCCAATTATATTTTCTAACGGTAACATTCTTTTCTTTAACAACATAACTTTATATTCTTTAATTTCGCATATATGACATTGAATTATAAAAAATAAAAGAATAAATATTAAAAATAAAAATAAAGAAAAAAGTAAAATACCAACAATTATTTCTCTATTTGAAAACAAAACAAGACCTACAATAATTTCAATAAGAACAATGAAAAATTGAAAATAAACAAAACCAAAAACAAAATTCCTAATAATAAAATCTCTCTTTAATTTTTTACATTCCTTAGTTGTTTTAAATTTCATATCCATAAGATAATCTCCTAACTAAATATTTGTTTAATAAACAATGTTATAAATAATGTTTATATAATGTTTTTTAATTGTAATAAACACTGATTATTAACAATGTTATACATAATGCTAATATATTGTTTATTTAATGTTTAATAAAAACTGTTAATAAGCATTGTTAAATATAAAAATAATAAAAATTGGCACACTGAAAATAACTATTAAGAACTTTAATAGTAAATATAATAAGTTCATTTTTCTATTTAATAAATTCATTTTTTACAAATGTGATAGCATCTATTTTTTGATTATCATGAATGGTATCACCAATTAAAACAATTATTTCACTAAAAATTCCTAGTGTGCCTTAGATAATAAATATTAAAATCCTTTAACCATAACACGGAAAAAGTTTAAGATTTTAATAATACAAAATATAGCAAATGGAATTAATATAATTCACGCTTCACCTAAAAAAACCATTATCTCAAGTAAAATATTTGTTATACCTTCTTTAACTTTTCATAATGCACTAGTCAAACCCGTTCAAATACCAGTCATACCCTCAGACATAGTTTTAGGTGTAGGTGCTGTTAAAAAATTAAACGCTGTTGTTAAATACAATACCTAACATTATTTATTACTCTACTTTCTTTCAATTTCTTTTTTATCTTTTTTCTTTCCTCGAATTTGTTTAATTTTTTGGTAAATTAATAAACCAAAATAAAGAAAAATTGCTAATACAATAACAACACTAAATATTGTCGTTAATCAAGTTGGCATAATACATCTCCTTTCTAAAAACTAAAAAATTGAAATTTGCAAACTCGCTCCGCTCGTTGTCGCTTCGCTCCATTAAAAACACTACTGAATAAATTATCCGCTAATAAATTACGCGGAATAATTTATTCTTTTACTTTTTAATTTCAATATCTTTTGCAATCTTATTAACAGTATTAATAACATTATCTTTACCATACTTTTTCACTAGGGACCGCAAAATAAAATATTGCTTTGTTTGCATAATTTCAACTCCTCAATTAAAAATATTAAAAAAATTTACTTTCCAAAACTGTAAAAACCAAAAATACAAAATGTATGTGGTTTCTACAGAATATAACCCTTATAACCAATTTGCAACTGTCCTTTTCAATTATATGGAACAATATAGGCATATCCTAAGTTAGGATCTAACGGTAAATCTAATAACATTGCTTTTACACAAGCAGATAAAACACTCATTAAATTTATTTTTTCTTTATCAAATAAACTGGGATTATTATTATAAATTGTTAAGATATTTTTACGAAATAAATTAATTTCTTTCTGATTTGTTAATTTTTCATTAATTCAATTATTAACTTTTGAATTATTTAATATTAATTCAATTTTATTATTCATTTTATTTTTTCTCCTTTTTTATTTTTCACAAATAACACGAATAGCAATTATATTTATGTAATTTTGTAAAAAAGCATAATTTTATATTTTTACATTTTAAAAAATGATTACGATATTTATTACATTTTTTCATTATATTTTTTTCTTTCTAAAATTAGATCTAACTTATCATCTTTACAAATAACTAAATTATTTTCCCCATAATTTTTTTTAAAATATTCTCATTCCCAAGTTGAATTAATATTGACATCTTCAACATCAATACCAGTTATATATTCACCAAAATAAGTTTTACATGGTCGTTTACCTTTTTCAGAACGATAACATAAAATATATTTATTATTTTTCATATTTAATCTCATAAAATCGCATCATCATTATTTTCAAATGATTTATTTGCTTCTATTTCTTCTAAACGAATATTTCTTGTTGCTGATTGGGTCTGATTTATTTTTGTGGGTGTTATGGGAGGTGTACTATTTTTTAAATTATTATTAGTTTGTAAAAATTGACAACTAATAGTGGTTGAAAAAAAGAATTATTATGTATAAACTCTATTTTATCTCGCTTAACTTTTAAAATTTTATTTAAGTTAGGATTAATAAAAATCATTCGTCGCATTTCTTCATAAACTCTTTTTGCTTGATCTCGTTTGGTTGCAATAGAATAAAGTTCGGCATTTGCTTCATTATCTAAAATTAAACTTTTTAAAGCGATTGCAGAAGCAAGGGCGGTTTTTCCATTTCCTCTTCCAACAATTAAGAGTGCTTCTTTAAATCTTCTTAAATTTGTTTTTTTATCATAAAAACCATATAATGCTTCTAAAAATGCTTTTTGCCATAATTCTAATTTAAAATTTTGTTTATTATATTCTCCAGTTGTATGAAAGCAAGATTTTTCAATAAAGCTAATTGTTTTATTTGCTTCTTTGTGATTAAAATAATAATCTTTATTTGATTTTAATTCTTTTACTAATGTGGAAACAATTTTTTTAATTTTTATTCCAACTTTATTTTTATTTGAGTTTTTATTTATTCATTCATAATATAGTTCTAAATTTGTTTTTTCATTATTTGCTTGCATTCTTATTTTTCCTCTGAATTATCATATAAATTATTAAAATTAAAAGTATCGGAATTATCTTTTTGATTAGCTATTTTTATTCATTGTTCTATTATTTCATATCCAGCTTTATAATCTTTATATGCTTGTCCATAAGAAATTAAAGCGGGGTGTCTTACTTCTTTTGGTTTTCCGCGATTATTATCGGTTTCAGAAAATAATTTACCGTCATTAATTAAGGTTTGGATTTCATTATTAATGTTATTTAAAGTTAATTTAAGGGTACAAAATTCTTCTAAAAAATCAAGTTTAATAATATCTAAAATAACATTTTTTTCTTTTAAAAATCGTTTATATTTATTTATTAATTTTTCTTTATCTTTTTGTCAATTTAAAAGGTTTTTTTGTTGGTTTAAGTTATTGTTTTCTTTTGTTAAAATGCTTTCATTTTTTGTTAAATTTTGGTTATTTTTTGCTTGTTTTTTGCTATTTTTTAACTCATTCATTTATAAAAACTCCTTTATTTACGGGGTTTTTTATTATTTTTAGTATAAAAGTGTGGTTTTTTTTAAAATTAAAAAAAGTGTACACGGAACCCCACCATCACGGAACCCTATAAGTCCTTATTTTAAAGGACTTATAGGGGGGTATATAAGTAAAATAAAATTAATATTTATATAACTAATTACACCGTGATGATACCGTCATTAAAAATATTTGTCAAATAAAAAACAACAAAATTAATTGTTGTTTGATTAAATTAATTTTTTATAAAATTAAATATTTTTTACAAAATTTATTGTTTCTTCCGGATTTATAAATAATTTAATTTTATTATTATTATTTGTAAAACCTTCCATTCTAAATAGCATATTTAAATAAAAATTATTATTTTTTTTAACAAAACATAAATTATAAATAATTTCTACTTCATAATTTCGGTTTGGTTTATATTTATAAAATTTTAAATTAGAATTATTTTCGTTTTTATCTAAAAGAGAAATATAATTATAATATTCATTAGGTTTTAACGCCTTAACTATATATGTATCTTGGTTTAATTCTTTATCAAAAACAGATAAAGACATATTAAAATTTTTAAAATAAAAACCGTTAAAATTTTCTTTTAATTCTTTCAAAGAATTAATATTTAATTTTTCTGTAAGGTTTAATTCACAGTTAAATAATATTTCATCTTCTAAAATTTGTTGTTTAATAAAAAATTCTTTTTTATTAAAATTAATATTAATATTTTCACAAGTATAAATATTATTTGAGGAACTTGGCATCATTGCCATTAATGGTGTTACTCCAGCAGTTAATAATGTAAATGAACTTAATAATCCTATTTTTTTTTTCATATATATCATTCCTTTCTTTTATAAAAATAGAAATAATAGGCTTATTTTCCTTATTATTCCCATAAATTTAAAAAGAATTGATATGATATCAAAATTTGATACAATAATTTACAAAAAAACAAGGAATTTAAGCATTTTGTGTTTCTAAGATATAAAATTATATTTCTATTTTTATAAATTAATCTTATCATACTTATTTTTTATACATTTAAAATGTCCATTATAAAGTAATTGATTTTCATTTTCATTAATTTTTAATAATCCTGCTTGAGTAAAAATAATTGGTATTTCTTTATTATAATATCCTATTATTATTTTATAACTATTCATTTTTTTCACTTCCTTTGTTAATTTTTCTTTTCTGTTTTAAACATTTTTATAAAAATCTTTTTTAATACATCAATAACAATGCTATTGCCAGCTTGTTTATAAAGTTGTGTTTCTGAAACAATTTTATTTTTTATTCTTCTTTATCGATTATTTTTACTTTGCCAGTTTTTTCGTCAATTATGACATTATCGCGATATCCTTTTTCGGTTTTGTGTTCTTTATTGTGGCATTTCATGCATAATAGTTCTAAATTTTTTCATGCAAAAAGTTTATCAATGTTTCAATTAATAAAATCTTGATCGGTAATATATTCTTTGTGGTGAACAATAACACCATTAACTATATATCTCTTTTGATAACATCGTTCACATATTCCCATTTTGCTATTAAAATAATCGTTTCTTATTTTTACTCATTTTTTATTGCGATAAAATTTATGTCTAATTGGACGATTTTTATCATAATCTTTTCAATTATTTTTCATTTTCTTAATCAGAAAACATTTCATTAACAGCTTTAGCAATTTCTTCATCATCATTTATTTCATTACTGCTAAATTCTTGTTCTAAATTTAGATTTAGTTCATCTTTTTTGTTATTTAATTCAATAACATTCTTATCTTCTTTATTTTTTATGTTAGGATTATCACTAAACTCTTTGCTGTTATTAATAATTATTGCTTGATCATGTTGATAGGCTTCTTGCATTTCAACTGACATAATACCTCATTTTCTTAAAAGTTGGGTTAATACTGTTTTAAGTGCCATTCCCTCATAACTTCCAGCCGTAAATTTTCCGTAAGTTTGATAATTCTTAGAATATGTTTTAAAATTATTTTCGCATTTTTCTTTACTTCAATATAAAGTTTTTTTATAACCATTTAGTAGTTTAAAAAACGCAACATATCCGATTGTTTCTTTTTTTGTTCGTTCATTTTCGTTGGTTATTCATTTAAAATTGTATTCTTGTTCTAATTCGTCAAAATTTAATAATTCACCTTGTTTTACTTCTATTGCGTTTATTGTTAAATATTTTCCTGTTCGGATTGCTAACTGAATATAACCCTTATAACCAATTTGCAACTGTCCTTTTCCATTATATGGAACAATATAGGCTATCCTAAGTTAGGATCTAACGGTAAATCTAATAACATTGCTTTTACACAAGCAGATAAAACACTCATTAAATTTATTTTTTCTTTATCAAATAAACTGGGATTATTATTATAAATTGTTAAGATATTTTTACGAAATAAATTAATTTCTTTCTGATTTGTTAATTTTTCATTAATTCAATTATTAACTTTTGAATTATTTAATATTAATTCAATTTTATTATTCATTTTATTTTTTCTCCTTTTTTATTTTTCACAAATAACACGAATAGCAATTATATTTATGTAATTTTGTAAAAAAGCATAATTTTATATTTTTACATTTTAAAAAATGATTACGATATTTATTACATTTTTTCATTATATTTTTTTCTTTCTAAAATTAGATCTAACTTATCATCTTTACAAATAACTAAATTATTTTCCCCATAATTTTTTTTAAAATATTCTCATTCCCAAGTTGAATTAATATTGACATCTTCAACATCAATACCAGTTATATATTCACCAAAATAAATTTTACATGGTCGTTTACCTTTTTCAGAACGATAACATAAAATATATTTATTAGTTTCCATATTTAATCTCATAAAATCGCATCATCATTATTTTCAAATGATTTATTTGCTTCTATTTCTTCTAAACGAATATTTCTTGTTGCTGATTGGGTCTGATTTATTTTTGTGGGTGTTATGGGAGGTGTACTATTTTTTAAATTATTATTAGTTTGTAAAAATTGACAACTATAAACTCTTACCGTTCACTGTATTTTATTTTCTTTGTCTTTAAAAGACTGTAAAATACCTGTAATTGCAATTTGACTACCTTTTTGACAATATTACTGTAATACACTTGCTTGTTTATTTCAAACTTGAGAAGGAATAAAATCAGTTTCTTTTTGGGTTGAATGTGGTCTTGTTACTGTTAATTGAAACATGGCATATTCTTTACCATTTTGTGTTCTTTTAATTTCAATATCTTTTGTTGTTCTACCAATGGCAATAAATTGATTCATACTAATATTCCTTTCTAGTGTTTTGGTTTTTTATTTTCTTTGTTGCATTTAAAACAATAACCTCAATATTTTAATTTGGGACAATATTTTTTAATTTTCATAGTTTCTTTTCTCGTTATTAGAATTATTTTTTAAAAATGTATGCATTATTTCTTGTCATTCTAACTTTAATTGATTGGTAATATTGAAACGATTTATATTAACACCATTTTCGTTAATTATTCAAATTTCACCAATATTACTAGTAAAAATATTATTTTTTTCAAGTAAATAATTATATGCTGTAATTTGTATTTTTGCTTTATTAATTTTTTCAGCATTAAAGTATTTTCAAGTTTTAAAATCAACAACAATAGCTTTGTTATTTTCATAATAAATTAAATCGGGAGTGCCACACACTTTTCCGTCTGATAAGGGTATTTCAAACATAATAATTGATTTAATAAAATCGTTTTTTATTCTATTAAAAAAATTATAGAATAACTCAATTATTTTTAAACTTTCTTTTATTGTTGATATTTTTTTACTATTTTTAATAATTGTTTTATAATCTTTTCTATTTTCTGTTTGGAAAATTGCATCATATAAAATCCGTGAAATAAACTCATGAATAATTTTTCCTCTTTCTGTTGCATTTTTAAAAAGTTCATTATTTTTCATTAATTTATCATATTGAATTTCAGTATTATTAAAATAACTAATAATAGCGGTAATGCTGGGGAAAATAATATTATCTATAAAATAAGAGTGGTTATCTTTTTCAAAATTTACATTATATTTTAATTTAATATTATTACTAATAAATTGCATTATCTTTAAAAATGATGTTTCTTTTCATATAATATTTCTAAACCATTAATATTTGGAATTTCATTATTATTTTCTTTAATTGCTTTTTTAATCGCTTCTTCATCAATAGTTTTAATAATAAATTTTTCTGGCACTTTTTCAATATCAATAATATTTATTTTTAAATCTCATCTTGTTTTTAAACCTTTAACTTTTATGTCTTCTTTATTCAAAATTTCAGAAATTAAATTATTTTCTTTATTATTATTTAATTCTTTTAATTGATTTTCAGCCGCATTCATTCAATTAATTTGTTTAGTCAATATTTCAATTTGAATAACATCTGTTTCTAATTTTTCAAAAGATTTAGTAATGTATCTATACAAACTATCAATTATTTTAAGTTCTGATCAATTATTAACAATTGGAGTTATTATTTTTTTAATTGTAGATTTTAATAATATTTTTAATTCAGTACCATAATCTGCATCACTTTTGTTATTAACTTGAAAATTGTTAATATTTTTAATTAAATTATTCAAATTTTTTAAATCATTATCAATATTTTTTAAAAATAATAAATTATTTGCCACACATTTTTTTAATGTTGAGATAATAAATTCATCTTTATTTTTAAAATCATCTAAATCTTTATTTGTTTTAATAATTTGATTTATTTGATTTTCGCTTTTTATTACATCCATTATTTTTCCTCCTTACTAGGTAATTTGTAATATTTAGAATTATCTTTTAATTGTCAAGTTCAATAATCTTTATGTTCATTGTTATGGCAAATTTCATCTGCTTGTCAACTTGTTTCACAATCTTCATCATAATCAACATTTCCCCATCGACATTGAAAATAAAAATCTTCTTTAAATAATTGTTGTTGTTTTAATTCATCAAGTTCTTTACCTAAATTTTGATTAAAATAATGTGCCATTTCTAATTGTTCTTTAAGTGCTTCATTTTCTTCTTTAACTTTGTTAAATTTAATTGATTCTGTTATATTCATTATTCATCCGCCTCAATAACAGTTAATTGTTCTAATTGTTCTTTTGTGATTTTAATATCTTTTAAATCGGCCCAACGTAAATCAGCTTCTTTTAAAACAGCACCTCGTAAAACAGCACAACGTAAATTAACACATCGTAAATCTAATTTTTCACTTTCTAAATATTTACTGATTTTATTTTGTTCAACACTAACTCCTGTTAAATCTTTTATCATTTCGTGTAATGTTTTCATTTTATAATTCCTCCTTATTTTTAATATTTTTAATTCCTTGATAACTATTAAAGTAATATTTATGATTTCTAATTTTAAATTTATTAATTGTTTCTAATGGTTTATTTTCGATATCATAATCTGAGAAATCAAAATAACCAGCACAATAATTACAATGTGAAATAAACTTACTCATTATTAAATTTCCTCCCCACATGTATGACAATTCAAATAAGAAAAATTATTTTTGAGATATTTTACATAATCACATATCATTTCAAATTCACCCTCTATATTGATAAGTATTGACCATTGTTTTGATTTAGAATATTTACATTCTTGACAATGATCACAATCACATTCAATTCTTTGTTCTAAATCACAATAATCATTAATTCTAAATTTATCTTTATATTTTGTATTAAATTCTTCTTTTGTCATATTAAAAATTTCCTCCAAATTCTTTTCTGCAATTAAAGTATCAATATAGTCATAAGCACTTTCTTCTGAATGACATTCTTCTAATGCTTCATTAAATAAATCTTCTTCTGTGTAAACTTTGCCATCTTCATCTTTTCACATATTATTTATGCTCTTTACAAATTTCATTTATTCTTTTTCGTAATTCACATTTTTTACATTTTTGATAAATTCTTAAATAGTTGATTTCACAATGGATTATTTACAACTTCATCTATTGCTTTTTTAATATCTTCGTCACTTTTTTCTCAAATAGTATCAATGTCAGTTTGACTGGTTTTAAATTTTGCTTCTTCTAATTTTTTATCTAAATAATTATCAATATCTTTTTTTGCAACATATTTTTTCATATTATTTATTTTCCTTTAATATAAGTTCTAATAATTTAATAGTTTTTTTATTATTTTCAATAATTTCAGTATATGGTTTACACCTATTTAATTCTTTTTTAAGATATCCGTTAATATTTTCAGTGTTTTTTTCCACATTTTTTATTCGCTCCTTTATTGATACATAGTCGTCGCTACTTAATATTTGTAACAAGAAATTACCATCATTATCAATAATATTAATAACAGCATCTTTATCTTGTTCCTGGAATGAAATTTTATAGCAGTATTCATCATCTAATTTATTAATAATTTCTTTTTGAAATTCTGTTAATTGTAAATTTTTAATTTCTTTCATATTATTTATCTCCTTGTCATTTAATATTTTCATTTTCTAAATCAATAATGGTTGTTTGAGAACAACTTTTATTGTTAGCAGTATATTTTGCTTCTTCTAATGTATAAAATAATTCAGTATCTATTCCAGTAAATGAACTATTTGTTATTAATAAATATCTTTTTTCCATAATTTAATTACTCCTAATTTTTTTTAGTATTTAATGCTCAATGTTCATCAGTAATTTCATCTTTTGAAACTAGATAACTTCTAAGCATTAATTCATTTATTTTGTTGATAGTTTTTTTATTTAACTTTTTCATCTTTACCTCCTTAAATTTCCTTGGTTAATTTTTTTTATTATTTTGATACTTAATAAATAAAAAGTTGGTAAGCATATTGTGTTTACAATTAAAACTCCGATTATTATTTGTTCTATATTTAAAATTTCGAGATTTAATCAAAAAAGTATAAAATCAATTGGAAAATAAATTATTAAATTTATTAATAATAGTAGGATAATTTTTCAGAAATTATGACATTTTATTAAATAAATAATCCTTAATAAAATTGCTAATAAACCAGTTCCTAAATTTCAACATAATGATCCTAGCGTAAAACCCCATAATGATAAATCAACTAATAAATGACCAACAAAACCAATAAATAAACATCAATATCAATTTAAAATAAAAGTACTAATAAAAACTGGGATTAAAAATAATGGAATTGATGTTCTTAAAATAATTTGTATTCGCATTACTTGGGATAATACAACCATCATCGCAATTAAAACTGCTATATAATTTATGTTTTTAATTAATAAAAAATAATTATTGTTTTTGCATTTTTTTATATTTAGCATAACTTAGGCCTAATTTTTTAGCTTGTCTTTTATCTTTTTGTTTTTGTTTATATTCTTCATCAATTAAATTAATGTTGTTTAATAATTCTGTTTTTTGTACGTCAGACAAACCACAATTAGATAATGCAATTAAATAAAGTTTTTGTTTTTCTTGTTCTAATTCTATTTTTTCTAACTTAGCCAAAATTGAAGCAATATTCATTTTTTTATTTCCTTTCTCTTAAAATTCAAATTTAAACTGAATATTTTTTAATCTTTTTTTAATTATTTTGTAATATTCATTATTTATTTCACAACCCAATCACTTTCGATTTAACTGTTCACAAGCATAAGCTGTTGTACCACTTCCTAAAAAACAATCTAAAATTAAATCATTTTCTTTGCTATATTTACTAATTAATCGATTAAATATATATAATGGTTTTTCTGTTGGGTGTCTCGTTAATTTTTTTCCGATTGAATAATTAAAAATTGTTTTTTTACTTTCATAATCATTTTTATAATTCGGAATTCGATGTTTTTTAGAATAAATTATCATACAATATTCTTTATCTTGATAAATATGATTATTAGTTGGCATTGGATTTGTTTTGTTTCAAAGAATAAAATCATAAAGCATATCTTTTTTACGAACTCAATCTAAATAATCAATAATTTGTTGTCTATTCATTCAAATTAACATAAATTTAGTTTTTGAAATTCGATAAAACTCATCTAAATAAGTATTTATCTATTTAATATATAATCTTAAAACTTTGTATATTATTTAAAACTTTTTTGGGAATATTTTAATTTAAACTTTTTAAGTCTTTAATTAATTGTTCTTCTTTTTCAATACTTCAATTTGTTAAATTATTATTGTTATTATTTGCTTTTACTTTTTTAGGTTCACTTGAAAATAATGCTTCTTTCATATTAGTAAAGTAATTTTGTTTATATTGATTATATAAATTAATTAATTCCGTTCCAGTTAAATATTTTCAAATATTTCGCTTTAAATTTTCATCATATTTTACAATAGGGTAAGAATTATCATAAATCAAACCGATTGCTACTTGTTCCAAATGTTTTTCACTCGGATAAATAAACTTATTACTCAATCAAAAACCAATATGACGATTATGATTAGGTAAATTAATAAAACTTGCTTTTTCTGTTGCAAAAGGTATAAATTCCTTACTAAATAAAACAATTATCTATATTCTTATTTTTCTTAACAAAATTACTCAATTTTATCAAAATCTCATAACTAAATATTTGTTTAATAAACATTGTTATATTTAATGTTTATCTATTGTTTATTTAATGTTTAATAAACATTGTTATTAACATTATTAAAAATATAAAATAGTAAAAATTGGCACACTGAAAAATACTATTAACAAGTTTAATAAAAGAAATATAAAATTAAAATTAATAAATCTAATAGCATAACTAGTGTGCCATAGATGAGTTATTCATCTTGTTATATTAGAATTATTTAATTTTACTAAAAAAGATTTTTAAATACCCAGTTTTTCAATCAAACTCTATCCTTGAATTTTCCAAATTATTATAAAGTCAAATTTTTTCTTTGTTTATATACTTAATTTGATTTAATAAAACTTTGTGATTTTGACAAGTTCATAAAATTTTATTTGTTTCAAATTCTTCGGTGATAAATGATGATAATTTATAACAATTAATAACATCACATATTTTTTGTTGTTTAATAATTTTCATTTTTATAAATCAAATTTAATATTGACTATAATAAATATCTTCAAATCATTCTGTTTTTCCACGATGTTTAACTTTATGAACTCGCTTTGGTATTCCGCATTTACTGCATTTAATCATAATATTGATTTTTTCCATTTTTAGTTTCTCCAATCTAATATTTAACGATTGATTTATTAATATAACTAAGTGAAACAAAACAAGGACAACACCTTTACTAAGTTAGTATGTGTGTTATTTACTAATTTCTTAATTTAATACGGTTTTTTTCAGAAAGGAAACAACTTTTTATTATTTTAAAAATTATAAATATATAAAGATGCTGTCCTTGTTTTGAATCAATTAGTTATTTTGGGTTTTTTCAAATAAAAAAACAACCCTTTAATAAAAGTTGTTTTGGCGAATTTCATTTTACAATATACAATATAATAAATAATTAAGAAAAATAGTATGTAAGAAAAGGGAAAATTTAAATTTTCCCTTTTCTTACATTAAATTGTTAAAAATAAGCATATTTTTTATTATTAACTTAAAAATATTGCTAATTCAAAATAATTATGATAAAGTAAATATTGTAAATGATTTTAAAAATATCAATACTATTTTTAAAATAAATGACTTTAATTAATCTAATTAAATAATAGGAAAGAAAATTTTGATATGGGTTTTACATTAGAAATGAAAGAAAGTTTGAAAAAAACTTATAAATCAATTAAAAAAGGAATTAATTCATTTTTAAAAAAACTTGGTTTTAATAAAAAAGATGCAGCTGAATTTACAGATAAATTGCTTAAAGATGGCGGAAAAGAAATAGCAAAACGCCAAGCAATGACAAAAAAACAAGCCCAAATTCATAACCAAGTTAAAGCACAATCTCCAGAAGTTAATCAAGAAGTTTTCAGAAACTTTATGGATGTTATGAATGAATTACATGAAAAAACACAAGAAAAAACTGAAGAACAATCATACGATAGATAATTTAAAAAATTATCCATTGTTTACTATAAAGTTGCCTTAATAATCTAGATTATATCTAGATTTTTTTTAATTTGTATTGTAAAGATTCAAGTAGGTAATACCAACCTTGTTAATATGATATTATATCTTTTATTTTAAAATACAATATTTTTTCAAAAAAAATTATTTTTTTAAATATAAGTTAATGGCTGTATAAATTATTTAAGGGTATTTAATATATTTTAAGAAATTATGGAATAAATAATTTACATAATTAATTTAAAAATACCATGTTTAATTTTATTGTCAACAAATTTTTATATTTTTTTAAATTTAATCACAACAAAAAAATGCATTGCATTTTTATTAAAATTATTTAACTTAAAAATAAAATTAATAAAGATGTAAGTTTTGTTGTTCAGTTTTATTAAAATTATTATATAAAATACTATTATTTTCTGGTGGTTGCTCTGATTTTTTAAAATCCTTAATATTTTTTCTTAATTTTATCATACTAGTATTCAATTTATTTTTAACATTTTTTTCGCTATAAATTCCTTTTTTAGAAAATATACCCTTAGCACAATGTGAAATATCACTCTCCATATGACACCCAATATTATTTCATAATGTTTGATTTTTAATACCCTCTTCGTTATTTTTAATTAGGTTAATTGTTTTAATAAAATATTCTTTTTTTGAATCGGAAATAAATGGCTTGCTCTCTTTTAAACACTGTAATAATTCCTCATATTTTCCGTTATAAAAATAATAAATAGCATTATCAAATATTTCTTTAATTTCTGCGGTTTTGCTTTGAAAAGGAAATAAATTTTCAAACCTACTTTTAAGATGAAATTTATCTATTGTATAATGAACTTTGTTATTAGGAAAACGATTTGCAATAACTTTTTTAACCCCTTTAATTCAATTTGCTCCATCACCTAAAATCATAATTTCGGTATCATCTTGAATATTATAATTACTTATTATCAAAAGTATTAATTTAACAACAAAACGGGTTAATTTTGTTTTTTTAAAATATAAATTGGAATATTATCTATTTCGTAAACACCTAACTTATTTGCAATTACATGTCTTTTTTCGGTTGATTTTTCTTGATCATATCCAGTGTGAACGGTAGAAATTAAGGTATGTTTTTTAATCTTTTTTCCTTCATATCACACTTTCATTTTTAAGTATGTTCCATCCACTTGAATATATAAAGTATGCGGAACATTTATTTTGATATTGGTATTATTAATATAATATTTGTCGTTTGTTGTTGCGTTTTTTATAGTATTTGAAATTGTCATTAAACTAATTTTTGCTTGTTCTAAGGCATCTAAAATATCGCGGTATTTTTTATCATCACTTAAAAACAATAAAATTCTTTTTTTGACGTCATTCACCAGTCTTTGTCATTTTTTAATTCCTAAAACTTCATCTAAAATAAAAATATATTCTTCTTTCCCTGTTATTGGATTAATTTTATAATATCGTCGTCTGCAAAATGTTATTTTACCTTATTATTAATATCCATTTAAAGTAATTAATGTTTTTGTTCTTATTTCTTTTACTCGATAATGTTTAAATTTATCATATTTTTGAAAATTTTGAAAAATAAGATCATCTCACTTTTCTAACCTATATGAAATTTCTCCAACAACATATCTATTCAAATCTTCATATGTTTTATTAAAAAAGTTGTCACCATTAATAATTTTAAAGTTGTTTCCTTTCCTGATTTAAAAATAAATCATCACACACATTAAAATAAACACCTAAAAAAGCAAGTTATTTTTAACTTGTTTTTCCAATATTTAATTTTTTTAATATTATTTAATACAATTTTGATACTTTTTTGATAACAAAAATATTATATCTTAATTTAAAATAAAAAAACAAGATTTTTAATCTTGCTTATAATAATTTTCGTTAAAATAAATTTTTAAATAATATTTAAAATCAGAATCATCATCACTAAAATAAAAAAGACATTCTTTACAATTATAATAATTTTTATAACAAATGTAGCAACATGGGCTATTACATACAATACATTCATATCCTTTTTTTGCTTTTCTATAACACAACCCTCTTGCACCAGTAAATTGACATTTTTCATCGTTAACATGTTTATTATATTTTTCTCAAAATATTTCTTTAAAAAATTCATTTTCTTTTTTTATTTGTTCTTCACTTTTTGGTTTATATTCAAAAAAAGATTTTATTTCTGCTACAATTTTTTCAAATTCAGTTTCAAATTCAGTTTTAGATTCTTTTTCCACTTTTTCCTCCACTTGTTCTTTTTTTCTTTTAATAACATATTATCAAAAAAAATAAATTTTTATCATTATTCTTTGTATATATTTATATTCATTATATAATTTTTATATAAATAAAATATCAAGAAAGGACTGGTTTTTTATGAAAAAATGATTAAGTTTTTTAGGAGCAATTACATTACTAGGTACAAGCACAACAAGTTTAGTTGCTTGTAATAATATACCACAATATAACGAAGATGAATTACAACAACTAAAAAAAGAAAACCAAATATACACAAATTGCCAAGAAATAAAAGAAAACTTAGAATGAATTTGCCCTCAAGAAAAACCATTTAATCAAGTTGATAATAAATGATATTATGTAATATGGCGAGAAGATAATTCTGTTAATTGAAAAATTGATAAATTTAAAAATAATAGATTAGAATATATTAAAATTAATAAAATTAATGATTATGAAATAGGAGTTTCTAACAATAGAGAAGAAAACCGAGTATTATTCATTTTTAAAGAAAATAAAGAAATTGTAAGATGAAATTGATGAAATTATAATAATAAAACTTTCTTTAAATCAGTTTATCGTTGAAATTTATATTTCCCACCTTCATCAATCCCTAATTTAATTATCGATGATAATGGTAATGTAAAAGTTAATAGTGAATAAAAAAGCAATTTTTACTAAATTGCTTTTTTAATTTATTTAATTTTCTTTTTCATCATCTTTTTTAATTATTTTGTTGATATTATTTTCTTTATTTTCATCTAACAAAATACATTCATTATTAATTTTTTCTTTTAATTTTAGCATTAGTTTATTAATTTCAGTGAATAAAATTGGCAATCCCAATGTTAAACCGTGAACTATTCAATATGCTAATCGTAGAAAAAATAACTTAGTCTTTTTCTTTTTCATTTTTATTACCATCCTTATTTTTTTGTCTGATATTTATTTTGTTGTTATTAGCCAATTTATTATTTATAATTGTAATAACATCTAATTTCGTATTAATATTATTAATTTCAATTTTAAAGTCTTTTATTTTTCCTTTAAAAATAATTTTTTAACTTCAATTTTTAAATTATTACTATATATTTCAATTCAATCTTTTAATTTTTCTAACATTATTCATCCCCCTCAATAACAGTTAATTGGTCTAATTGTTCTTTTGTAATTTAGCACCTTGTAAATTAGCATCTATTAAATCTAATGCTTCATATTCTAAATAATCACTTATTTTATCTTGTTCAACAGTAACTCCTGTTAAATCTTTAATTAAATCTTGTAATGTTTTCATTTTATAATTTCCTTTCTGTAAAAAAACATAATATTCCTTTATTGGTTAATATTTTGATATTTAGTAGATAATTTATTTTATTATTTACTTACTTCGCCGCCCGCTTCACTTCGGGGGTGAGCGGGGGCGGATAGGATATTTTGATAGAGTTTACCGCCACCACCACGGAAATAAACAAAAAAAACAATTTACCCAGTTATTAATTACGCTTTATCCATCCCTACACAACTTTATATAAAGAAAATAACCTTTTGGAGCTCCTCCCTCTTGTTTTTTAGTGTCCGATATTGTTTTTTTCGGTTTAACAGCACTCTTTTTATGAAACAAGCAAAAACACACGCTCTGACATTTCGCAAGTGATTAATCTTGCCGAGAATTAAAGAAATAAATAGAATAGTAAATCCAATCACTTTCACACCTTCTTTAAGGCTTCGTGCCATAGATGAGTTATCCATCTTTAAGCATCAAAATATTAAGTTTTAGTATTGCATTATTCATCAGATAGTACCTTTTATTTAAAAATGATATTATTAGCTGTTAAACCGAAAAAATATAATAAATCATAGAAAGGAAATTATAAAAATTAACTAATTAATGGAGAAAATAGGTTAATTTTTAATTTTAAAGGTACTATCTGATGAATAATGCAATTAAAAAAATCGCTCTGATAAGCGATTACTTTAATTTGTATTTAATTACTTTATTTATATTTTTTATAAAACCTCAACTTTTTTCTTACTACCTAATTTTTTAACAATATCAGGGTAAAGGTAAGGTGGATCAGTTAATATTAAGTCAATACTTTTATCAGGTATTTTTTTTAATATTTCTAAACTATCACCTAAATATAATTCACCTAAATTAGTTTTCATAATATTACCTCTCATAATTAGCAATAATAATGGCATCGCGGAGATGATTACTTATTTTTTCATTATTATAAAATCAACCTTTACCATATTGATAAGTTAAATCAGGATCTTTATCATATTTTCATAAACAACTATTATTATATTTACTTAAATTTTCCATATTTTTAACAACTGATTTAGTATATTTTGGTGATACTCAATTAATAATTTCATAACGGTCTTTGTCAATTGCACCTAATAACTTTAATAAGTCATCTCTATCTTTTGAACCATTATTATTTGTATATAAACAATTTTCTATATAAAGAAAACAATCTTCTTCAATAAGATCAAAATCAATTATAAAATCAAGTATATAGTTTGCGTGATTTAATCAAAATTTATCTGTATAAAGAATTTGTTTTTTTAAAATATTATCTTCATACACAACAATACCAGTAGTACCAGTACCTGATGGGTCAATACCTATTTTTATCAAGTTGCTCATTCCTCATCATTATTAACTGCTGGTACTACATTTGAGATATCTTCTTCTTTAACGACATTATCGTTAGTGTTTGCTATTTCTGGATAAGATGGGGTATTTATATTATTTAATAATGGTTCATCGCTCATTTGCCCTTTATTTTTGGCGACATCAATATCTTTAAATGAAATATATTCAAAATTACCATCTTCTTTAATTTCTTTTTCATCTAAATCAATATCATATATATCAGTCCCAATTTCTAATGCTAATTTACGATATAATTTTGCTTCAACCATTTCTTTTGGTCATTTATTTCAAGGTGAATATTCACTATTACCACTAGGACTACTATTTCTTAAACGATCAATATCTGCTTTTCTTAATAAAATACCTTGATAATTTCCATTTTTATCTTTTGCAAAAGCATAAGCACCAATAATTTCATTATAATCACTAGTATTTGCATTAAAATTAATTTCATGTATTTTAGGACATGAATTTAAACTATCTCATTCAAATTTTTCACCTTGTAAAGTTGTTTTTCAAATAAAAAAGCAACCCTTTAACAAGAATTGCTTTTTTTCCTACTTCATCCTTTATTCTACAATTTTTAAACAATATCATAACAACATAGATAGCATTCTTATTTTTTGTAAATAATATTATCACGATGTCAATATTTATATTTTTTAGATTTATCAATTTTAGCAGTTCTAACTTTCGCTACAATTCATAAAACTCCATCAATATTAATAAGCAAAGTTGTTTTTTTACCATTATTTAATTCAAACATATGATATTTTTTGTTTTGTTTGTTTCAAATTATTGATAAAACTTTATAAATGACATGATCAGTTGCATAAGCGACTCCTTTAAAGAATGTTAATAAAACTATTAAAGTAAACATTAAATCTGTTAAATAATGTGTTCTTGAAAGAATTTGCATAAATCCCATCATTGCAATATTTGCGATAAAAAATCCAAATATTAATCATTTTCAATAAGTAATCTTTTGTTTACGTTTTTCATTCATGAAATATAACAAAAAACCATAGACAGGCATTGATGATGAATTCATATGACCAGATGGAAAAGCCTTATCACTTCAATGATGCGTTCCTTCGCCCGCTTTACCTAATAAGAAATCTCAATATTCAGCTTTAAAACCTTGAATTTGTCATCAATCTAAATATTCGGCATTAACAATATTAGTTGGTTTATTTGACCAATTATCTGGTAAATGGTCAATAACATATTGATAATCAACATGAACTCAATATGGTCGCCCAAAGAAAGTTTTTAAAAGCGGATCAAAAATAATCCCAAAAAACGCAAATACTACAAATATTTTTAACGCATCAATTCAATAATTATTAGTTAATAAATCATCTCTTTTTGAAAATTTAACTCTTAAAAACCAAGCAATCACACCCATTAAGATAACTTCAATACTAAGTTGAATTGTCATTGCGGCAATTGTACTTGTTCCATCAAGTCCAAATCAATAATCTCTTCCTTTACCACCAAAAGCGGGAAATGTTGATTGCTGATAAATCATTCTACTAATAATTAAGGTAAATAAAATTATAAATAAAGCATAAACGGTAATAATGATAATTTTTAAAAATTTAAATTTCGATTTATATTTAATATTTAAACTTTCTAATAAAATCCCAACTCCTGCAAACATAAATGGAACTGTCATCGTATAAGCTAGTTTATCTCAAAATAAACTTAACCAACTGACAATGCCATTATCATTTAAATCAGCAATCACTTTTGCGATTTGTTGATCTCAAATACTTCCTACGATAAAAAGTGTTATAACAACAGTTAAGGCAATAATTTTCAATATTTTAAAAACAAATTTATCCTTACTATTTTTATTAATAAATGCAGAACTGTCGACATAGAACTTTTGATTTGTATTTCTCTTAAAATTTAGCATATTCATAGAACCATTATATCATATAAAAAAAGCAGCACCTTATCTTTTCCAATTATTTGCCTAATTTTTAATCTTAAGTCGATAATTTACTAAATGGAATTCCACAAAAATGATTCATTTACAATTTACAGTTAAAATAAACGTAATTTATACTTTCATGGTCGAAAAAATAAAAGTAAGCAAACTATTGATAATCGAGGTAAATTAACTAATTTTCGAACTATTGCAGAATCTAAACATAATAAAAATGATTTGGTTGATTTGAAATGGATAGAATAGTAGGCAAAGATTTGAAATCTGTTTGTTTGGTTTTAACTGAGCAATTAACTAAATTTGAAATTGTAAGAAAATTAAATGACAAAACACCAAACGAAGTAATTAGAGTTATTAAGAATATTTTTCAAACTAGTATTTTAAAGAAAATAGTTAAAGGTATTATAATTGATCAAGGTAAAGAGTTTTCAAAATGAAAACAAATTGAAGCTTATATTGGTACTAAAGTTTATTTTTGTGATAAAGGTAAACCTACTCAAAAAACCTATTGTTGAAAGAATTAATCGTGATTTAAGACATTGATTTCCTAAGGGGATTAATTAGATATTTATTCACAACAACACTATGATGAAATAGTTAATATAATAAATGAAAGACCACGACCATGTTTAGGGTGATATTCATCTAAAAATTTATTTATAAAGATAATACAAAATAATAAATTAGTTATATAACGTTACTTTTTTTAAATACATAAATTTTGTCTACTCTTGTTACTTTACCAGATCTAACACCTAATGAGTTAGTAGCTTTTAATTTTTGCTTTATACTATCTTCATAAATTTTAATTAATTCTAAATCAGTTAAATAGCTAAATTCATTTCATATATTTTCAAATGAATATTCAATTTTATCTGTTTTTTTAACATCACCAATTACTAATACAATTGTAGATTCTTTATCACATATTTCTGATATGTTACTTAAATATTGCAACATAAAACTCTTATATTCATTAATACCATGACGATCATCTAATTTAATATTTTTATTTTCTTATTTAGTATTAAAACCAAGCATTCACATTTTTAATCAATTTTGCTGAGTATAATTAATTATATTTAAATATAGAGGAGATGTAAAAACTAATTTTATTTGAGTATTATTATAAAATTTAGATTTTTTCATTATGTATTTAGTCTATCACAAATTTTATCAAAAACATTATCTTCAGGTTTTATTAAATTATGTTTTAAAGCATAATTTTTTACATAATTTGCAGACATTGATGTATGATTACTCATACTTAAAGAAAGATAAATACTTTTCCCTGTTTTTCTCATTGGACCATGCATAATTCCTAATGAAATAGCTAAAATAAAATTATCTTCATCTGATAAGTTTACAAAATTTTCACCATATGTTTTTTTATAAATAACATTTGTTTTAAATTTATATCACTATAGTAAATCCTTAAATCCTGATTAATTTTATCTAAATTAATCTCTTTTTCTTTTGTTTGTAAATATTTTAATTCTCATTCATTAATTCTTTTAATTATTTGATTTTCATTAAAACTTTTTTGCCTTAGCACGGCTAAGCACATATGCAAAAGGATTTAATTCTACTTAATATGCTTGTTTATTCATAATTCTTGCTTGTAATAATGTAGTGCCTCTACCAGAAAATGTATCTAAAACTATATCATTATCATTAGGAGCATATTCATTAATAAAATATTCAGCTAGTGCTGAAAAAAACATAGCTACATAAAAACAAATACGGTGCATTCAGTCACCCCAAAGTCGGCTATGTTTTTTTCAAGTTTCATTATCTAATAAATTAATAATAGTATTATTTTTTATATTTTTTAATTTAACAGAATTATTTTTTTCCTTCATTTTGCATCACCAGAGTTTTTTATTATAGCTTTTATTTTTAATATTACAAAATTTTTTATTCTATAGATGTTTCATCTAAAAGTCATATCCTAATAATTTTTATTAACAAATCAAATTGAGTATTTAAAGATTCTCAAGCTAGTTCTGAATTTTTTTTATTATTTAAATAAAAATATGCATGGATTATAGTATTAGGAATATTATTGTTTTTTCCTTTTATCATATTATCTATATACCCTATTTGAGTTTTAAGTTTTTTATATTTTAATTCTGATTCATTTATTTTACAATCAAGATATAATGTATCTAAAATCTCTGTAGAAGATATTTTATGTTTTGAAATCATTTTTTTTAAAAATTTCATATATAATCTGTTTTAAAATTCTTAAAAATTTCTAACATTATTTCTTTTTCTTCTTTTCTAATAAGATTAAATTTATCATCTGGAAAAGGATATGGAACATTTCATTTTTTTCTGTATCTGATAATTTGTCCCAAATATTAATTAGTTTTAATCTAAAATTAGGAGATTTGACTATAGAATATACACTTAAAAGTTCTAAAGATGATCTTATAATAACAGAAGAAACTAAAAATGGATAATTTTCAGATTTTACTTTTAAAATATCAAATAAAGATGTTATATTATTTTTTCACATTTCTAATAATCCATTTTTAATACCATCTGTTTTATTTTGTTTTGTTGAAACCAATTTTTTATGCGTTTGTTTTAAATTTATTATATTTTTCTCGTATTTAATAAATTCATTTTGAATATCTGTTCTTTTTTCAATTGGTGTTTGTTTTGCTAATTATATTTCTTGTCTTATTGTATGAGTACTGTTATTACTTGAATCTAAATTTTCTAAAATAAATTCATATAAAATATATAAAGCTTTCTCTTCATTTCAACCACGAATTGAATAATTTCCATTTTTAAGATTTGTTATAAGAAATAAATATAATTTTTCTTTAGAAATTTTTTGAATTGTAACCATTCATTTTTCAACACTAACAGATATTCCAAATAATTTAGATAAAGTACGTAGCTCATCATCATATTCAACTTTTATTGTTGAACGTGCTAATTCTAAAGCTGAAATATTATCACTATTTTCGTTTATATTAATTTGACTATTTTTATCAAGCTGATTATATGTGTATACTACATCTGTAACTCATAATGAATTACTTAAATCAGTTTCTAAAGATTCCTTTGATTTATTAAACCTATAACTTAAATTTGTTTTAATTTCTGATATTTCCATTTTTTTATTATCTTTATAAATTGCATCCTGTAATCGAAGTGCAACAAATCAATTCTGAAAGGAGTTGATTTTTTATTGAAAAGAAACATTATTTTATTTTGCGGTCCTTAGTAATTAAGTATGGAAAAGATATTGTTATTAATACTGTAAATAAGATAGTAATTAATAATGTAAAAGAAAATGAATAAATTATCCGCGTAATTTATTAGCGGTAATTTATTCAATATAGTTTATTTTGAGCGTAGCGAACACGCGGAGCGTGACGCGATATTTAAAAATTTTGAAAGGAGATATATTATGCCAACTTGATTAACGACAATATTTAGTGTTGTTATTGTATTAGCAATTTTTCTTTATTTTGGTTTATTAATTTACCAAAAAATTCGTCAAATTCGAGGAAAGAAAAAAGATAAAAAAGAAATTGAAAGAAAGGAGAGTAATAAATAATGTTAGGTATGTATTTAACAACAGCGTTTAATTTTTTAACAGCATCTACACCTAAAACTATGTCTGAGGGTATGACTGGTATTTGAACTGGTTTATCTAGTGCATTATGAAAAGTTAAAGAAGGTATAACAAATATTTTACCTGAGATAATGGTTTTCTTAGGTGAAGCGTGAATTATATTAATTCCATTTGCTATATTTTGTATTATTAAAATCTTAAACTTTTTCCGTGTTATGGTTAAAGGATTTTAATATTTATTATAATCGATCATATATCTTAGTTAAGGCACACTAGCTTTTATGTGAATTAAATAAATAATTTTATTGTTTATTTTTACACTATACACTGTTTACAAATTTATTTTTTAATAAACTTTATTACTATCGTTAATATTGGGATAATAAAAATCTCTATTATACATATAAATTTAACTATATTTTCTATAGTTGATAAATCTATATTGTTTATTATTCATAATATTGAGTCTGTTATGAAAAATATTTTTTTAGTAGGATTTAATAAAAATAAGAATATTTCTATTAAGGGTCATACTAGTAATAGATTTGGGAAATAAATTTTTATAATATTTTTTATAAATATACCTACTTTTTTTTAAAATTTGTGAACAGTGTATAGTGTAAAAATAAACAATAAAATTATTTATTTAATTCACATAAAAGCTAGTGTGCCTTAACTAAGATATATAATCGATTATAATAAATATTAAAATCCTTTAACCATAACACGGAAAAAGTTTAAAATTTTAATAATACAAAATATAGCAAATGGAATTAATATAATTCACGCTTCACCTAAGAAAACCATTATCTCAGGTAAAATATTTGTTATACCTTCTTTAACTTTTCATAATGCACTAGATAAACCAGTTCAAATACCAGTCATACCCTCAGACATAGTTTTAGGTGTAGGTGCTGTTAAAAAATTAAACGCTGTTGTTAAATACATACCTAACATTATTTATTACTCTCCTTTCTTTCAATTTCTTTTTTATCTTTTTTCTTTCCTCGAATTTGTTTAATTTTTTGGTAAATTGATAAACCAATATAAGTAAAAATACTTAATATAATAACAACACTAAATATTGTCGTTAATCAAGTTGGCATAATACATCTCCTTTCTAAAAAATATCGCGTCACGCTCCGCGTGTTCGCTACGCTCAAAATAAACAATATTGAATAAATTACCGCTAATAAATTACGCGGATAATTTATTCATTTTCTTTTAAATTATTAATTACTATCTTATTTACAGTATTAATAACAATATCTTTTCCATACTTAGTTACTAAGGACCGCAAAATAAAATAATGTTTCTTTTCAATAAAAAATCAACTCCTTTCAGAATTGATTTGTTGCACTTCGATTACATGATGCCATTCTAAGACACTATTCCCCATCGCAACAGTATAACCAACAATTTTAGCAAGTTCCAGGTCATTATAATTATCACCATAAAAAATAAACTGTTGTGGATCATACTCTTTTAAAACACATAATTTTTTAAAAGCATTACCCTTATTAATATTTAATGCTTGGATATCAAATAAATCTTTTTGAGAGAAAACACCATCAACCTCATTTTTAAATGGCTGATAAATAGCTTGCACTTGTTCTAATTCAGCGGATGAATTAAAAGGAAACAAAATTTTTAAAACTTCAATTTCATTATTTTTTAATAATGATACATAATCAGTTTCAGTATCAATTGGAATGAGATAATTATCATTATCTAATTGCGCATTATATTTTAACATAAAAGCAATCCGACTTGATCCAGGATGACCATAAACCATGTTAGCAGTATAAACAATATGATCAACATTTCCTTCAATAGCATTTGTTAACACCGCAAGAGCTAATGCTTGTGGTAAAGGTTGCTGATATAATATTTCATTTGTTAAACTATCACGAATTAAAGCACCATTGCATGAAATGATTGGTGTTTTAATTTTTAACTTTGCAAAATATTCTTTTGCCATTAAGTCTAATCGCCCTGAAGCTAAAAACAAGTGATAATTACTAGCCAATTGATATGTTTGTAATGCTTCATATGTTTCTGGATTAATTAAATAACCTTTCCCCGCAATTGTGCCATCTAAATCAGTAATTATATAAGGATATTTTTTAACAAGATTCATAATAATCTATTTCCTTTCTACTTATCTACTGTTAATTATAAAACTAAATAAACTGTTTTCGTAGTGTAATTTTAATGTTTTGATGAGTTCCAACCATTATTTTTTGACCACTTTGGCCTTTAAAACTAATTCATCCTAACCCAGCAATAAATAACGAATAATTACCTGGTTCATTAATTTCAATCACTCGCTCAGTTCATTCTTGATAATTTTTTAATTTAACGGCAGCGGTTGATAAATGATGGGTAAAATAATAATCCTTATTGCTTAATTTAGTCCGGTGTAATTTCAAATTGTTATTTTTATAAAAATGAAAACTTGTTTTTAAACCTGTAAGATATGAAAAACTCGCTAATCCTTCATAAAAAATTGTTTGTTCTAAATTTAATTGAAATGTCATTGGTTTTAGTAATTGTTTAGTAATCATATTTTTATTATTTTCGGCAAGATACGAAAGCAAACTATGCTTATTCATAATTCCAGGCGTATCATAAACTTTATGTCTAGTTCCCAAATTAACAACAATTTTGCCTAATGTTGTTGCAAGATTATTTGAAACAGTAATTTTTTGTTGTTGGTTAGTTAACTTAATTAAACTATTTAATAATGTACTTTTCCCAGTATTCGAACTACCAACAAAAACAATATCATTAGTTTGTCGTTTAATATATCGCCATAATTCATCTAACCCATAATTCTTTAATCCACTAACTAAAATAATATCTTCTAGTTTCGAAAAAAGCACTGAGGTTCTAAAAAGTTCAGTAATATAAGTAATAATTTTATGAGGATTAATTAATTTATTTACTAAATCAATTTTATTAATAATCAAAGTTACTTTATTATTTTGTAATAGTTGTTCTAATGCCAACTCTCTTGTTCCATCCAAATCATAAACATCTAAAACATAAAAATAATGTCAATTCAAGTGATAATCTTGGCGTAACTTGGCAAGAAAATCAATTGCTGGGACATTATAAGTAACTAATTCATTATAATGTGTTAATCGAAAACAACGATAACAATAATCTTGCGTTAATGTTTCAACATACCCAAGGTCGTTTGGTGTTGTGTCTTGCAAAACAACCCCACAACCAGAACATTTTTTATAAGATATCATAGTCTAATCCATATTCTCCTTCATCAAAGAAACCCTTATGTAAAATATTTTTTTGAGCTAACCGTTTATAAAGTAAATTTTCTAATAAACGCATTAAACGATTTGATTCATTAACACCTGTTACTGGTACAACCAAAATGCTTTCCATATGTGCCCGATTAGCAAATAAAACATCGGTAATTAATTGATCACCAACCATAATCATTTCATGCGGATTAGCATTAAATTGCCGTGAAATAAAGCGAAAATATTTTAATAATGGTTTTTTAGCATTTCAATAATAATGTTCAATTCCTGCTTTTTGCGCAAACCGTTCAACTCGTTTTCGAGCATTATTTGATACTAACACAAAAATCATTCCTAATTCTTTTACCTTTTGAATTAAATTTAAATTATCCGCATTCGGAATACCACGATAAAATGGGGTTAAAGTATTATCTAAATCACAAATAAAAACTTTAATTCCATGTTTTTTTAATGATTCAAGATTAATTTTATTAACATTTTTAACATAAATTGATGGTTTAAAATAATTTAATAATAAATTACGATTCTTTTTTTTTCCAAAAATATTTTTTGCCATCCTTTAAAACCCTCATTTCTTGCTATTATTATATCAATTTTCAATAAAAAAGGTTATTCTTTTCTATAAATCATAACCTTTTTAACATCTTTAATTCATTATAATTTCACTAATAAAATATTTATTATTGTGGAATGCAACCGTAATTGTAATAATTTTATCATTAATTTGATATTCAAAAACATTATCGTTTGGTTGTGCTAGAACAGTAACATTTATTTTAGCAACAGTTTTTTGCATTTCTTGCAAAATGACATTTTGGCTTTTATCAAAATCAGCAAGATATTTAGTTAAAGTTGTAAAAACACCATTAATCCCTTTTATGTTTTCTAAAATATTATTTAAATAAAATAAGGGACTGTTTTCAATAATTGACTGATCTTTAAATCCTAATGTTTCCAAAAAAGTATCTGAATTTAATAAAGCATCACGTAAAAGTCATGAGTGATTAGCAGTTGACCTTAAAAAACGGTCAAACAAATGATAAACATCTTTTGCAGCAATAAATGCTGGTTGTGTTATGGCAGCTGTTACCTCTTTTAGAACTTCAACAATACTTTTATTTTTAATAAAATTAGTTAGTTCATTATTTGGTAATCAATTTTGTAATGGTTCTGTAAAAAGCATTTTTAAATTTTTAATTTTTGCAAGGGATGAATTTGGTAATAACATTGTAAAAATATCACCTAAAATATCACCCTGATATAATTCTAAAAATAAATCGTTAACAGCGTTCGGATTAGTAACAATTTTTGCGACAATTGGTTTTAAATTTGATGGTAAGTTCTTTTCAACTAATGAATTTGTTAAAAAACAAACCATATCATTTAATGATTCACCAGAAGCCATTGTATTAATCAAATCTCAGACTAAATTTCCGGTATAACCTTTTGTCACAATTAAATCAAGTGGTTGATAAATATTAATGATAACTTTACCAAAAGCTGATAACCCAGCTGGTGTTAAATCTTCTCTTGCTAAAAAGGCAATATTTTCTCAAAGCGTTGAACTAATTTGATGATGTTCAGAACTTTGCAATAAAATGGCAATTAAATTTTGTAAGCCATTTCCTGTTGGTTCTCCTAATCATTGTGATAAATTACGCATAATTTGTTGTAAATCTATTTTTGAATTAACCTGATAAGAAGCAGTACGAACTTTGACAATATCATTTCATGTTGCAATTTCACTTGCATTAAATTGTTGCAAATAATTTAAAACAATGCGACTAAATCGAATTATTTCACTAATTGCGGTTAAATTATTAATTAGATTAAATTTAAAATCAATTTTCTGATTCATTATTTTAACAATTGTTGTTCCAAATGTTTTTAAGGCAGTTGTATAGTTTACTGCTGTTGCTTCTAAATTTGCTTTATTTTTATAGTCAAACCGTTCTGGTTGCCCTGTTAATTCATTTACAGCATTAACAAGACCAATCATTCCCGATGTTAATGATTCTTGATAAGTCATCCCTTGATAAATTGAATCATCAAAAGCATCGCGAAAAGAACTTAACGTTTCTTGATCAAGAAGATCACTTGCAAATTTTAAAATCGTTGGTGATAAGAAATTATTTAATAAATGACCATTTGCAATTAATATTAATAAACCAGGCAGTCCTTCTTTTGCAAGGATAGTAAAAATTTGTGAACCTAATTGAGCCACATTTGAAATCATTTTGTTTGCTGCTGCTGGTTTAAAATTATTCGTTAAGTTTAAGTTTGTTTTTAAATCACTTTTTAAATAAGAATTACCATAATATCGATTAAATAATTCAGCATAACGATTATACTCTTGTAAGTCTTCCCGCTGATCTGGTTGGCTTGGTAAATCTTTTAAATACATTGGTTGAGCAAACTGGGACATTAAATAATTAAAATCATATTTATGGTCATTACTAATGTAAGCCATTTTTGCAACTTTACTATTTAATGCTGCTAAACTTGCTTGATAATGTTGTAATTTTGGAAGATTAGTTTCAGGATTAACACACCCAATAGTTGGTACAACTGAAGTTGTTACTAATGTTAGACTTCCTAAAAACGCTAATAATCTTTTCATTTTAAGTTCACTCCTTTATAGTTTGATAATAATGTTCCATTACTAACTGATGAACCTCTCTTGTTGGATGAACAATATCAAAAAAGAAATAATCATCAATGTTAGCATTTGCTGGCAGGGCCGGATTACGTTGTGCATTTAACATTTTTTCTTCAATAATTTTTATAAAATCTAAATTTAAATTATTAAAATTAACTGTTATATTTCCCTTTGGATGGCGTGCTTTAAATTCAGTCATTAGCACAGATAAATTATCATATAATCCTCAGTTACGAATAGCATTCTTGTAATATGTATTTGCTAATTCAATCATTTTTGCTACTCGCGCATGAAACTCTGTTGAAATATTATTTGCTCGTTTTTTTAAAGTATCATCTGTATTTTGGTTATTATAACGTGGGATTGCACTAACATTTGGTGCATCAGAAAATAATATTTTTCGAATCCCATTATTTAATAAGGTAAATAATGCGATTTTAATGCGTTCAACACTTTGGTGCATCAGTGCTAACTCTGTTTGTGGATCTGTTGTATCAATAATTTGAAACAAATCATTACCGCCAATTTCAAATAAAACTAAGTCTGTTGAACGTAATTTATGCTGACTAACTAATGCTTGGGCTTGTTTTTCAATTGTAACACGGTTTAATAACATCCCGGATGTTCCCACCACATCAACAGCGGTTGCCCCCCCAATTGCATAATTACGGCCAAAATCACCAGCATAATCATTTGGAATTCCTGGGCGAATTTTGTCAAAACCAAGCTTAGCATTTAATAATACAGCAGCTGTGTTTCCATTTGACAAACTGCCATTTTGATAATTTTCTAAATTGTTTGGATCATTAGTGCCAATTTTAATATCTAATTTAAAACTATTTTTGACTAGTTTTTCAATCCCATGCGAATCACTTAAACTATCCCCTAAAATATAATAATTTGTAAATTGTAAATTACTTTTTGCATCATCAATTGCTTTTGATGTATCAATATCTTTCCCAATTAATAATAACGAATCAACAGGGTTAAGATGTGCTCCTTGGGCAATGGTAAAACTCGCAACCATAACAGTACTCCCAGTTGCTACATTTAAAACAGCAAGTAAAGTAAAAAATCTTTTCATAATTTTTTCTCCTTTGTTAATTCTTTTTTCTAATAATGATAATAATAAGCGGTCCAATGCTAATTAATAAAAATGGTCACATTAAAATAAAAACAGTTCCTGCTCTTGTGGTGTTTAATGCACTAACAAAATTTGGGTGATATAAATCATCCACAGTAATTGGAGCAATAATATCTTGTAGTGTTAAAGCCGGATTAACAAAAATACTTTCGCCAGCCATCGCTGTCATTCCATAAGCAAGGTTTTTTAATTGCATATTTAAAAATCAAACTTTATTATTAACAAGATATGTTCCAATTGATTTGTTTACAACTAATCCATTGATGTCAGGTCCAACACTATCAATCATTTGATTATAATCTTCTTGATTATTAATTGTTTGCTGAATTAATGCATGTTCTTTTAAACCTGAACTAAACATTTGGTTAATTCCACCACTTCTAAACATTCATTCCATTCCAGTATGAACATAACCATACGAATGAAATTTAGTCGCAACACTTTTATCAAATTCGATTAAATCAAGCCCAATATCATATAAATCAATATTTTCTCGCTTTGCAATTGTTGCCCCCCAACGATTATAAAATCATGTCGCAGCAAACTGTAAATATTTCTGTTTTATTGCTTCGTTTTCTTCTGGTTTTTCGTAAAAATTTAAGGCTGATAAAATATCAGCTTCATACGATGATTTTAAAACAGTATTAGCAAGTGTTTCATAAATTTTAATCTTACCATTTATTACAAACTTTCCATGCGGAAATGCTCGTTGAATTTGGGTTTTTAAACTATTAATAAATTTTAAAGATTCTAAGCCCATCCCAGGAACAGTTAAGCCAATTCCTAGAATTAAAAAAATACTAAGAACTCCGCTTAAAATTCCTAGTCAAATAAACTTCATTTTCTTTGAAAGGTTGTTTAACATTATATTTTTTCCTTCTAATTGATAAATTATTTCAAAACTATTAAATCATTTCCATTGAACCTAGTTAATTATATTATAACGAAATAATTGTCAAAAAAGGAAAAAACTTTAAAATTTCTATTTTGTTAATTTAATTTCTTTATTAAAATAATTCATAGCAACACCAACTAAAGCACATGATACAGCATCAAAACAAACGGAAGTTATTGTTGCTCATCATGAGGTATACTCATTAAAGAAAGTTGGAAACAATGTTACAAAACTAATAATTCCAAAAATTAAACCAATAATCCCAAAGATAAAACTTAAAAAATCACAATAAAATGAATAACGTTCACATTTTAAAACCTCAGGTTTATCATTTCGTGTTTCATTTTTTGTTCTATTTTTTGTTCTATTTTTTGTTCTATTATATAATTTTAATCCTAAGCTGTTAAGGCAAAAGATTGGTCATCACGAATATTCGCATAAACACTTCAAAATGGTTCTAAGGCTAAAACACTTAGGATTCCAAAAGTAACTCCTAAGAAGCCAAAACTAAAACTTAAAATATCTGCTCATATAATTGAATTTTTTAGCCGATATAACATCATAATCCTCACATATTTTATGTCTAATTTGTTAACACTAAGATTGATTTTACGCTTTTTTAAAAAAAGCAACATTATTAAACATATGGGTCAAATAAATTATGTGGTAAGATAATTGTTCACCCGAACTTGTTTTATTACTACCACCTTGCCCTGAATCTGATAAGGAAAGTGAAGATGTAATAACAGTTTTATCTCCAATCATTTTGCTAATTGATTCTGCATCTTCATCGTACATTATACAATTCATTAAAATTTAATGTTTTACAACCTAATTTATGTGCTGCAACATCAAACAAATAATGTGTTCTTGTTGATGGTTCGAAAAAAAGATTTGCCACAATTTTTGTTTGTTGATAGTTTACTTTTTTTCATTATTTTTAAATTGTAATGGTGTCGTCAATATTCCATGAACATCATATTCACTTTAATTTTCTAAATTAAATAAACTTTTATTTTTCATTAAAAATAACCTCACTTTCCTGATTTCTAATAAACATAAAAAAACTTACTTAATTAATAAGATAATTTCCAATTAATTAAGTAAGTTTTAACATTTGCATTTATTATCACCTTAATAACGTATAGTACCATAATTATTATATTTGTAAAGATAAAAACAAACAAATATTAGAATTTTAAGATTAAAATTCTGATTGTGTCATTGAATTAATGCCCCCACCACCAATAATTATTTCGCATGCATAAATAGGAATTACTTTCCGCTTTGGAAAACATTTTCGTAATACCATACCCACCACCAATAATTATTTCGCATGCATAAATAGGAATTACTTTCCGCTTTGGAAAACATTTTCGTAATACCATAATTGCTTTTTGATCATACACTGGGTCACCAAAAATTGGAGAAATTAACGCTTTATTGACAAAATGAAAATTAAGATAACTAGCGGAAGGGCGGAAACCTGGCATTCGGTGTTTAAAACATAAACTAGATTCATGATCAATTGCTTCTCGTTGTGTTAAAAATAATGGAATTGGTCGATAAATTTTAGTAATTTTTAGTTTTCGTCCTTTGGCATCAGTTGTTGATTCTAACAATGACAAAGCTTCTACACTTCGTTCATACTGTAGATCATCTTTATTGTCTGTTCATGCTAATAATACATGTCCTGGCTCAACAATTTGAAGTAAATTGTTAATATGACCACACGCTTCATCATTATATAGTCCGCGCGGAATTCAAATAATTTTTTTAACATTTAAATATTGCTTTAAATATTGTTTAATTTCAAGTTTTGTTAAAGTCGGATATTGGGTTAGGGTTTAATAAACATTCTTCTGTTGTATATAATGTTCCTTCTCCATCAACATTAATACTCCCACTTTCTAACACCAATGGACAAACATAATAATCAAGACCACTAGTATTGGCCATTGTAATAGCCACTTTATTGTCCACATTATAGTCTCATTTAAAATTTTTTGCTTTTAACATTAAACTATTTTGCATTCCTCAGCCATTGAATTCAAAACTAACCGCACGGTGTTCTCCCTTTTCATTTAATAAATAAAGTGCTCCTATATCACGCGCCCAACTATCATAATAATGTGTTTTTATTAAGTTAATATTACTATTTGCTAGCATTTTTTTAACTCGTAAGTAATTCTGTTCATTAACAATCATTTGGACTGGTTCATAATTACTAATAATTTTAGCAACTAATGCAAAAATTTTTTGCGCAGGAAAAGCGTCTTTCTGTTGTTTGTCCTTCATATGCGGTCATATCATTCAAGTTTGGATATGATTGCTTGTTTCTCCTGGTAAATAAAACCCCTCTTCTTGCGGAGTTGTTGTTAATAATTTACTCATTTATAGTTCCTCCGTTCTAAATAGCACCAACTATTTTATTAATAAAGAAAAATATAATAAAAATATTATTTGTTATTTAAAACAAATAATATATAAATGATTATTATTAAAAATCATTTTTAAGCAGAAATTTTCAATATAGATATTTTTTAATACGTTTGATTTAAAATATTAATTGCAAAAGAAACTGGCGAAGATGGCACAATTTGGCTAATACTTGCAATACAACGGATAATCATTTTTCCCTGAGGTTTTAATTTACAAAGAACCTTAATTTTGTTTGTTAGAGCAAAATTTAATTTTAAACAAGTATTAAAAACTTCTGTTGCCACAGTTGGATTAACAATTTTAAGTTTAAATGAATCTCATTCTTTTTCTAAATGGCTTTGATGATAATTAAATCGTAATTTATCAACTTGGATTTCATTTTGATATAAAATAATATCTGTCATTTCTGATTGTTTAATATAATTTGAACCTAAATCAGAAAAACATAATTGTAAATAATCAATTTCAAAAAGATTAACTGCCATTTCTTTACCAATTTTTCTCGTATTATTCTAACCTTACCATAAATACAATAAACTAGAAAATATCTTGTGTTAAAAATAAAGTTAAAGCTGTGATGTCAAAGAGAGGGTAATTGTTTTTCTTAAAATTAATTAATACGACAAAATACTTGTTTTTGTTAATTGTAAATTTATAACAATTTTAGTTGTTGATGCAGACAACAACTAAAGTAACAATCCTTTTCAGTTAAACAATTTAACATTATAATTCTCGTTTTGCTTTATAATATTTATTATAAAAACTAAATATAAATATTAGCAAATATTTATCCATTAAAAAGTTTTTTCCACTCTTAGTTTATCATAATTTTGGGGTGCGAAAAAAATAAAAAAATGAAATAAAATTTTCCTGAAAAAAATATTTTTTTTAAATTTTATTAATAATCTGCTCATTAATTAAAATAATAAATTTATCAAAAGTAGTAGTAATTTGATCTTCTTGCCCGTAAATTCGATAAGTAATCATTTTTTTATCGCGTTCTTGATCACCAATAACGATTTGATATGGAATTTTAGCAACTTGTGCTTCTCGAATTTTATAACTTAAACGTTCATCACGATCATCAATTGTTGTACGTAATTTTAACTTTTTAAATTGTTGGTGTAATTCATTAACATATTCCAAATGATGCTCATTATTAACTGGAATTATGACAATTTGTTTTGGAGCTAATCAAAATGGTAAAACTCCTTTTGTTTGTTCTAATAAAATTGCTATAAAACGCTCATAAGTCCCAATTAAACCACGATGTAACATTACTGGCATTGCTTTTGCCCCTGTTTCATCAATATAACTTAAATTAAATTTTTTTGGTAATAAAAAATCAAATTGTAAGGTTGAAACAGTAATTTCATGGTTTAATGCTGCCTTAATTTGAATATCCAACTTTGGTCCATAAAATGCTGCTTCTCCAATCATTGGCACATATGGAATTTTTAAATCATCTAATGCTTCTTGCAACATTTGTTCAGCATGATTTCACATTTGATTATCATCATAATATTTTTCCTTATTTGCTGGATCACGTAATGACAATGAGTAATAATCAACAGTAATTTTTAAATCTGTTAAAACTTCATTAATTAATTTAAAACAACGTTTAAACTCTTCTTTCAACTGGTCATGACGTAAAAAGATGTGCGAATCAGTTAATTGCATCATTCGTACTCGTTCTAGACCTGTTAAACTTCCTGATGTCTCATATCGATGTAAAATAGCATGCTCAGCAATTCGTAATGGTAACTCACGATAACTACGTTGTTTATAATTATAAACAGCAATATGATGAGGGCAAGCCATTGGACGTAAAACACTAATTTCATTATTTTGTGCCATTGGGGCAAACATATTTTCTTGGTAATGATCCCAGTGACCAGAAATTTTATACATTTCACTAGTTCCAATAACTGGTGTATCAACCTCAGTAAAATCATATTCTCATTCTTTTTCTCGGATATATTCTTGGAGCACTTTTTTTAATGCCATACCATTTGGTAACCAAATCGGTAAACCGGGTCCAACTAATTTATCAAAAGTAAAAATTTCTAAATCCTTCCCAATTTTACGATGATCACGCTCTCTTCGTTCTTCATATGCGAATAATACTTGTTCAAATAATTCACGTGAAAAATGTGAACTTCCAGTTAATCGTTGCAACATTTTATTTTTAGCATCATCTTGTCAATATGCTCCTGCTAAGCTTCAAAGTTTGAGGACTTTAATATGTTTCAAACTTGTAACTGGATAAGTATTTGGCAAATACAATTCATTCCCAAGTAAATATCCACCTTGTTCTGCCCCTGTTTCTGCACAAAAAGTTAATAAATAGGGATTGTTATTATATCATTTTTTTGCATCGGCTAGTGCCCCTAAAACAGGCTTAATAACAAGATTATTATTAATTAACTTTGTTACTTCCTGGTCTAAAGCACTAAGATCAGTTTCTTTTAAATGTGGTTCCACATCAAAGTCAACTAAAAAGGTATCATCTTGTGCGGCAATTTTAGCAATTTTAGCAGTTGGATATAAATTAGTAATTGCCTTTGCTGTTATTAATGCTGTTGTATAATGCAAAATTGCTAAAGCTAGCGGTGATTTATCAGTAATAATTTCTAATGTTCCATCAGTTGTTACTAAATAGTCTAAACCACGAACTTGACCAGCAAAAACTCCACCAAAGGCAGCTTTTCCTAAACTTGATGCAATACTACTTGCTATAGCATGAATTGTTTGTGGTGTATTAAATTCACGAACTTGACCATCCGGTAATGTAATTTTAATCATTTGTCATCTTCCTTTCCAAAAAGTAAAACTCACTCCCAATATTACTTAAAGCAATAATACTAGGAGCGAGTTCTTCGCGGTACCATCCTAATTAAATTAGGATTTAACCTAATTTATCTTTCACACTTAATAACGAAAAGTGCTTAAACGTAAACTAATTGCTGTTACTAGTAATCTAATCATTCTTTTATTAAGCTTCCATCACCCTTAACTTGCTGAGAAAAGAGGAATATTAGACCATGGGTAACTAGTTTAATTATTTAATTGTAATTTCTTTAATTTCTTCATTGCGAGCAAATAGAATTGTTGAACCAATTTTTGCCCCTCATTTTTTTGCCACTTCACAAATTGCTTTTTCATCTGTTTTAAATGCTTCATAATTATCAACTTTATTCATAAAAATTGAATGTCATGATCCAAAGGCAGTATATAATTCTGGTAATGGACTAACTCCTAAAATTACCACATTTGGGCGGAATTTTGAAATTGTTTTTAATAATTCCCCTGTATTTGAGACAACAACGGCATACTCATATTTTCCATCTTTACATTTATTTGCTAATTTTTTAGCAATATCAGCGCGTGGGCCTGTTGTTGAATTCATAGCGTCTTCTAATTGCTTTTCATAGTACAATTTTGAATAAAATTCATGCTCTGCTCGTTTGTTAATCATTGCCATTGTATGAACAGCAATAAACGGATAATCACCATTTGCTGATTCACCTGATAACATCGTTGCATCAGAACCTAATTCTGTTGCAAAATAAACATCAGTTACTTCTGCTCGCGTTGGTGATGGATTTTCTGTCATTGTTTCTAACATTTGTGTTGCAACAATAACAATTTTCCCTGCTTCACGACATTTACGAATAATAATTTTTTCTCAATATGGAACATCATAATAAGGAATTTCTAAACCTAAATCTCCTCGTGCAACCATAATTCCATCAGCGGCGGCAATAATTTCATCAATATTATTAATTCCAATTTGTGATTCAATTTTGGCAATAATTTGAACATGTTCAGCTTTACACTCTTTTAATAATTTGCGAATTTCTTTGATATTACCAGCTGTGTTAACAAATGATGCTGCAATATAGTCAATCCCTTGTTCAACTCCAAATTTAATATCATTAATATCTTTTTCAGCTAAAAATGGTAATGTAAAGTCAACCCCTGGTAAATTAATTCGTTTGTTTGTTTTAACAATATGATGGTTGAAAGCTTTTGTTTCAATAATGCCTGGTTTAATACCAGTAACATTTAACTGTAATTTTCCATCATCAACTAGCACCACATCACCAACTTTTAAATCTTGTGACATATCATATGAAACAGTGATTTCTGTTCCAGTTCCTTCACGGTTTTGATATTCTGTTGGTAATGAATAAATCGTAACTGTTGCTCCAGCAACAATTTCTTGTTTCCCACCTTTCATTATTCCAGCACGAATTTCTGGTCCTTTCGTATCTAATAACACTGAAATTGGTTTTCCAATTTTAGCACTAACTTCTCGTGCTCATACAATTCGTGCTCCTTGTTCAGCATGATCTCCATGTGAAAAGTTTAAGCGAATTGTTGTCATTCCTGTTTTAAACAATTCTTCAATGGCACCCGGTGAATGTGTACTTGGCCCAATTGTTGTAATAATTTTCGTTCTTTTCATTTTCTCGTTAATATTAAATTTATCCATTCTTTTGACAAACTCCTTCTAAAAATATCTTACCACCTTATTTTATCGCAAAATTATGATTTTTGATAAATATTCTGATTTAATTGATCAAATTTAGCTCAAATTTCTTTCCGTGATGAACGCGGAATACTTAATGCTTCCATAATTGGACGAGCAATAATTTGATCACCTTGATTTCCAATTGCTAAACCACCTACGCCTGCAATAATTTGTTCAACAGCAAATTGTGCCATTTGAAAAGCACGATAACGGTCCATTGCCGTTGGATTACCACCCCGTTGAGTGTGCCCTAAAACTGTTGCACGAGTAATGTAACCACTTTTACTTTCAACTAATTTTGCTAATTTATGCACATCTGGATAAATCATTTCACTAACAACAACAATGACACTTCGCTTTTGTGCTTGATGTAACATTGCAACCCGATCAGCAATTTCTGTTTCAGATAAAGCAGCTTCATTAATTGAAATAATATCTGCTCCACCAGCAATCCCAGCGTATAAAGCAATATCACCGCAAGCATGACCCATTACTTCAACAATTGAACAACGATTATGTGATTGCATTGTATCACGCAAGCGGTCAATTGCTTCAACAACAATATTAATTGCAGTATCAAACCCAATCGTATAATCTGATGAAGTGATATCATTATCAATTGTTCCCGGTAAAGCAATACAATTAATTCCCAGCTCTGTTAACCGTTGAGCACCTTGATAACTACCATCACCACCAATAACTACTAATGCCGCAATTTCTTGCTTTTTTAAAATATCAACAGCTTTTTTTTGTACTTCTGGGTCTTTAAATTCCGGTAAGCGTGCACTTCCAATCACAGTTCCCCCTAAAAGCATAATACTATCCGCAAAATTATTATCAACAACTTCTATTCAATTATTAATTAATCCTAAATAACCATCACGAATAATATATGTTTCTAGTCCTTTTGCATGTGCTGTTTTAATAACTCCCGCAATTGCAGCATTCATCCCTTGTGAATCACCACCAGATGTTAAAATTCCAATTTTTTTAAGCATGCTTTTTCTCCTTCTCTTTTGCTTGTTTTATCTTGTTTATATTAATTTTAGTTGATATTCTAAGATTGTAAAGATTTTTTTAACTAAAAAACATAAAAAACACTTTAATAAGTGTTTTTTATTTTGTTCTAAATAAGAAAAAGTTAATTCTTATCCTGCTTTTGGTGGTGCTAATGTAGCTTTTACTTTTGCATTAACTTTAAATTCACCAGAAATGTTTGGTGATTCATCTTTTGCTTTAACTGTTACTTTAACATCTTTTTGAGCTGAATAGTCTCCCGCATCACAATTATTTGTAATTTCAAAATCACTTGCTCCTGCATTTGGTGCTTTATTTTTTATAGCCTCTAAAACAGCACTTGCAAGAGTTGCATAAGTATTAACTGCATTTAACTCATCTTTTGTAACTTGTTTTGGGTCTGCTGCTTTAATTTCTACAATTTGTTGATCTATTACTACACCTGAAATATCTACTTTTATTTTTGGTAAAGTTACTTTAATGTATCCTGTTTCACCAATAACAACAGTTTTATCTTTTGCTGGAGTAATTTGAACATAAACTTCAACGTTACCTTCTTCTAAATTAATTGTTGTTAATGATGTACCTTTGTTGTCTTGATAAACATCAAATTGAAAATCAGCTGCTGTTGCTGTTTTTACAACTCCTTGCACTGCTTTTAAAACATTAGCTTCTAACGCTGTTTTAATTTCAGCGTTTGTAACTTGTTTTGGGTTTGCTGTTGCTACAGTTGCAGGTACTGCAATTGTTTTAACTATTGATAAATTATTACTTTCAGTTTTATTACATGCAACCACTGATGTTGTTCCGACAGCTGATACACCAAAAACTGCTAAAATCGATAAAAGTTTTTTCATTTCTTATATTTCCTTTCTCTATTAAGTAGTGTTTTTATTAAAAGCAAATGTAATTAAAATTACATTGAATATATAAGAGAAAAATAACATTAATAATAATTATTAATTGCTTCTAACCCTACTTTATACAATTTATATCTTTCTTTTTTTCTTTCCCTTATAGTAGCAATTGTACAATAATTTTTTAAAAAAAACAATAAATATTTCTTAAAAAAACAAAAAAAGATTTTCCAAATAAATTGCTTAATCTTTTTTTGTTTTTTCGTCTTCTTTTGGTTCAGAAACTGGTGCTTCACTGTTTTCTTGTTCACTAACTTTTAATTCTGGCTCGGCTTGACCATCAACAAATGGCATAATTTCTTGATTTAATAAATTAACATTATTAAACATAAATTGTCCCGCTTGACTTGCTAAAGAAAAACGACATTTCTTTTTACTACGGCTTCCTTCAATATAATAAATTACTAATTGATTTGTTTTATCATTGCGTTCAACACGAGTAATTTTTCGAATTAAAATTCGTTCTCCTAAAAAAGCAATTTCTTTTTCATCAATTCCAACGGCAATTAGTTGTAAAAATAAGAAAATATAAATTCCTACCCCAACTGTTAAACCAAAAGCCAATACAATCATAATAATTAACGGTGCAGTTGATGATAAATTAATAACAAATTGGAATAAAAATCCAAGAATAACAATTGGTAAATTAATTCCTAACACTGTAAATAAAATAATTAAAATTTTTTTATTAATAAAACGTGGTTTAAATTCTCGTTTTGTAAAACTAATTAAATAACCAATAATTGATAAACTAACTACAACAAATAAGAATGCTGCCATTGAGATTGCAATTATTGTTCCTTTTTCAGTATTTTCCACTTTTAGGCTTTCCTTTCTATCACAATTATTCTTACTTGAGAACTTGTGCCATTACTTCTGAAGCAAAATCAAGTTCTTCTTTTTCAATTCCTTCGCCAACTTCATAACGAATCATATCAACGACATTAACATTATTTGCTTTTATAACATCACTAATTTTTTGATCAGGATTAACAACAAAAACCTGGTCTAAAAATGATATTTCTGCTAATTGTTTATTTAAACGCCCTTCAACCATTTTTTCTAAAATATTATCTGGTTTTCCAGCATTTTTTGGATCATTTTTTGCTTCAGCAGTTAAAATTGCTTTTTCACTATTTAAAAAATCTACTGAAATGTCATCTCGTGAAATAAATTGTGGTCGCATTGCAGAAACATGCATTGCTAGTTGTTTTCCAATTGTTTCGTCAATCTTACCACTAAAAATTAAAACAGTTGCAATACGATTATTAGAATGTAAATAAACTCCTAGTGATTGATCTGTTTTTAAATGCACTGTTTTAAAACGGCGTAAAGTAATCTTTTCACCAATTGTTGCAATAGCATGAACAATAACAGTTTCTAATGGTTCACCATTAACTGACACTTTTAATACATCTTCCACAGTTTTTGGGTCATTATTAATTAAGGTTTCTCCTACGGTTGCCATTAAATCTAAAAATTGTTTATTTTTTGCAACAAAATCAGTTTCTGAATTAACTTCAAAAATAACTGTTTTATCACCTTTAGTTACTAAACCTACTAATCCTTCTGCAGCAACTCTATCAGATTTTTTAGCCGCTTTGGTAATGCCTTTTTCACGTAACCATGTAATTGCTTCTTCAATATTCCCGCCAGTATCTTCTAATGCTTTTTTGCAATCTAGCATTCCGGCTCCTGTTCTATCTCTTAATTCTTTTACTAATTGTGCAGTAACTTCCATACTAATTCTCCTTTCAAATTTAAGGTGCTTGTATTGAAACTAACCATTTAATACAATCTAATTTTTATGTTATTTTTTTACTATTTTATTATCAACAATTGTTAAATGCTTGCTTAATTCACTAACCATTTCAGCTTTTTTTGCTTTTGGTAAAGCAAATCCTTCACTAAGAATTTCTAACTCATCAACTTTTAATTTTGATAATGTTTTCTCTAAATCATTATCAACTACATTAATTGTATTGAAATTAAAACTTGGTGCTGATGTTGTTGCAACAGGTTCTGTTCCAACAGGTGCCTCTTCTTTTCCTGAATTTGGTGCTTTATGTGAATAATGTGTGTCTCTTCCACGTTCATTTCTTCCGCTCATTCTTCGATTATCGTATTGTCCACCACGTGAATTACGATTCTCATCACCATCACGGCGAGTAAATTCACTTGGTTTAAATTGAGGTTCTGGCATTTTAATCCCCATTGCATCACCATATAAATCAGCAATATGATGAGTAATAATTGCAATTGAACGTGAAGTATCATCATTTGCTGGAATAATATAGTCAATTGGGTCTGGGTCAACATTTGTATCACAAATAGCAATGACTGGAATTCGTAATTTACGTGCTTCTCGAACAGCAATATGTTCTTCTTTTGGATCAACCACAAATAATGCTTGTGGTAATTCCTTCATCCCTTTAATTCCACCTAAGAATTTTTCTAATTTATCTTTTTCTTTTTTAATTAACATTTGCTCTTTTTTTGGTAACAATTTTAATTCACCATTTTTTTCTTGGCGTTCAATATTTCATAATCGTTTAACACGTAAATGAATTGTTTTTAAGTTTGTTAATGTTCCTCCTAATCAACGTTGATTAACATAAAAAGATTCGCAACGTTCTGCTGCATCCTTAACAATTCATTTTGCTTGTTTTTTTGTTCCAACAAATAAGATTTTTCCTTTGCGGGCAGCAATATTTGCCATTAATTTTTTAACATCTTCTAATCTTCATAATGTTTGTTGTAAATCAATAATGTGAATCTTATTCTTTTCACCATAAATATATGGTTTCATTTTTGGATTTCATCGTTTTGTTTGATGTCCAAACTGAGCACCAGCTTCTCATAACATTTCTCTTGTTAATTCTTTTGCCATATTTCTATTTAATTCTCCTTTTCGTTAAAACATCCATTTATTTCTAACATTTACCACTATCTTATTAAAACAAATAGCACTAGGCAAATTAATCCATAAATGTGTATTGTATATCATTAATTTTATTGAATACAAGCAATAAAATTATAACATATTTTGTTTTAAACAAACAAATAAAAATGTTATTTATCAAAGATAAATAACATTTTTGGCTGTTCATTTGGTTTCTGTTCATTTTTTTATTATTGTGTTTTAATTAAAAATTGTTTGTTTTTCAAGGTTTTATAATTTTTAAATAAATAAAAATAAGTAAATCAAAAAATAACAAATATTTTTAATTCAACATTTTTAATGTCCAATCATTAGGATTAATTTCTTCCTTTGAAAAATTAATTAATGGCAAATTCGGATTAAGCTGCTGCAATGTTAAAATTTTAATTGAATCTAAATTTTCAAGTTGATAAATCTCATCTTTTGAACGACTTAACAACTGCTGCAAATACAATACTAAAATAAATATGGCAAATAAATCCACAATTAATGTTGCAATAGAGTAAATTTGTTGGAACAATTGACGCAATTTAATATTTTCTTCTAACATCATTGGAATTGATAATTTTGAAGTATTATTAATAATATTAAAAAGAATTAAAATAATAACAAAACGAATAACATTGCTTTTTTCATCTTGGCGAGTTAAAAGACCACATAATTGTAAACTAGCAATAAAAATAGTTATTACTAAAATGGTTAATAAAATAAATAATTCTTTATCATAGCGAAGATTCACATCATTAAAATTATTAAGAATAACGGGGCCAATAATAACAAACGGTGAAGCATAAACAATATATAACAAAAGCGAAACTAAACGCCGACTATTGAAAATCATAGCCATGGTAATGGTTAATTGTACATATGAATATCCTGTTAATAATATTCGATAATAACTTGGATCAATTGAATAGTCTGGTACTAACACTAAATTTCAAATTAATTTACTAAAGAAAAAAGTACTAATTCCACCAATAATTGAAACAAAATTTAGTAAACTACGCGAAGCACTAATTTTTTTACTTTTATAATGTAAAAAAGTTCATGATGAAAGAATTGTAAATAAAAAAAAGGCAGAAAAAATAAACATTCATAAAAAGAACTTCAAGACACCATCACTGATATATCTATTTTCAAGAATTCATTGACGAATAAAAGGGTTACTACAAAAGTCTTTAAATAATATATCATCAAATGAATAATTCATTAATGTTTTCTCCCTCTTTTTGTAAATTTCTTCACTATCATTATACTCTACTTTTGTCAAAAAAAACAAAAAAACAATTATTAAAAATTGTTAAAAAGTTGAAAAAATTGCAAAGCCAACACTATAATCTCGCTCATGGCTAAGGGAAACATGAACAAGTTCATTTTGTTTTAACGAAAGACCTTCAACATGAAGATTATTATCATCTTTTAAACAAATTGTTACTTCGTTTAAAATTACTTTAGTTTCTAAGGTTTTAATTAAAGCTTCTTTTACTGCTCATCGGCCTGCTAAAAATTGTCGTTGAGCATTTTTATTAAAAAAAGCTGCATATTGTTTTATTTCAACTGGACTTAATACTTTTTGAATGAATGCTGTCGATAGTTTAATTCGTTTATTTTGAATAATATCAATACCAACATTTTTAATCATAATTTTTTCCTCCGTTTGATAACTTATTAATATTTTAACAAAAAAGGATGAAAAACGATATAATAATTTTATAAAAGAAAACAATGAGGGCCATCATATGAATAATATCAGTTTTAAAAAAGTTGATTCCACAATTATTAAAGCGATTAGTACTGCCTATCAAACTTATGTAATTAATAATACAGATCCCAATAAAGTTAGTGTTTTTAATAAAAATGGAATTATTATTACAATTTATAAAACAAAAAGTGTTTTGTTCCAAGGCTATCAAGCTGAAAAAGAAGCACAGCGTTTTTTTCCATCCTTAACCAGTTCTTTACCAAATAAAAATGTCTCTGCTCCAGTTACATATTTTCAAAAAGATGTTATTGGTAATGACGAAGTTGGTGTTGGCGATATTTTTGGTCCGCTAGTTGTTACAGCTTCTTATCTTCCTATTGCAACTTTTAATGAATTATCAAAGTTACCAATCAAAGATAGTAAAAAGATGGCAAAACAACAAATTTTAAGTTTAGCCCCAAAAATTAAAAAAATGGTCAAAAGTATCACTATTATTATTAATAATGAACTTTATAATAAATGATATACTAAATACCAAAACGCCCATATTATTAAAACCTTAGCCCATAATCAAGCTTTAGTCCAATTATTAGCAAAATATCAGTTAACTAATAAAACAATTTTTATTGACCAATTTGTTAATGAAACAAAATATTTTGAATATTTACAACAAACTAAAATGAGTTCAATTATAAAAGATAACCTTGTTTTTATCACTAAAGGAGAAGAAAAATCATTAGCCATTGCTTGTAGCGCTATTTTAAGTCGTGCAGTTTTTCTAATTAAAATTAATGAACTTGAAACAAAATATCATTTATCATTCCCCTTAGGAGCCAGTGAAGATGTTAAAGCACTAGCCCGTAAATATAAAAAAATAATGCCAACAACTACTTATACTCAATTTTTAAAAGAGCATTTTAATTTAACAAAAAAATAATCTTCTAGAAAGATTATTTTTCATCTTCATCAAAAGAAATTATTTCATTAGGAATTATTTTTGCTTTATATTTTAATGGTTGTTGGTGTGTTGCTAAATAAGCATCTAAATCTGCTTTTGAATATTTGTGATTATTTAAACATAATGTTGCAATTATAATATCAAAGACAGGACCAAGAATTCAAATTCAATTAAAACATACTAACGCAATTGAACAAAAACCAACAACAATTCGAGCTCAATAAAAATTTTTTAATCCTAAAATGGAAAAAAGTAATGTAATAATGCTAAAAATGCTAATAATAATACTGAAAGCTAAAACAAGTTCTTTTTGATAAGGATAATTTAAGATTTTTGACCACATATCACGATAAACATAATATAGAACCGAAAAAATAATGTTAAAAATAGCAACTAAAATCGCTAGGATCATGGCAATTTTACCTTTTTGATCTAATTGGCGATGTTGTTTAATATTTATCATAATTTTAATTTGGTCAACTTTTGTAATATTATTTTCTTTAATTTGCTTGCGAAAATAAAATAAGTTATTAATTCAAATATAAAAATATTGAAATGAAGTACATAGCGTAAAAATTAATACTGATCCAACAGCTAACAAAGCAAAGCCATTTGTTGCATAAAAATTTAAGAAAAAATAAGGAAATAAAGTATTGTCTGGTTGGTGATCACTGTGCCGAATATAACCACGAATTAAAATACAAATTAAATATAGGGTTGGATATAAACAAATTAATCAATAATTTGTTTTATGATGGATTTCAAATTTGTAAAATGTATCACCAGCTGTGACAATGTAACTTAAAATCATCGCAATTGGAATAATGGTATGCAAAATAAATGTTGAAATTCATTCATAAACACTCATATTTGTTACTATATCACCTTGAACTGCTAACCCTAATCAAAATACTAGCATTGTCATTGTAATATAAACTGTTACCATTAATCGAATAATAAAATCTGGTTTTGTATTTTTAAATTTTTTTTGAAATAAATAAAAAACAAAATAAACAAAAACTAAATAATTTGTTTGCGTCGTAAAATATGAATAATAATGGCTTAAGCGCTCCCCATAAGTTGGTAACTGCCCATAAATGCCACTGTTTGTTTTTAAAGCTAAAATA